>JALYXV010000011.1 GCA_030947025.1 Actinomycetota bacterium | reverse complement strand
GGCGTGGCCCGAACCGGCCCCCGGGCGCTCGGTCGCCGCGGGCAGCGTCGTCGGGGCCCCGCCCGGCATCGGGCTCCGGGGTGCCGACGGCGGCCACGCCGCCTGGATGGCCGGACTCGCCCCGACACCCGAGCTGCTGGCCAAGGTCGACGCCCTGCGAGTGGCCCACGACAACCCTCGTGTCGACGTGGCCCGCGAGTCCCGCCACGATCCCGGTTTTAGCCTGGGCCGCTTCATCCGCCCCTACCGCCGGGGCCTGCTGGCCGGCCTCATCCTGGTCATCCTCGACGCCCTGGCCACCCTGGCGGGCCCGGTGTTCATCCGCCAGGCCATCGATCACGGCGTCGTGGCCCGGGCCACCTCGGACCTTGTGATCGCCGCGGGCGCCTTCTTCGTGGTCACCGCGGCCGACCTGGCCGACTCGATGGCCCAGACCTTCATCACCGGGCGGACCTCGGAACGGATGCTCTTCGCGCTGCGGGTGCGCATCTTCGCCCAGCTGCAGCGGCTGTCGATCGATTTCTACGACCGGGAGATGGCGGGCCGGATCATGACCCGGATGACCACCGACGTGGACGCCCTCAGCGACCTGCTGGAAAACGGGCTGATCACCGCCATCGTCAACCTCTTCACCTTCCTCGGCGTGGCCGTCGTGATGATCACCCTGAATACCGAGCTGGCGCTGGCGCTGCTCGCCGTCGTAGTCCCGCTGGTCGTGGCCACCGTGGTCTTCCGACGGCTGTCCGCCCGGGCCTACCGCACCGCCCGGGACCGCATCGCAGTGGTCAACGCCAACCTCCAGGAGAGCCTGGCCGGGGTACGGGAGTCGCAGGCCTTCGTGCGGGAGCAACGCAACGAGGACGATTTCCGGCAGGTGGCCGGTCGCTACCTGGACGCCCGGATCCAGGCCCAACGGCTGGTGGCGCTGTACTTCCCCTTCGTCGAGTTTCTGTCCGAGATCGCGGTCGCGGTGGTGCTCGGCGTGGGCTCGGTGCTGGTCGGCAACGGCTCGCTGACCGCGGGCGGCCTCATCGCCTTCGTGCTGTTCGCCGACCTTTTGTTCTCGCCCATCCAGCAGCTCTCGCAGGTGTTCGACGCCTACCAGCAGGCCCGGGCGTCCATGGAGACGATCAACGAGCTGATGCAGGTCGAGACCCTCACGCCCGAACCCGAGAACCCGTTCCCGGTGGGCACCCTCGCCGGGGACATCCGGTTGGTGGATGTCCACTTCGCCTACCCGGGGGTGCCGGGCGGCGCCCAGGCGCTGAGCGGGGTTGATCTGGTCATCCGGCCCAAGGAGACGGTGGCCCTGGTGGGCGAGACGGGCGCGGGCAAGTCGACGGTGATGAAGCTGGTCGCCCGATTCTACGACCCGTCGGCCGGGACGGTGCTGATCGACGGGCACGACCTCCGCCAGCTCGGCCTGGGCGCCTTTCGCCGCCAGTTGGGCTATGTGCCCCAGGAGGCCTTCCTCTTTTCGGGAACGATCCGGGACAACATCGCCTACGGCCGATCCGATGCCCGCGACGCCGAGGTGGAGGCGGCGGCCCGGGCGGTCGGCGCCCACGAGTTCATCGCCGGACTGCCGGGTGGTTACCGCCATGTTGTGACCGAGCGAGGGCGGAGCCTGTCGGCCGGACAGCGTCAGCTGATCGCCCTGGCCCGGGCCCAGTTGGTCGACCCGGCCATCTTGTTGCTCGATGAGGCCACGTCCAACCTCGACCTGGGTACCGAGGCCCGGGTGTCGCGCGCCATGGGGATCGTCGCCCAGGGCCGCACGACCATCCTGATCGCCCACCGGTTGCAGACCGCCCGCACGGCCGGGCGGATCATCGTCCTCGACCAGGGCCGGGTGGTCGAGGACGGGACCCACCGCCAGCTGCTGGCCCTACAGGGTCGCTACGCCGCCATGTGGCAGTCCTTCGCCTTGGGTGACGAGGACCAGGGAGAGACGGCGGCGGTGGTCCCGGCCTGACCGGCCCTAGACTTGGGAGTCGAGTGCGAGTACAAGGTCGGATAGCGGTGGCGGCCGCGGCGGTGGCATTGGCTTCAGCCGCGGCGTCGGACGGGAAGACTCTCCCCTCGGCCGCGACCGGCCCGGTGACCTCCGCGACCGCGCCCACATCAGCGGTGTCGGCGTCCTCCGAGGCGCTGCGGACCGAGGCGCTGCGGACCGAGGCACGGGCACTCCGGGCCGCAGCCCTCGCCGCCACCACGGTGCCGGCCACGACGGTGCCTGCGACGACACACCCGCAGCCGCTCCCACCCCCGGTGGCCGGTTCGGGGGTGGCGGTCGGCGACTCGGTGCTCGAGGACGTCAAGCTGTACGCCCCGGCCACCCTGACGTCACACCAGATTGCGATCGACGCGGCCGTGGGCCGCCAGTGGTCCGTGGGCGTCGGCATACTGTCGTCGCTGCGGGCCAGCGGCAAGCTCCCGCCCGTCGTCATCGTGGCCCTGGGCAGCAACGGGCGGATCAACGACGCCCAGTTCGACCAGATGATGCAGGCGTGCCAAGGGGCCAAGCGGGTGGTGTTCATGACCGTCACCGGCCCCCTCATCGGCAACAACCCCATCATTGCGGCCGGCGTAGCCCGCCACCCCGGTGCGCTCCTGGCCGACTGGAACACCCTGGTCAACGCCCATCCCGATTGGTTGGCGCCCGACCATGTGCACGTGGGCCCGGCCGGAGCGGCCGCGCTGGGCGACCTGTTGGCCCGCATGAGCTGACGTCCCCGGGGTAGGGTGCTCCCGGGGGAAAGGAGCCACAAATGGCGCGTATCGGAAAGGCCGCGCTGGGGTGGGCCCTTATGCTGGTCCTCGGGCCGGCCGGGGTGGGGGTGGGTGCCTCGGCATCCGCGGCCGCGGGTCCGAGGATCGACTCCGCGCCCTACTACCTGGCACTGGGCGACTCGCTGGCGCAGGGCGTCCAGCCCAACGCATCAGGCCAAAGCGTCGAGACCAACCAGGGCTATGCCGACGACCTGTGGTCCCGGTACCACGCCGCCTCGCCCGGCCTCCGGCTGGCCAAGTTGGGCTGTCCGGGGGAGACGACGGGCACCATGTTGGACGGGGGGATATGCCCCTACCAGTTCGCCTCGCAGCTGGCCCAGGCCACCGCCTTCCTTGCTACCCACCGGGTGGTGCTGGTCACCCTCGACATCGGGGCCAACAACATCGACGGCTGCGCGCACGCGTCCGGCCTCGACTCGGCGTGCCTGGCTGCGGGCGTGGCCGCCGTCCGTCACGACCTTCCGCTCATCCTCCACGCCCTGCGCCAGGCCGGGCCTCACGTGCCCATGGTGGCCATGACGTACTACGACCCGTTCGTGGCCGCGGCGCTGAAAGGGGGGGCCTTGGTCGCCCTGGCGGTGCAGTCCGAGCAGGTGGCGGCCAGGTTCAACCAGGTGCTGGTGGCGGCCTATACCGCCGCGGGATTCGCCGTGGTCGATGTCAAGGGGGCCTTCGCCCCGCTCGACCTCCCGGCCCTGCCCTACCTCGACCTGCCGGTCGACCTGGCCGTCACCTGCATCTACACCTGGATGTGCGCCCCGTCCCCGGTCGGACCCAACATCCACGCCACGCCTCTGGGCTACAGCGTCATCGCTCTGGCCTTCGCCCAAAAGATCGGCTAGCGCTATTTTCGTGTAGCTGGGCTTGGGCCGGCCTGTCGCCCGTTCTGGCGATGATCGGGTTGGTAGGTTCGCCGCCGTCGTACCGAGGGCTTGTGTCACAGGCACATTTCTGCTAGGTTTCGCCCTTTACTAGAGAGGGGCGGAGAGTATGGGGAAATACAAGCGCGTCATCGGTGGGGCTTCCGCGTTGGGATTGAGCCTGGCTGGATTTGTGGTCGCGGCACCGGCTGCGCCGGCCGATGCCCGGCTGAGTTGTGGCTCGACCGTGACGCAGAGCGCCACGCTCACCTACAACATCGGGCCGTGCACGGGCGACGGCCTCGACATCAGCACCAGCTACATCACACTCAATCTCAACGGCCACAGAATTTTCTCGACCAATGCCGTTGGCGACATCGCCGGGGTGCGCCTGATAGGCGTCAACGGCGTGACGGTGCGCAATGGAACCGTCACCGGCTTCAACGACGGCGTTGCGATCCTCGGCGGCGCGGGGAACACCGTGAGCAACATCCACGCCAACAACAACGTCAGCGACTTTGGCGGACACACCGGACCGAACTGCAATCTCGGTGATGGCATCGGACTGTTCAACACGAACCACAACATGATCCTCGGGAATGTGGCCAACAACAACGGCCCGTATGGGGGCATCTCGCTGGTCGACAATGCCACTGACAATCAGGTGATCGGCAACACGACCAACAACAACAACGTTCCCGCGCCACCCCCGCATCCGCGCTGTATCGACAACACCAACCAGGACGAAGGCATCCGGATCGAAGGGCCCAACGCCTCCAACAACGTCGTCCGGGGCAACACCGTCCAAGGCAATCTGCTGGCCGGGATCGGCATCCACGCCAGCAACAATGTGGACCCCAACGTCAACAACCCTCCGAACCTCTACGAGACCATCGAGAACAACAAGGTCTTCTCCAATGGCCTCTCCAACAGCGACCCCAATGACAGCGGCATCTCGATCCTCAGCACCCCCGGGGACAGGTCCTTTGGCAACACGATCAGGAACAACGTCTCCAGCAACAACTTCGCCAACGGGATCTACCTGCCCGCGGGGTCGCATGACAACCTGGTGCAGGGAAACCTGGTCAACTCCAACCAGATCGACGGCATCTCCCTCGAGGGTCCAACCTTCTCGAACAAGTTCACCGATGTCGGCCCGTCGCTGCTCCAGGTGACCTCGCCGTCGATGCCGCCCTTCGTGCAAGGGACCGACTACAAGGCCCTGTCCGGATCCGGGAGCGGTGACGTGACCGCCCGGCTGGTCGCGGTCGGCCCCATCAGTATTCCCCCGACCGGCTTCGACACCTCCGCCAGCGGATGCTCCCCGTCCGACTTCGCCGGTTTCCCCGTCGGCGCTGTCGCCCTCATCCAACGTGGCTTCTGCGCCCGTAGCCAGAAGGTGAATAACGCCGTTGCCGCCGGGGCCAGCGCGGTCATCATGTTCAACGAGGGCAGCACCGGTCGCACCGGCCTGCTCACCGCCGGTGTCGGCGTGGTTACGATCCCGGTGGTGGGCACGACGTACGCGCTGGGCGTGCAGCTCTACAACCTGACCCAGGCGGGACCGGTGACCATCCACGTCGTCACCAACACGACGAACGTCTTGGTGCAGACCGGACCAGGAGCGGAGAACAACACGCTGCTCAGCAACCGGGGCAAGCTCAACAGCAACCTCGACGGTGAGGATGCCAACTTGAACCCGCCGTGCGACCACAACCAGTGGATCCACAACCTGTTCGGCTTCATCAACCAGCAATGCGTCGCCAACGGGGGCGGCACGGGCACGATCCCGCCCCATCCCCCTGTGGTACACGCCGCAGCCGCCTCGAAGAGTTCTTCGGCGGCCGGCTACCAGCGCGGTATTCATGCCGGCAGCTGATCAGCAGAAGTAGCGCGTCCGCCGGGAGTGGGTGGGCAAGCTCCCAAACTTGCCTAACCCACCAGGGCGCGCTCGGCTGCCTTACGGCGTTGAATGAGATGACCTTCAGGACCCTCGCCCCCACCAGGGCGAGGGTCCTGCTCGTTGAACGTACTTCTGTGCGAGCGAGCGACGTCGTAGCCGGCCCGGTCAACAGCGGCGGTCGACTTTGACGCCTTCGGTGTTGTCGAGCTTCTTGATTTCGCCCTGACCGACGACAGGTCTGGTCGGGGGCGTCGTGCTCTACTGGGGTCTCGAGCGCCGACCCCAGAGAGACCCCTCCGCTGGGTGTCGCCCGGGACCCGCAGCCCGACCCAGGTGAACGGATGGGTGACGCCTGGGGGGGGCTATGGCTGACTCGGCGCCAGGTCACGAGTTCCAGGTTGTCTCCGAGCGCAGCCCGCAGCTCATCGACGCTGTGGCGCACACGGGCAGGCCCGAGCAGTGTTGCGGCCCGTCGGCTGCGAAGGTGCCCACGACGACGAACCCGCCAGGGGCAACGGCATCGGTGATGAGGCGGTGGTAGCGGGCTCGGTTGTCGGGGGCGACAAGGAAGTGGAATACGGCCCTGTCGTGCCACACCTGGTAAACGAGTGTCGGGTTGCCAGCTGAGGAGGTCCTGGTGCAACCATCGGACTTGGGCGGCCGAGTCTTTGAGTCGTTCCCGGGCGTCGCGCATGCCGGCCGAGGAGATGTCGAGCACCGAGACGTCTCGATACCCGGCGGCGATGAGGCCGTCGACGAGAGTTGATGCGCCGCCGCCGATGTCGATCACCGCCTCGTCGGCCGCGACGCCGGTCATCTCGATCAGATCCAGTGACTCGGCGGGCTGCGGCTGATACCACCTCATTGTCGATCCGGCTCGTTCGTACGCGGCGTCCCAATGTCGGGCCGCCGCAACACCGTCTCCCGCACTAACCTAAGCGGGGCCAGGGCGATGGCGGCTACGTAGTCCCCGTCCGCCAAAGCCCACAGGGTAGAGGTTCAGCGTCGGCGTAGGTCTGTCGACCTTGATCCAACTCACGTTTTCCGCCCGCTACCGACGGCTGAGGGTGGTAGTTCTGTGCGGCCCGGTCGCTCATCCCCAAAGTGGTTCGACTAACCGCCCTACCCGGCGCGGGATGCTAGCTCGCTCGGTGTCGTACCGAATGCATTTGATGGAGCACCCAAGTCGTGTTGGGGCCACTGCGCACCGCGCCGATCGAGTCTCAAGCGCAGCGAGCATCGCAACGGGGGCGGTCGTGCTGAGATCAAGGGGCCTGCGATCGAGCTCATCTGGATTTCAGCCGCTGCTCGAGATTGGTTGCCGGATTCGCGTCCAGAATTGCTCAACAGCAGGTGTCGCCTTTCCAGGCGTCCCGGCCTTCCCGCACCGCGACGTGGACGATGCCGAGCGCGGCCACCGGGTCGGCCCACCACCAGCCAAGGGCGGCGTTGAGGACAAGACCCAAAAGCACGACGGCCGACAGCCACACGCACAGCACGCTCTGGGCGGCGTCGGCCTGGAGGACGTGACTGCCGAGTTGGCGGCCCACCTTCGCCTTGGACCGGGCCAACAGGGGCATGGTGATCAGAGACACCACGGTGAGGGCGACACCGAGCGCGCTGGCCGAAGGGTGTTCGCCGGTGACCAGCTTGCGGACAGACTCGACCGTGATCCCGGCGGCCAGAGCGAAGAACGACGCGGCGATCACGCGCAGCGCCTTATGCTCGGCCGCCTCGGAGAGTTCCTGGCCGTGACGCTCCTTGGCAAGACGCCACAGGACCACCGCGCCGGACAGCACCTCGACACAGGAGTCGACGCCGAAGCCGATCAGGGCGATCGATGCGGCTGCGACGCCCGACCCGACGCCGACGAGGCCCTCGACCGAGTTCCAAGCGATGGTGAACCAGGCCAGGAGCCGGGCTCGGCGCACCCCGCGCTGCCTTCGGCCCGCGTCGCGAGGGCTGGCCAGTACGACGGGAACGGGTTCGCTCACGGGTACTCGGTTCGACCCGGCCGCGACCGCCTCGCCGCAGGTAGTGTGCATCAGTGGTGATGGGCAGGTGGGGCGGTCAGGTGGGCGTCCATGCCGCAGGGGCTGTCGTTGCCGTCGGCGCACGCCTCGCATTCCAGTTCGAGCGTGACATGGGCAAGCGCGAATGGCGCGCCCACCGCGGTCTTCACCCGCTCACCGACTACCTGAGCTTCCTCCAGGCTGGGGTGGCCGGCCAGCACCACATGGGCGGACAGGGCCCGAACTTCCGACGACAGGCTCCACACATGAAGGTCATGGACCGTCTCGACCCCCTCGACCGCGGCCATTGCCAGACTGAGCCGGTCGAGGTCGACGTCTCTGGGTGTCGACTCCAGGAGCACCTCTGCGGCCTGGCGGACGAGGTTGAACGCTTCGATGGCGATCAACACCCCGATCGCCATCGACACCACCGGGTCCAACCACAAGGAACCGCCGGTGAGCACGATGACCAGACCAGCCAGGGCGACACCCAGCGATGCCAGCGCGTCGCCCGCCATGTGCAACAACGCGGACCGCATGTTCAGATCGGACCCGCGCTCGCGCAGGACCAATGCGGCGGCGGCGTTGACCGCGAAGGCCCCTAACGCCACCACCACGACCACCCCGCCCCGCACCGCCTCGGGGTGAGCCACGCGCCGCAGCGCCTCATAGAAGATGAAGCAGGTGGCCGCGAAAATCGTCGCCGCATTGGCCAGCGCCGCCAGGATCGTCCCCCGGTGGTAGCCGAAGGAGTGCTTTGCGGTGGGAGAACGACGAGCCCAACACACCGCCACCAGCGATACCACCATTGCCGCCAGGTCGCTCAGGTTGTGGCCGGCGTCGGCCAGCAGGCCCAAGGAATGGGCGACCAAACCGAACGCCACCTGGCCCAGCACCAACGCGATGTTGAGCCCCATGGCCAACGCCAGCCGCCTCGAACGGGTCACGGAACGGCCTTAGGGCCGCGACCATCGGCGTGGCGCACATGCTCGAGGGCGACGTCCAAGAGCATTCGGACGTGGCCGTCGCGCAGCGAGTAGTGCATCATCCGCCCAGCCCTACGAGCCTTGACCACGTGGTGGGCCCGCAGCAGCCGGAGGGCATGCGAGGTGGTCGACTCGGCCATGTCCGCCGCCGCCGCCAGGTCGCACACGCACAACTCGCCACCCTCGAGCAGGCTGGCCAGCAGACGCAGCCGGTTTGGGTCGGACAGCAACCCGAACACCTCGGCCAGCGCCTCGACGACGTCTGTCTCGGGCAGGGAGGCCTGGACCGACCGGACCCGCTCGGGGTCCACCAGCTTCAGCTCGCAACCATCGAGAACAACAGGCTCGGGCACTGCGATCTCCTCATCTGTATAGCCATACAGATGTTATCAACAGGAAGGGCGGCTCCTCCGACCTTGCAGCTTCGATGTTCTGTCTGCCCTGTCCGAACGCCATTGGCGCAAACTCGGCTTCACCCTCGACCCCGAGGACTTCACCGATGCCCAGGCCGTCGCGGTCATCGTCCGAGTCACGCGGGGCACCTTCTGCCTCCTCGACCGGCTCTTCACCCAGATCGAACGGATCATGAAGATCAACGAACCCCACTCCGTCACCAGCGACGTCGTCGAAGCCGCCAGTAGCACCCTCGTCATCGGCACCAGCTGACGGGTGTGTAGCTGCTTGTCAAGAATGCAGATCGCCGATTATGGGTGGGGCATGCTTAAAGTGGCACCGGCGACTTGTCCGTCATTATGTGCGGTTCGTCGACGCGTCTGAGTCTGCTAGTTCTTCTTCACGGCGGTCCTCCTTGTCGATTGTCTGTCGAGGACGCCCGACACCTGGCAGGACTCAGGCGGGGGACCGCTTCAAAAATCCACGCTCAGCGGGACAACCTCACCGAGCACTGCGCGCCCCACGCCGTGGCCTGGCGGGCGTTGAGTTTCAGCGAGTCGTGATCTACAGGTGGCGGGACTGTCCCCCGGCGAGCGTCAGCGGCGCCGGGCGCGTGTTTGAAGCCAAGGTGGCCAAGGTCTTCGCCGACTCCGGCGGCAACCCGGAACCTATGGCAGTCCGAGGGTGCACGCCGAGCTGCGCGATCTCGGATGGATGTCGACGGAGAGGACAGTGGCCGCCAGCATCGCCCGCCGGGGCGTGGTGGCCCGCCCCAGCCCGCGCCGTCGGCGATGTTCACCCGCCCGGCAGCGGGCCGACCCGATCGTCGACCTGATCAAAACGGGATTTCGGGGCCGATCGACGTGAAATGGTGCGGCGACCTGACCGAGATCCCCACTCGAGCAGGGCAACTTGCGCTTGGCCACGGTGGAGGACATGGCCAGCCGCTAGTTGCGCTCTTGCTGCCGTCTTCCTAGGATTTATGACCAGCGGCCGACGAAGAAGGCGCCAGCCAATGTCACGACCATGTCATATGTTTTACTGACCTCCGCTATCAAAATGGGACCGAGATTCGCTGTCGGATTCTCGCCGAGGGAAATCGTGAATCATTTACCTGCCCGTAAGGGCGCGACGTTTGCCGTGGTCCGTGGTGTTGGCCATGCTGGTGGCTATGGGCGGCGTTGCCTCTGCTGATCTTCCTTCGGTCGACTCCGCGCTGGGTGCGACTCGTAGGATCGGCGCTTCCGCCGGCACCACGACGACCATCCCGTGCGAACCGGGCCATACCCCTACATCACGCCTTTGTCCCATTCCGACCACCTCGACTACCAAGCCATCACGCTTTGACGTCTGCCACCAGCTTGGCCTGGCCCGTTCCAACTTAAACGCTCACATTGGCGCGATCGAGGCAGCCATCCGACGGTTGTTCTCGGGCGCCGTCCGCGATGTCATTATCGCCAGCCTCGAAGTCTCGAGCCCAGGCCAACGCTGCCTTTGATCAGCAGTTGGCAAAATGTCGATAATGCTGTTGAAGCGGCACCGTTGCGTGTGTGCCGGTAATGCTGAGGCTGGAGGCGGCGTGTGAGCGTCGTGGCTGGTCGAGGCAGCGCTGTATGAGAGATGGAGGAGGGGAGCCGCTGGTTGGGTTCTCTGGCCCTCCGGGATCAGCTCTAC
>JALYXV010000293.1 GCA_030947025.1 Actinomycetota bacterium | reverse complement strand
GTCCACCCGTCGTCGATCCTGCGGGCGACCGACCCGGCCGGGGGCGCGCAGGCGTACGAGGGGTTCGTCGCCGTCAAGGTGATCGCGGCCTGCCTGGGCCCGCTGAGGCGACCCGGCCCGTGCCCGAAGTGACGTCCCAGCTGTGGACGGTAGGACATGGGAAAAGGTCGACCGAGGCGCTCATCACGCTCCTGTCGGACCAAGGGGTCGGGCTGTTGGTGGACGTCCGCCGTTACCCCGCATCGCGCCGCAATCCGCAATTTGGCCGGGCGCGACTGGACGCCGAACTCGCCCGCCACGGGTTGGGCTACCAGTGGTGGGGCCAATCGCTCGGTGGCCGCCGGTCCCCTGTTCCCGGCGGGGGCCGCCACCCGGCGTGGAACGACGACGCCTTCCGGGGCTATGCCGACCACATGGATCAACCCGGGTTCCGGGAAGCATTTTCTCAACTCTTGACCGTCGCCCGCCAGGTGCCTACCGCCGTCATGTGTTCGGAAACGGTGTGGTGGCGCTGCCACCGCCGGCTGCTCGGCGACGCCGCCCTCCTCGCGGGCATACCCGTCGTCCACCTGGTGTCTCCGGGGTACTCGGAACCGCACCGGTTGCACCCGGCGGTGCGACTGGGCGAGGACGGGTGGCCCGTGTACGACGTGGGGGTCCAACCGGAATTGCTGTAACGGGCTGGTGTAGTGAGGTTGCCCGTTATCGGGCCTGTCGTGGCGGCCCTCGATGATGTACGCCGAGCGTTACGCGGCGAGCGTGGCGTAGGCCATGCAGCCGGTCACGTGCAAGCAGGCCGGATGGCCCAGTTGTGTCTCGAGTTGCTCGGCGCTCCTGGAGCCGCGACCTCGCCCAGGCGGTACAAATTGTCCAAATACCACCGGCCGCGGCCTGTCTCGGCGACCAGGCCTGCAGGTAAAGCTGGCCCGACGGATCCCGCGCTACGGGCCCAACGTCTTGGTGACCAGCCGCAAGCCGGACGACCTTCCCGCCTTCTGTCAGAAGATGGTCGAGGTGTTCCAAGAGGCGCACCAGCGTGCCGGGGCGCGCGCCTAAGCCCGCACCTACGCGATTGCCTTATTTTATTGCTACCCGCACCCATATTGGGGGAAATGTCCTGATCCGCCACCCGGCCCAAGCGTTTGAAACCTGAGATTTGGGTACAGCGACGTCTAGCGCAGTATGGACGCTGAAGGAGGCATCGATGGGTGTTGTACTCTTAATTCTGCTGCTGGCATTGCTGTTCGGCGGCCTTGGTTTTGCGATCCATTGGCTATGGATCGTGGCCGTAGTATTTGCCATCGCCTGGGTGGCGGGATTCGCCTTTCGCTCAGGGGAAGGCCGCTGGTATCGCTGGTAGATAATTCACGGCGGGCGAATGTCCGCTACTCGGTTATTCGGTGTCGGCCGACCCGGCGAGATCAGGGTCGGCCGAACCGGACGAAGGACCACCCGTGACCGCTCCAGGAATGCCGTCTGGATCCATGATCGCGTCAGGGTGGATGTCGAACGCGTCGGCCAGCCGGACGAAGACATTGAACAGCGCGGCCACATAGGTCGTCTCGGCAATCTGCTCATCGCTCCAACCCACCTCGCGCAGTCCGTCCACTTGGTCGTCGGTCACGCGATAGGCATGGCGGGTCACTGTTCCCACGTATTCCAACAGAAGCCGTTCCGCCTCGGTCAGGGGAAGGTCGTTGAGGCGTCCGTCACGAAGGGCCTGACCGAGCTCTCGGAATTCGTCGCCCTGCAACTGCAGGTACCAAACGTGGCTCGACAGTCAATAGTGGCAGCGGTTGACCGCCGACACGTACGACGCGATCATCTCGTGTTGGGCCCGGGTCAGCGCTCCGTCGCTGAAGTGCATCGCCGAGGCATCGCGCATGGCCGAGAGAAAATCCGGCCGGAGGCTCATCGTCTTCATGATGTCCGCGACGTTTCCCCGCGGGCTGGTCGCGCGGACCCGCGCATAAACCTCGGCGAGTTCACCGACAGCATCGCTCTCTTCGATCCAGCGAATTCTGGCCACGGGGCTCCTTCAGGGTCAGCCGATGCGCGGTGCTCCGGCTACGTCGTCTACTGCGGATTTTTCGATCCCGTCAGCCCGCGCTCGATGTTGATGAGCTGGGTGTTGTGGGCGAGGGCGGCGGTGTCGGCGGGCGCGGCCACGGCGATGATGGCGGCGGCGACGATGGCCGGGTTCAGGG
>JALYXV010000413.1 GCA_030947025.1 Actinomycetota bacterium | reverse complement strand
GCGCAGGCGGCGTCCCCGGCGCAGGCCGAGTTGCCGGCGCGGGCGACACGACCTTCGTACGCTCCCTCACCTCCTCTGCGCGCGACGACCGCGATCTGCCACTCGATCGCGGCCCGGTGAACCGCTCGGGCGCCACGAGCAGGGCAGGGGGGGCGGGCGGAAGCGGCCCTCCGCCCGGGCCAAACTGCGACAATTGCCCTGAAGGCCGGGCGAGAGGTGGCGCCGGC
Organism: Actinomycetota bacterium; assembly: GCA_030947025.1. Classification (GTDB taxonomy): domain Bacteria; phylum Actinomycetota; class Acidimicrobiia; order Acidimicrobiales; family Palsa-688; genus JALYXV01. The sequence continues at coordinate 23,343 of JALYXV010000413.1, read as the reverse complement.
GCCTTGACGGGCGCAGAGGCCGCTCGCTGGGCCGACGCTGACACTGCGTTGGCGGGCGGCAAGGCGGGCGGCCGGCGCCGGCCCGGCTCGACGTAGCCCAACTCGTTGCCCAGGCGATTGAGCGCCTTCAACCCCCCCTGGTCCGTATCGATCGACCAGTCGGCGTGCTGGCGCCGACGCTGGATTTGATACGACACCCGCACCACCCAGCTGCCGTCGTTGAGCTGGAAGGCGGACCAGGCGTCGGTGGTCGGACCGGACATGACCACACCGCGCTCGGCCAGGTTCCAGGTTACGGATTCGCCCAGGGGCTGAGTGGACGGACCGACTCGGGGCTTCGAAAACGTGAGCCTCGTCGCCCGCTCGACCATCCGCGCCTGCTCGGCCTCTACCGGCGGCGCGAAACGCCCCACCCAGTCCTCCGACATGCCTGCGGCCTCGGCGATCTCTTGCACGGTGCGCCCGGTCCGCATCAGGGCCTGGACCTCGCGAGGGGTCAGCCGGCTCTCGATCTTAGGACGGCGCAGCACTTGCGTCCGGCCGTTGTCTGCTACCGCTCGAGCGGCGCCACGACTGGCGCTTTCCCCCGCCTGGCGGCGAAGCAACTCCTCGATCTGCTCGACCAATGCCTGGTCGAGGTTGATGACGTAGCTGCCTTCCTTGCTGCCGCGGCGCGCTGCGAAAATAAGCCCCTTGTGATCGGTTGTGAACCCGACAAGATGGAGCTGTTGCACAGCGCCCCCGCACCAAGGAGCCCGGCGGTCGGACTCGTCCAAATCGACGCTACCACCTCAGCTTCGCGTTCTGGCGCACTGTGCTATAGGTCTGACCAGCGCTTATTCATTCAGGCGCACGTGCTGTGGGGGCGGTGGCGGAGCACAGGTACCAATCCCGCTCGGCCGAGCATCCTTACCGCTCGCTCCTCATCGGCGTTGATGATCACGGCATCGTCGGGCTCGTCACAAAGAAAGGTCACTACACAGTCCTGGCACTGGCTGGTCTGCTGCATAGCGCATTGATCGCAACTGATCACAAGAGTCATGGCGTCATCATGAACTCGAGGTGTGACCATAATGGGCGAGTACTGCGATTCCTGCAATAGTCAACCGGTCATTGGCGGCTGAAACTCAGACCTCAGAAACCAGACCTCAGAAACCAGACCTCAGAAACTCAGACCTCAGTCTCCTCATGCTGCGGCTCCCGATCCCGCTCCGTATCCACTCCCCCGGCCGAGCCGCACCACCGGCACGAGACCTCCTCGACCTGTTCGGCCAGGACCTGCTCATCCTCGACCCGAAGGTCACCGCCGACAGTGAAGTGGTGGAATGCCCGCGTCCGCCGGGTCACGGTCACATCGAAACGGGTTACGTTGCCGCAGGCCGAGCAGCGATAGCGCACGGAAGTCACCTCGCCACGCTAACGGCTGGAGCCACCCACTCCGACACGTGGGCGAGGTCTATCGTGCGGGTTGATGGTGCACGCCTTCGTCCTCATCGACGCCGAGCCTGGGCGGGTCGCGGATCTGGCGGGCGAACTGGCCGACGTCGACGGTGTGGCTGAGGTGTACTCGGTCGCGGGCGAAGCCGACCTGGTGGCGATCATCCGGGTCCGCCAGCACGAGGAACTGGCGGACGTGGTCACCAACCGCATCTCGAGCTTGGCCGGGATCGTCAACACGCGGACCCTCGTGGCCTTCCAGGCCTTCAGCCGCCACGATCTGGAAGCCATGTGGGACCTTGGGGCATAGCATTGCAACGTGGCTGACTTCCTCATGACTCTCGGCGTCCTGACGTTCCTGTTCTTCGCCTCCGTGGGGGTTGGCTTGGCGCTGGTGATCCGGGCGCTGGGCCGGGCCAATCGGGTGGCATCCGGCCGGCGTTCGGCCGCCCCGCTCTCCTGGCTGGCGTCGCCCCGGGCCCCGGCTCGGTTCCATCGCCGGCTACGGCGGGCGGTCGGTGCGGCGGAGTTCTCGGTTGGCTCTCTGGCACCCGCGGCAGTGCCCCTCAGGGACGTGGCGGGCGAACTGGTCGGGCGAGCCGTCGCCATCGACGATTGCCTGGTGGCCGCCGGCGCCCTCCACCCCGCCGCCCGCCGGCCCCGACTGCTCCAACTGGCCTCCGAGGTCCGGGAGGTGGAGGGGTCGGCAGCCCGGCTCCACCAGATCAGCTCCGACTGGCGCCGGTGCCTGGATCAGGCGACCGCGTCGGTGCCCGTTCCGCCCCCTGACCTGCACCAGCGGCTGGACGCGGTCGAGGCGGCCCTGCGCGAGCTACCAACCCCGCCGCCCGTGGCTCCCGACCTCCCGGCCCCGGTCGCCCGGCTGTCGCACTGACCGGCCACGGCCGTTCTGTGCAAATCGCGACGTTATACCTGCACTCATTGCAGACAACGGAAGTGAACCAGCCGTGCCGGCCGCAATCGCGCCCGAACCGCCGGGGTAGCCCGCCGCCGGTAGCCCGGCCTGCCGTCCTTCGCCGCCGGTAGCCCGGCCTCCTACTACTACGACGACTCGGCCAGCTCCTGCGATGTCGACACCAGCCGGGCCAACCGGTCCGCCGCCCGGCCGTCATCCAGGGCCGAACGGGCAATACCCAGGCCGTCAGCCAGGTCGGCCGCCTCGCCTGCGACAATCAGCCCGGCCGCGGCGTTGAGCAGGACGATGTCGCGCCGGGGCCCCTTTTCCCCCCCTAACACCCGTCGGGCCAACAAAACATTGGTGGCGACGTCGCCACCCAGCAGCTCCGCCCGTGTTACCCGGGGCAGGCCCAGGCTGCTCGGGTCGAACTGGTACCTCCGCGCATGGCGCTGTCCCGACCCGTCGAGCCAGGACTCGAGCACGGTGGAGCAGTCCGTCGTCGTCAGTTCGTCCAGGCCGTCGTGGCCGTACACCACCAGCGTGTGGGTCGCCCCGTTGGCGGCCAGCACTCCGACCATCTTGTCGGCCATGGTTGGGTCGGAAACCCCGACGACCTGCCGGCGGGTGAGGGCGGGATTGGCCAGCGGGCCGATGAAGTTGAAGACAGTGGGGACGCCGAGCTCCTTCCGCGTCGGGCCGGCGTAGCGCATCGAGGGATGGAACCGGGGCGCGAAGCAGAATCCGATCCCCGCCCCCTCCACGCACGCCGCCACCTGCGCAGGGCCCAGATTGATCGCCACCCCGAGCGCCTCCAGCAGGTCGGCCGAGCCGGCTTTGGAGGAGATTCCCCGATTGCCGTGCTTACAGACCGGCACCCCTGCCCCGGCCACGACGAAGGCCGCGATGGTGGAGACGTTGATCGTGCCGCTGCGGTCACCCCCAGTGCCGCAGGTGTCCACCACCCGGGCGGCGAGCGGTTCGGCCAGTGTGACCAGTTCCGCGGCCGCCAGCATGGCTTGGACCAGGCCGTTCATCTCATCCACCGTCTCGCCCTTGCATCGCAGACCGAAGATGAAGGCGGCCAGTTGCGAGGGGGTGGCGTTTCCTTGGAACACGTCGGTCAGGGCCGCGGCCGCCTCGGTGGAGCTGAGGTCGTGGCGCGAGGAGAGCCGGCCCAGTATGAACGGCCACCCGCCCAAGTCCTCCAATGTCACGGTCATCCGGCCCCCTTCAGTCCCACCACATGTCCCGGTCCCGTACGCCTCGGGCGATCAGGTTGAGCTGAACCTGGCTCGTTCCCTCCACGATGGTCAGTTGCTTGGCGTCGCGGTAGTACAGCTCGGTGGGGTGGTCCTTCATGTAGCCGGCCGCGCCCAGCAATTGCAGCGCCAGGTTGGATGCCCGGACGGCCAGCTCGGTGGCGTAGTACTTGGCCATGGACAGGTGGGGCACCCATTCCTTGGTGTAACGAGCCTGGTCGGCGTAGGAAGCGGCGCGGTAGGTGAGGAGGCGGGCCGCCTCGATCTCGGTGGCCAGCTTGGCGATCTCCCACTGGATGCCCTGGAAGTCGGCGACCGTCTGGCCGAAGGCAGCCCGCTGCTCGGCGTACTCGGTGGCGTACATGAGCGCCCCCTCGGCCAAGCCGATCCCCCGGGCCGCCACCAACGGCCGCATGGCGTTGAGACCGAGCATGGCCAGCCGGAACCCCCCGACCTCGCCGATCACGTGGTCATCGGGCACAATCACGTCATTGAGCAGCAACTCTCCGGTGTCAACGCCCCGCACGCCCATCTTGCGGTCGAGCGTGCCGACCGCCACTCCGGGGGAGGAGCGCTCCACGATGAAGGCGGTGATCGATTGGCGACCCCGACCGCTGGTCCGGGGCTCAGCCACCTGTGCTGGCTCGGCCGTCGCGGCCGTCGCGGCCGTCGCGCCCGTCACTGCCGTCGCGGCCGTCACTGCCGGCTCGACGGTCTTGGCGAAGATCGTGTACCAATCGGCTTGGGCGACACCGGACATCCAGCACTTGACACCGTTGAGGCGCCAGCCGCCCTCGATCCGGGTGGCCTGGGTCCGCATGGCCGCAACGTCGCTGCCCGCCTGCGACTCCGACAGACCGAAGGCGGCCCGGCTCGTCCCGGCGGCAATGCCCGGCAGGTAGCGCTGCTTCTGGGACTCGGTGCCGGCGATCAGGACCGGCCCGGTGGGAAGGCGGGTCAGCAGCAGCATCAGCGCGGCGGTATTCGAGTACTTGGCCACCTCCTCGATGGCGATGGTGAGGCCGAGCGTGCCCGCCCCGCCGCCCCCGTACTCGACGGGCAGGCCCAAACCCAGCAGCCCGGCCTGGCCGAACAGGGCGAACAGGTCATCGGGATACGTCCCGCTCTCGTCGATCTCCCTCGCCCGAGGCTTTACCTTGTCCCGGGCCAGGCGGCGAACCGAGGCGCTCAGCTCTGCCAGTTCGCCGGGGAGATCCCAGTCCATGGCGCCGACGGTAGCCGGGCCGGCCGCCGACAGGTCCGGGAATGGGCCGGGTACCACCCCGCCCGGGCGCGCTCGATCGCGGCTGGGCTGAGAGGAGGAGTTAGGCGGGGGTCAGGCCGATCGGCGGCGCTGACGGATCATCCGCCGGCGCTCCCGCTCGGTCGCCCCACCCCAGACCCCGTCCCGCTCCCGGTTGGTGAGCGCATACTCGAGGCAGGTCTCACAGACCGTGCATGACGCACAGATCGCCTTCGCCTCGTCGGCCTCCTCTTCGGAGATCGGGTAGAAAATATCGGGGTCGACACCTCGGCAGGCGGCGTGCTGTCGCCAGGCCAGGTTTTTCATCAAGCTCAAACTCACATCCTCGAGATCGGATGGCAACGGTCACGGTGCTGTACCCAGTTGCCCTTAGTTTTTATGCGACAGGCAAGGAATATTCTTGTCGATCAGGTCCCGTCTCGTCCAGATCTAGGATTGACGGACTTGGCAGGGCTCGGCCAGGCAGCGGGGGCGGCTTGAGGCGGTCTCCCACTTGTGATCGGGAGGTCGAATGATCCGAAGCCAGGCGGGGGCGCCCCGAACGTCGTTCGAGCGGGACAACGCCCTGGCCCGGATGGCCGAGGAGAAGTTCGACGTACTGGTCATTGGCGGCGGCATCACCGGCGCGGGCACCGCCCTGGACGCCTCCGCTCGAGGCCTGCGCACCGCATTGGTGGAGCGGCGCGACTTCGCCTCAGGCACGTCGTCGCGGTCCTCGAAGCTGATCCATGGCGGGTTGCGCTACCTCCAGCAGCGGGAGTTCCGGCTGGTCTACGAGGGGTTGGCCGAGCGCCAACGGTTGTTGGAGAACGCCCCCCACCTGGTCACTCCCCTCCCCTTCCTCATCCCTCTGTTCGGCACCAAAGGGGCCCTGAAGGGCGGCCTGGCCCGGCTGTACTCAGTAGCCCTGTGGCAGTACGACCTGACCGGGGGGTTGCGGATCGGCAAGCGCCACCGCCGGATCAGCCGGGAGGAGGCGCAGCGTTACCTGCCCACGCTGGACGTCGAGCGGCTGGTGGCGGGATTTCTGTACTGGGACGCCCAGACCGACGACGCCCGCCTCGCCCTGACAGTGCTTCGGACCGCGGTGGTCAACTACGGGGCGGTGGCCGCCAACTACGCGCCGGTGGCCAATTTGCTCACCACCGGCGGGCGTGTGTCCGGCGCCCGGCTGGACGACGGCACCGAGATCCGGGCCGAGGTGGTGGTCAACGCCACGGGCGTGTGGAGCGACCAGGTGCGGGGCATGGACGAAGGGGTGTCGGCGCACGGATCCCTGCGCCCGGCCAAGGGCATCCACGTGACATTCCCCCCGGGCCGGCTGCCCATGACCGCCGCCGCGGTGCTGCCTGTTCCCGGCGATCGGCGATCGGTCTTCCTCGTGCCCTGGGGCGAGTTCACCTACGCCGGGACGACCGACACGGACTACTCCGGGCCACTGGACGACCCGCAGTGCGCCCCCGAAGACGTGGAGTACCTCTTGGCCGCGGTCAATGCCGCGATCACCTCGCCCCTGACGAAGGAGGACATCGTCGCCTCATGGGCCGGCCTGCGGCCCCTCGTCCGATCGGCCAAGAACGAGCGGACCGCCGATCTCTCCCGGCGACACCGGGTCACCCGCTCCACGGGAGGCGTGGTCACCGTCACGGGGGGGAAGTTCACCACCTACCGGCGTATGGCGTCCGACGTGGCGGACCAGGTCGTGGAGTATCTGGGTCGGGGTACCCGTCACAGCCCCACGAAGCGGCTGCGACTGCTGGGCGCCGAAGGCAGCGACTCCCTCCGCCGCCCGGGCGCGGCCGAGCGGCTCGGGATCGATGATCAGATCCTGGCCCACCTGGCCGGCCGGTACGGGACCGAGGCCCGCACCGTGATCGCCATGACCGAGGCCGACCCGCAACTGGCCGGCCCGTTGGTCCCTGGACTGCCCTACCTGCGGGCCGAGGCGGTCTACGCGGCCCGCTACGAGATGGCGTGGACCCTCGAGGATGTGCTGGCCCGGCGGACCCGAGCGTTGCTCCTGGCCCGGGATGCGTCGGCCGCCGCCGCCGCCGCCGTGGCCCGGCTGATCGCCCCCGAACTCGGGTGGTCGGTCGCCCGGACCGAGCAGGAGGCGGCCGACTACTGCCAGTCGGTCGGCCGGGCCCGGGAGGCGGCCGGCCTGACCGAGACCGTCCCCCTGGTCCTCCACGGGGCGAGGTAGATGGTCGAGGCCAGCTCGGGGGGGATCGCGACCGGGCCCGGCCGGGCTTTTGTTACGGCACTCCCCCCACCAAGTGTGGGTTTGCCAAAAGAAAACCGGCTGGACACGCTCCCGCCCGGGGCCCGCTGATGGTCGAACAGGCCCGCAGGGGAACTCCGACCCCGCCCGTGGCCCTCGAGCTCGGAGCGGTAAACATCCGGGCCCGGTTCGAGGAGTCCCAGGTGGCGGTGGCCGACCACGTGATCGAACGCCTGCGAGGGATCTGTGCCAGCGTGGACACCCGGCCCGAAATCCGGGCGGACACGGGCCGGGACTGGTGGCCCCTCACCGTGGGCTGGGCCTTGGGCGGCGAAGTGCCCGCCATGGCGGCCGCAGTCGCCCGACCGGACAACGCCACCGGGGTAGCCGCGGTGCTGGCGGTGTGTGACGAGGCCCGGGTACCGGTGACTGCCATGGGAGGACGCAGCGGCGTGAGCGGCAGTTCGGTGCCGGTGTTCGGGGGGATCCTCCTCGACCTGACGGGGCTGTCCGGGATCGCCGGTGTCGACGACGAGTCGCTCCTGGTCGACGTAGGCGCGGGCACCTTCGGCAACGTGCTCGAAGAGACCCTGCGCGCCGATCACGGGCTCACCGTGGGCCACTGGCCCCAATCGATCGCCCTGTCGACGGTCGGTGGGTGGATCGCCTGCCGAAGCGCCGGTCAGTATTCGACCCGCTATGGCAAGATCGAGGACATCGTGGCCGGCCTACAGGTGGCCCTGGCTGACGGGCGGCTGATCACGACCGGGGGCGCCGCCCCGCGGGCCGCCACCGGCCCCGACCTGACCCAATTGTTCGTGGGCAGCGAGGGCACACTGGGCGTGATCACCGCAGCCCGGCTTCGGGCTCATCCCGTCCCCGCCGCCGAACGGCACGCCGCGTTCGGCTTTGCTTCCTTCGCCGACGGGCTCGGGGCCTGCCGGGGCATGCTCCGGCGGGGTGCCACCCCGGCAGTACTGCGGTTGTACGACGACTGGGAGAGCCACGCCGGTTTCGAGACCGAGACCACCAACGTCCTCATCGTGCTCGACGAGGGGGACCCGGCGATCATCGACGGCGTCATGGCGGTGGCGGGCGAGGAGTGCGCCTGCCGCGGAGGCCGACCACTCGACCCCGGCCTGGTCCAGACCTGGCTCGACCGGCGGGACGACATCTCCGCCCTCGAGGCCGCGGTCCGGGCCGGGCTCACCGTTGACACCATCGAGGTGGCAGCCCGATGGACCGTGCTGCCCGCCCTGCACCGGGAGGTGATCGAGGCGGTCAGCGCAGTCGACGGCACCCTCATCGCCACCGCCCACCAGTCCCACGCCTACCCCGACGGGGGCTGCTTGTACTTCACCTTTGCCGGGCGGCCCCCCTCAAGGGGGGCCGCCGGGGCGGTCGCCAACGCGGCCGACTCGTATTACCGCCGGGTCTGGGACCTGGTAATGGCCATCACCATGGCCCACGGGGGGACGATCAGCCACCACCACGGCATCGGGCTCAACCGGGGCCGCCACCTGGCTCGGGCCCTCGGACCGGCGTTCGAGGTGCTCGTTTCGGTGAAGCATGTTCTCGACCCCCATGGCGTGCTCAACCCTGGCAAACTGGGCCTTCCCTCGCCGTTCGGGGAGGTCCCGTGGCCGTAGCGGTGGACCGCCGGGCGCTGGGGCGGGGCGTGGCCACCTACCTGGCGATCTCGGCGCCGTGCGGTCTTCTGATCTCGCTGCTGAAGGGGTCTGACAGCAGGGGTCGCGAATCAAATCTGTGGATCGTTGCCGCCCTGTTGGTCATCGTGGTCGCCCCGATGGTCGCCGGTGCGGTGGCGGGCACGACCCAGGATTCGCCACTGATTCACGGCGCTCTGGCCGTCGCTGCCCCGGCTGGGTTGTTCCTCGTCGTCCGAGCGCTGGTCGGCGCGGTTCGGGGCACCCTGACCTCGACTCAGGTAGTGACGTTCGTCCTGTATTTGGTTGTGTTCACCGCCTTGGGCATGCTGGGCGGGTATCTCGGTTTCCGGCGCCGCCAGCACCTGGCGTAGCCGGCCGCTGAAGCCCGTGAAGCCCGTGAAGCCCGTGAAGCCCGTGAAGCCCGGGCGGGAGAAGCCCGAGCAAGAGCCCGAGAAGGGGGAGACAACATCAGCATTCTCGTGATCGACATTGGCACGAGCGGGGTCCGGGCTTCCATCGTGCGGCCCGATGGCACCGCCGACCATATCCACTACCGCCCGACCCTGCCCTCGACCCCCTCGCCCGGCTTCGTCGAGTTCAACCCCGTCGCCATGGCCGACGCCGCCCTCGACGTGGCCCTCCAGTCGTTGGCCGCAGGCGGCCCCGTGAAGGCGGTCGGCATCGCCAACCAGCGATCCTCGACCATCGTCTGGGACCGGGCGACGGGCCAACCGGTCGGGCCGGGGATCGGCTGGCAGGACCTCCGGACCGTCGGCACCTGCCTCATGTTGCAAGCCCAGGGCATCCGGTTGGCCCCCAACACCTCGGCCACCAAGCTGGCCTACCTGCTCGACATCTACGACTACGGCCGCACCCGGGACCTCATGTTCGGGACGGTCGACACCTGGATTGCCTGGCAGCTGAACGGGGGCACCGCCCATGTCACCGATGCGACCAACGCGGGTGTCACCGGGCTGGTCCGCAGCGACGGCTCCGGCTGGGACCCGGACATCCTCGAGGCCCTGCGCATACCCGCGACCATGCTGCCGGCAATCATCGACTCGTCCGCCGAACCCGGGACGGCCGGGATGGCAACCGCCCTCGCTGGCGCCCGAGCCGGAGCCAGCACTGGAGGCGCTGCCCCGCCGATCACCGGCATTGCGGGCGACCAGCAGGCGTCCCTGGTCGGTCAGGGTTGCACCCGTCCGGGCCTGGCCAAGGTCACCTTCGGGACCGGCGGCATGCTCGATGTCTGCCTCGGTTGGCGCCCCTCGTTCGACCAGCGGGGAGACGGCGGGTGCTTCCCGATCGCGGCGTGGCGCCGGAAGGGCCACCTGACCTGGGGCATCGAGGCCATCACCCTGTCAGCGGGCACCGCGGTCGAGTGGCTGCGCGACGACCTCGGCCTGATCGCCACCGCGGCCGAATCCGAGCAAGTGGCATCCCAGTGCGCCGACAGCGCGGGGGTCTACTTCGTCCCCGCCCTGCTCGGGCTGGGCACACCGATATGGGACTTCGGCGCCCGGGGGACTCTCCTCGGCCTGACCCGCGGCAGCGGCCGGGCCGAGGTGGTGCGGGCAGTGCTCGAGGGGGTGGCCCACCGGGGCGCCGACCTGCTGGAGGCAGCGGAAACCGACGCCGGCCGCCCCATCGCCGCCCTGCGCGTCGACGGCGGCATGAGCGCCAATGCCGTGTTCGTGCAGGCGCTGGCCAACGCCTGCCGGCGTCCGGTCGAGGTGTCGCCCGTCTTGGAAGCCACCACCCTCGGGGCGGCCTATCTGGCCGGGATGGCGGTGGGCACTTGGGCCGACGAGGAAGAAGTGGCCCGCGCCTGGCAGCCGCGGGCGGTCGTCGAACCCACCGCCGAACTCGACCGTGATCGCTGGCGGGCCGCGATCGATCGGGCCCGAGGCTGGATCCCCGAGCTGTCCGGGCTCCGCTTCTAGAACGCACAGAACGCGATCCGCAACTTCAGGCCTTGACAGGATCGTCAGTCCGCGGTACCACGCAGGGGTGGCCTCACGCAGGGTGCCCTCACGTAGGGTGGCCTCACGTAGGGTGGCCCCGTAGGGTGGCCCCGCAGGGTGGCCCCCTGGGGGTTGACGAAGAAAGGGCAGTCATGCGAGTGGGTCGAAACGGGAGTCATTGCGACCGGCGACCGGCGACCCGCCGGCGGCGGCCGCTCGCTGCGCTCATCGGCGTGGGCCTGGCCACGGTGGGCTTGGGCTTGATCCCGCCCCCGCCCGCCCGCGCCGCGACCGCGTTCATGTCGCACCGACCCATCACGCCCGCCACCCATCTCCCCGCGGGGGTGATGCCCAAGATCCGACCCGGCATCCATCCGGCATCAGCGCCGGCGGGCGCCCACCTGACCTACTACGGCGGCCATGTCATCTCCAACATCCAGGTCGTCCAGGTGCTGTACGGGGCGGGGACCTATACCCCCGAGGTGAGCGACCCGTCGATCACCAACGGCACCAGCATCCCCAGCTTCTACAAGGGGGTCACCAACTCGACCCATTTCGACTGGCTGTCTGAGTACAACACCACCATCAACGCGGCCAACGGCCAGGCCGGCACCCAACAGACGATCGGCCGGGGGACCTTCGTGCAGCAGGTCCAGATCACCCCGTCGGCAACCAACAACGCGGCGACGGTTGACGACGTGAACATCCAGGCCGAGATCCAAGCCCAGATCACGGCCGGACACCTCCCGACCCCCAACGCCAACACTCTCTACGCCGTCTACTTCCGCGCCGGCCAGACCATCACCCAAGGGGGCAGCTCGTCAGGCGTGCAGTTCTGCGCCTATCACGGCACCGTGGCCGCCGGCTCGACCCCTGAGTTCTATTACAGCGTCCTGCCCGACTTCACCACCGGCGGGATGACCAGCGGATGCGGGAACGGAACCAGATTCCAGAACGAGACGTCGGTGTCATCCCACGAGATGGTCGAAGCGGTGACTGACGCCGAGGTCGGGCTGGCGAACACGAACGCCCCGCCCCTGGCGTGGTACGACAGCGTCAACGGAGAGATCGGCGACATCTGCAACGCCCAGCAGGGGTCCGTTGTCGGCGGCGACGGGCACACCTACACGGTCCAGGCCGAGTTCAGCAACGCGCAGAACAACTGCATCGTCAACGGTCCGGCGACCACCAACGACTTTTCCATCGCGGTCTCCCCGACCAGCGCCACGGCGGCGGCCGGGTCGTCGGCCGCGGCGACGGTTTCGACCGCCGTCGCGGCGGGGTCGCCGGGAACCGTCTCGCTCTCCACCAGCGGCCTGCCCAGCGGCGCATCGGCCAGCTTCAGCCCGACATCGGTCACGGCCGGCGGCTCCTCGACGCTCACCGTCACCACCACCTCGGCCACGGCTGCGGGCACCTACACCATCACCATCACCGGGGTGGAAGGATCCAAGACCCACACGACAACGTTCTCGCTCACCGTGACCGCCCCGCCGACCAACAACTTCTCGATCGCGGTGTCGCCGAGCAGCGGGACCGTGACCGCCGGGTCGGCGGCCACCGCAACGGTGTCCACAGCCGTCACCGCCGGCTCGGCGGCCACGGTCTCACTGACGACCAGCGGCGCGCCGAGCGGCGCCTCGGCCAGCGTCAACCCGACGTCGGTCACCGCAGGGGGGTCCTCGACGCTCACCGTCACCACCGCGTCGGCCACACCGGCGGGCAGCTACACGATCACCGTCACCGGTACCGAAGGGGTGGCGACCCACAGCGCCACGTACGCCCTGACCGTGACATCAGGCGGCGGGGGTGGGGGCCTCACCAACGGGGGCTTCGAGACCGGGACCCTGAGCGGCTGGACCTCGGCCGGGTCGGCCAGCGTGGTCAACTCGGGCGCCCAGGCGGGCACCTACGCGGCCCGGGTGGGCAGCACCAGCCCCTCGACCGACTCGAGCATCACACAGACCTTCACCGTTCCGGCCAACGGGACGGGGATCTCGTTGTATTACAAGATCACCTGCCCCGACACCGTCACCTACGACTGGGCCACCGCCACGCTCAAGGACAACACCACCAACACGACCACCACGGTTCTGCCCAAGACCTGCGCCACCAACCCCACCTGGCAGCAGATCTCCGCCTCGGCCACAGCCGGCCACAGCGTCACCCTGACCCTGAGCAGCCACGACGACAACTACGCCGGTGACCCGACCTACACTCTGTACGACTCGGTGACAGTGACGACCGGCGCCGGTGGGGGCGGCGGGGGCATCACCAACGGCGGGTTCGAGACCGGAACCCTGAGCGGCTGGACCCCCGGTGGGGCCGCCACCGGGGTCACGACGACCAGCCATTCCGGTACCTATGCCGCCTTGGCCGGCGCCACCACCGCCACCAACGGCGACTCGACCATCAGCCAGGCGTTCACTGTCCCCAGCGGCAAGTCGCAGCTCAGCCTGTGGTACGCCAACAACTGCCCCGACACCGTCACCTACGACTGGGTCACGGTGACGCTCAAGGACAACACCACCAATACCACCGTCAACGTCGTCGGCAAGACGTGCGCGGCCACCTACACGTGGACCCAGGCGAGCGGATCGGTGACAGCGGGCCACAGCTACACCCTCACCCTCACCAGCCATGACGACAACTACGGAACGGACCCGACCTACACGCTGTTCGACGACGTCAGCGTGAGCTGACGCCCTTCGGCGACGACGTCAGCGTGAGCTGACGCCCTTCGGCAGAGACTGTTCGACCGAGAGGAGCGGGGCCATCAAGTCCCCCTTCTCCTCTACCCGAGCGAGCACCTCGGGCGCCTCGAACGCCAACCGGGCCGGATCCCCGGCCTCGATGGCGACTTCCACCTCGTCCCACTCCACCGGCGTCGACGCGGTGGGACGCTCCCGGGCCCGCACCGAGTAGACCGCCACCGTCGTCTTGAATGCAGTGTTCTGGCTCCAGTCGATCAACACCTTCTTGGGCCGGACACTGCGGTCCTGGGTCGTGACGATGAGATCGGGGTGCTGACGTTCGAGCACCTGGGCCAGGGCATGGGAAAAGGGGCGGGTCTCCTCATAGGTCACCGGGGTGTTCAAAGGCACGTAGACCTGGAGTCCCTTGCTTCCCGACGTCTTGACCCAGGCCTCCAACTGAAGATGGCCCAGTGCCTCTCGCAACAGCAGGGCCACCCGCCCGCAGGTCAACACGTCCGCCCCATCACCAGGGTCGAGGTCGAACACGATCGACGTGGGCCGGTCGAGATCCTCGCACCGGGCCAGGGAAGGGTGGAGCTCGATGGCCGCCAGATTGGCCGTCCAGACCAGGGCGGCGGGCTCACCCAGGCAGCAGTACCCGATGCCCCCCATCTCGATGGTCGACAACCAAGGCGGCCGGTGCGAGGGACAGTTCTTCTCGAAGAACGACGCCTTGTCGACCCCATTGGGAAAGCGGCGCAACGTGATGGGCCGAGCCTCTACGTGACCCAGCATCACCGGCGCGATGCGGGCGTAATAGTCGATCATCTGGCCCTTGGTGAACCCCGTGGCCGGCCACAGCACCTTGTCGAGATTGGACAGCTTGAGCCGCCGGCCGCCGATGTCGACGGCGACCGAGGCCTCACTCACGCACTGGCCTTGTGGCGCGAACCCTTCCCTTTCCCATCCTTGTCGTCACCCTTGGCCGCTCGGGCCGCGGCCAGGCTGGCTTCGAGGGCGGCCATGAGGTCGACGACGGGCGCGGCCGGCGCGGCTTCGGCCGGCTGGGCGATCTCGGCCCCCTCGGCCTTGGCCTCGATCAGCTCGATGACCCGCTCGCGGTAGTCGTCGCGGTACTTGGTCGGGTCAAATGGGGCGGACAGCGACTCGACCAGCTGCTGGGCCATCTTGAGTTCCCGATCGGACGGCTTGGTGGCGCCGGCCGTCGGAACCTCAAGGTCGTCGGTGGCGATCACCTCGTCGGCGAACAGCATGGTCGACAACACCAGCACGCCGTCTTTGGGCCGCAGGGCCGCCAGGTACTGCTTGGACCGCAGCACGAACTTCCCGAGGGCCACCTTCCCGCTGCCGGCCATGGCCTCCACCAGCAGGGCGTAGGGCTTCACGGCCCGATCCTCGGGCACCAGGTAATAGGTGTGCTCGAAGTAGATCGGGTCGATCTCGGCCAGGTCCACGAACTCCTCGATGTCGATGGTCCGGCTGGCCTCGGGGTCGATGGACCGGAGCTCCTCGGGCTCGATGATGACGTAGCGCCCGCCCCCGAGGTCGTATCCCTTGACGATGTGGCTGTAGTCGACCTCCTCACCGTCAACCGAGCACACCCGCTTCTGGTTGATGCGGCCGCTGTCGGCGTCGTGCAGTTGGTGGAACCGGATGTCCTTCTGTGACGTGGCCGACACCAGCTTGATCGGCACGTTGACCAGACCGAAGCTGACCGATCCACTCCAAATAGCCCTGGGCATGGACCCCATTCAACCGCACCCGGTACCCTTCGCGAGGTGGCGGGGATCGCGCGGGTGGAGCGGCGGACCGCGACCGAGACGGTTTTGGCGTGGCTGG
Source organism: Actinomycetota bacterium (assembly GCA_030947025.1). Classification (GTDB taxonomy): domain Bacteria; phylum Actinomycetota; class Acidimicrobiia; order Acidimicrobiales; family Palsa-688; genus JALYXV01. The sequence goes on along the minus strand of JALYXV010000413.1, from coordinate 8,050 downwards.
TGGCCGCGGTCGGGGCCGAATTGGCGCTGCTGACGGTGACGGGGGTGTACCTGCTCCTGTTCTACCGCCCGACCGCGGCCCAGTCGTGGGGACTCCGCCCGGGAGAGCACGCCAGGATGCAGATCCCTGACATCGTCCGGCTGTTACACCGCCTCACCTCGACGGCCATGCTCCTCACCGTGCTCGCCCTGGCTGCGATCGGAGTGGCGCTGGCCGGGGCCCGGTCGTTGCGCAGCCGAAGGCACGGGCTCACCGCCGGCGCGGCGATCGGCGTGGCCTTCGCTGGGCTGTTGGCCTCCTTCACCGGGTTCTTGTTGCCGTGGGACCGGCTGGCCTTATGGGCGGTCAGCATCGGCAGCAGCTTCGGGGGCTACCGGTTCCTCATCTGGCACCGGTCCCAAGTGCAGTACGTGCTCATCGGCCACGCCCAGATCTCGCCCAATACCCTTCGCGGGTGGCTGTTGATCCACGTGCTGGCCATTCCCGCCGTCCTGGTCGGGCTGGGCCTCGTGGCGCTGAGGCGGCTCTGGCGGCACGTCCCGGGCGAGGATCGGTCATACGGTCACACCGGCCTGGGATCATGAAGCCATGCCACCTCCGCCCCCGCCCCCGCCCCCGCCCGCACCCGCGCCCATGTCCAGGCGGCCGACCATCGAGCAGACCGCGGCCCGTCTGGCCGATCTCCTGACCTACGCCGGGGGCGCGCTCAACGACCCCGAGCGCCACGACCTGGTCTTCGAGTCCGACATCTCCCTGCTGCCCCTGACCCGACTGGCTCCGCCCGCTGACGTCTGGGCGGTCGACGGTGGCCAGGCGGTCGTTGCCGACGCCCGGTGCCTGCAGCTGGTCGTGACCCGAGCCGCCCGGGGGCGATGGCTGGACGGGCGCTGCGTACTTGAGGAGGAAGGCGAGCTGCGGCCCCAGCTGGTCGGTTGCGGCGAAGAGCGCCTGGCCCTCCTCGCCTACCAGCTGCCGGTGCGGCCCGATGCGGCCGTCGACATCGGGCTGCTGCGGGACTGGGGCGAGTGGCAGGCGGTCGCCGATTCGGTCGAGCAGGCCGAATGGCGCGCGATGGTGCTCCTGGACGGCGATCTGGAGCCGGACTGGCGGATCCCGCCGTCCTACCTGACCACCCTGTTCGAGCGGGCCGCGGTTCGCGGCGTCACCGTGGTCGGGGTGACCAAGCACTCGTCGCTGGCCCGGGGTGGGGCCCCGTTGCTGGGCCAGCTGGAGCGCTGGGCCGAGCAGTGCCTCGGGCCCCGGGCCATGTGGTGGGCCCGGCTGGCGACCACCCGGCCCGACTCGGGCCCGACCCGGCAGATCCTGGCCGCCCGACTGGACCCCGACGCCCGCTTCTCCTTTCGGGTCGATCTGCCCCTGGAGGCCGACGCCGAAGCGGTCCTTGGTCGCCTGTCGGCTTTGGCCGACGACGCCGCATTTCCCGGGTATCCCTACCCGCTCAGCGTCGCCGACCGGCTGGCCGCTTGCCCCTCCTGGGTGCGCGACGACGTGCGGGCCCGGCTGGAGGACGGCCTGGATGCCGCCGGGGTACCGCTGGACGTGCGGGAGCGAGCCTTCACCGACCGCCACCGTCTCATGGAACGGGCGTGACGACCGGCCCGGGCGCCCGAGGCGCAGGGTCCCCGGTCGGGGGGTCCCCGGGCGCGGGCGCCCCGGGCGCAGGGTCCCCAGGGGCTGTGTCCCCAGGGGTGGGATCCCCAGGGGTGGGATCCCCAGGGGCGGCGTCCCCAGGCGGGGAATCCCCCGGCGTGGGGGTGCGGGGCCGGTTGTTCGGTAAGAACGTGCTCGAGGCCACCTTCCGGGCCGCCCCCGACGAGGACCTGTTCCTGGGCGAGCTGCTGGTGGGGGTGGACGACGCCACCGGGCGGCGGTACCTGTTCCGGGTGGTGGACGTCACCTACGGCACCGAGCACCGGGAGCCGGGCTGGGCCGAGCGGGTGGCGGGCACTCTGCTGGCCGACGACGGCCGGGGCGAGGACGGCGCCCATCCGCTGTACGAGCGGTCCCGGCGCACCTACCGGGTGGCCAGCTGCAGCTGCCTGGGCTACCTGGCCCGGCCCTCCCCGGGCTCGCCCGCGGGCGCGGTCACCGAGTTCCGCAAGCCCAAGAGCCTGCCCACCCAGTTCTCCCGGGTGGTGGCGCCCGAGCCCGAGGACTTCGCCTTCCTCGCCACCCGCATGGGCGACCTGCCGGTCGGGATGCTGCGCAGCGGCGAGACCGTGGTCGACTTCCGGGTCAGCATCCCCGGCGCCGCCCTGGCCAGCCATGTCGGCATCTTCGCCACCACCGGCATGGGCAAGTCCAACCTGATGCGGGTGCTGGCGGCCGGGGTCATGCGGGCCAACGGCCGCTACGGGCTGCTCATCATCGACCCCCACGGGGAGTACCGCACCGCCCTGGCCCGCCACCCCTGGGCCGGGCAGGCGCTGCGCACCTACGCCGCCCGGTCGCTGCCCAACACCACCGCGCTGCGGATCAGCCTGTCCGAGCTGGGCGTCGACGACCTGCGCACCGCCTACGAATGGAGCCGGCCCCAGGAGGAGGCGCTGTTCGAGCTGGAGCGGCACTACGGCGTCGAGGGGCTGGCCTGGCTGGTCGACTTCGCCCGCCTCGACGACCTCCCCGGGTTCCGCGACGTCGAGCTCAACGGCCGCATCGCCCTGAGCACCATGCAGGTCGTGCACCGCCGGGCCCGGCGGATCGTGGAACTGCAATGCGTGGCCACCGACCCCAACGTGTCGGTGGGCGGGGCGGTGCTGCGGGACCTGCTGGCCGGCAAGGTCGTCCTCATCGACGTCAGCGGCCTCGGGTCGACCGAGGAGGTGCTGGTCGCCTCGTACCTGACCCGCCGGGTGCTCGAGGAGTGGCAGTCGGCCTATCTCGACCGGCCCGAGCAACACGAGCGCATGCCGGTGGTGGCCGTGGTGCTGGAGGAGGCACAGCGGGTGCTGGGGGCGAGCAAGGACCGGGAGTCCAACGTGTTCCCCCGGGTGGCGAGGGAAGGGCGCAAGTTCAACGTGGGCATCTGCGCCATCACCCAGCAGCCCAAGCTGCTGGACGACGAGTTGCTGAGCCAGTTCAACACCTTTTTCATCCTGGGCTTGGCCGACGAGAAGGACCGCAACATCCTGCGGGCGTCGTCCAAGCAGGACATCAGCGCGGTCGGCAAGGAGATCCAGACCCTCATGCCGGGCGAGTGCCTGATCGCGGGCCTGGCTGCGCCCTTCGCCATGCCCGCCAAGGTCGACCTCTACGCCGACCTGGTGCGAGCGACCCCGCCGCCCCCCGCGCCCCGCCCGGCCGTGGCCGCCAACATCTCGGCCCTGGTCGACTAGGACGCGCATTCCTCGTGATCCAGCAGGCCGGCGCCGAGCGAATGGGTCATGGTAACGGGATCGGGATCGGGAGAGAGGGGCTCCGCAGATGGACAACCGTGACTTCGAACGACTGGGGGCGATCAGCGCCGCCGCGGTGGGGGTGCTGTCGCTCCTGTACGCGGTCGCCTACCTCGTCATCACCCCGTCAGACCAACGGGGCAGCGACCTGGACAAGTTCGTCCGCTCCTACCTGGCCCACCCGGCCGGCCTGCGAATGGCCGCGGTGTGCCTCCTGCTCTCGGGCCTGCTCAGCGGCGCGGCCATCGTTGCCGTCATCGGGCGGATCGGCGCAGCGGCCAAGCGGTCGCTCACCTGGGCGGGCATCGTGGCCGTGATCGCCGGTCTGGCCACCTCCGCCCACGGCCTCAGCGACCTGGTGGGCGTCGACAAGCTGGCCCATCGCTACGCGGCCGGAGACGCGGCCACCCGGGCGGCAGTGGCGGTCGTCCACGCCACGCCATCGCAAGTCGACCCTCGGGGTCTGGCCACCTTCGCGGCCAGCGGGCTGGTCGCGTTCGTTGTCGGGCTTGGTCTTCGTGGCCTGCGCCCCCGGCTGGGCCTTCTGGGCGTCGTGCTCGGAGCCGACATGGTTCTGTTGTTCGTCGCCAACGCGGTCGGCGTCAATTCCCTGGTCCTGCTCACCGGTGGTCTGGCGTCAGTGGTCCTGGGGCCAATCTGGTGGCTGTCGCTGGCGCGCCTGCTGCGGGCCGCCGGGGCGCCCTCACCGGCGTCACCGGCGTCACCGGCGTCACCGGCGTCACCGTCACCAGCGTCACCGGCGTCACCGGCACCGGCGCCAACGACGTCACGGGCACCGGCATAACCGGCGCCCGTGGCAACTGCAACTACAACTTCCCAACAAGCCCAGGCCGAACCTGCCCGGGCCCGGCCTAGTCCTTCTCTTGGGCCTGGCGGTGCTCGTCTGCCTTGTGGCCACCGTCGCCGTGGTTCTGGCTCTGCAGCGCCTGTGACACGGTGTTGTACAACTCAAGGCTCAACTGGTCGAGCTGGCTGCTCATGGTGACGAAGTCCTCATTGGAGTGGGCCACCTGAGAGATGTTCGACAGGATGGTACCCACCTGCTCGACCGTGCCCTCTCCGGGGTTGAAACCCTCCGGGATCCGGGTGATCTGGATGACGTACTGGTGAGCGTAGGCGAAAGTCTGGCAGGAGTGGCAGTTGTCGTTGACCGCGGCCGCGCCGTTCTCAGGCTGGAAGCTCGACGGGCTCCCCTGCACGACCACTACCTGGATCGCCACCGCGACGGTCCGGCACCCGGTGCAATCGAACGAGTGCGCGAAGGCGATGTTCCCGTCGGTAACCGCGGCGCCGTTCTGGTCGAACCCGAGAGCGGTTCCGGTACGGACCACGGGGGCGGCGCTATTGCTGTTCACCGCCTGGACGACATTCGTATGCCCGAACCGCAATTGCGCGGTGTCAGCGGCCGCGGACGAGGCACCGAACAATGCCACCGCCACCAGACAGGCGAGAACAGACAAACTGCGACGCACAAAACCCTCCCTTAGATATTCCTGTAGATATTCCTGTGATTTCCCAAATCCACTCGGCGGGGTCGCAGTCCGCGAGGCGCTGCGCCCCCCGCCGCCATCGGTTTGCTTAGTTGTGCTGGATGATCGGGGCGGTCTGGCTGGCGTTGGCGACCGCGGTTGAACCGTCGGAGAGCGCATTCAGCGCGATGGCGGCATTGATCGGCGCAGCAATATTGGCATTGATGAGCGACATCGCGGCGCGTTCGGGAAGTTCCTCACCTGCCAGTTGGTCAAGCTCGGCACGCGTCAGCTTGCGAAAATCATCTGCCATTATCATCTTCCTTTCGGATTGGGTTCGGTTGAGAGGCTTATTCCCCCCGAATCGCGTGGGGGAAACTTGTTTCGACATCACGGCTGCGCCGCGGCAGGCCGGAGAGTTGTGGTCGGAGCGGGGGTCGTCGTCGTCGGCCGCGGGCGGGGCAACGTGATCGTCACCGTCGAGCTGGTCGTCGGAACGGTCGTCGTAGCCGGCGCGCCCACGCGCCGCGGTGCGATCGTCGTAGTTGTCGCCGCCGACGGCGACGGCGACGGCGACGGCGTGATCCCCGCCGTCCCCGCCACGGTGGTGGCGGTCGTCGACCGGCCCTGGTGATGAACGGTCGCCCGCCGGTCCAGCTGGCTCGGATGTTGGGGGAGGTAGCGCACGGCCACGATTCCCTCGCCCACCGTCCCCCGCTCGTGGGGCTGGATCTTGCGGTAGTTGTGGCCCGGCAGCCACGCCATGAGCAGCAGGCTGAGGCACCCGGCCCCGGCCACGCCAGCCAACGCCCGATGCACTGGCCGGCCCGCGGTAAGGCGCCACACCCCCGCCACCAACTGCTTTCCGAAGCGCCAGAGCATCAGCACGATGCCGATGATCGGAATGGCCAGTACGACCAACTGGACGCCGTCGGACAGCGCGCTCAGGGCGTTGCCGTTGTTGATGGCCCGGCCCGCCCGTTGCCACAGCTGGTCGGCTGAACTTCCGGCGGTGGCGAGGATGCGAGGAAGGTGGATGAGCACCACGAGCAGCTCGAACCCCAGCAGGGGAATGACCACCGCGACCCAGGCCGTCACGGCCCAGCGAACCCAGCGCTTGAGGACCACGACGCGCTCGTCGCGCGGCCGGCCGGGCACGATGCTCCCGAGGATGGGCCCGATCCGGGCGAAAAGGTCGGGCACGCCGGTGAGGTCGGCCACGATGTAATACCCGTCGAGCCGCACGATGGGCAGCAACTGATGAACGATCTCGAGATGCTCGATCAGCACCAGTAGCAGCAGCGGCTCGAAATGAGTGGCGAAATAGGCCGCCACCGTGGCGACGATGATCACCACGTTGAGATAGACCCCACCGAGGTCGGTGCGCAGCCGGGCCCGCTTGCTCAACCGGTAGGCGTCGGTGACGTCGGTGTAGAACGCGGGCCACGCCAGGTACAGCCCACAACCCATCTTGCCGGGATGGCCACCCCCGTAGCGGCACGCGGCGGCGTGCCCGATCTCGTGGAGCGCGGCGGACACCACCACAGCGGCGAAGAGGGGGAGGAACAATCCCGGGTTCAGCAGCGACTGCCGCACCGCCTGAGCCACCCCATGGAGGAGGAACAACCAGTAATCGGAGGCGACCAGCCCGACCAGCACCGCCAGGACCACGACGGGCAGGAACAACGGCTTGAACACCGCGCCCAGCGCCTCCGACACCCGCTCGGACACCACACCGATCCGAAAGCGGAAGGCGAGGAAGGGATCGGCCTTGGCGGTCGAGGGGCTGCTGCCGTCGGCCGCGGCCAGGATGCCGAGCGGGCGGAGCTTCTCGTCGACCAGGAACTCGACGTCGTCGGGGTCGAGCTTCCGGTGGATCTCCCTGCTCAGCTCGTCGGCCAGCTCCGGGTAGGTGCGGCGCCCGTCCGCCTTTCCGGCCAGTCGGTACAGCAGGTCGGGTAGCTGGATGACCTGCCCGTCGCCCCGCCGGACCAGCGAGGGCGTGTTTTGGTAGCCCGACCCCTCGTACTCACCGATGAGCTGCACGCCATCGGCCAGAAGAGGTGGGGAAAGGGCTGGCCTGGGGGGAGCGGGTAGTGCCGTCTCGTGCGGGGTGACTGTCAGCGATACTCCTTCTGAGGCGGCCGGGTCAATGACTGACGGCGACGGTTTTCCCCGTGGCACCGACCGACCAAACCATCCCTTCCTGGCCGCCTAGGGATCGGCCCCGTCGTCGTTGCTCGGGCCTGGCCCCTGCACAATGGGCGCGGTCTGCTCAGCCGAGGCCTGCGCGGTACCTCCACCCACGTTGCGGACGATCACCTTGTTGACGCGGCGGGCGACGTTGACCTGCCCTCCCTGGGCTGCCGCCTGCTTGAGCGCGGCCCTCACTTCCCTCTCGATGCGCTCTCGCAGTCCCATGGGCGCGTTCTACCCCAAGGTGGGGCGGTTTGATCCATGCCGTCTTACGGGAATACCTGCTTCGACCGGCCGGCAGGCGGAACCTCGTCGGCCCTAGCCAAACCAAGGAGAAACCCCCAAAATGAGTGACGATTACCGGAAGTTGACGCGAGCGGAACTGGACGAGCTGGCGGGAGAAGCTCTGCCCGAGCGGGCCGCCATGTCCCTCATCAACGCCAATGTGGCGGCACCGGTCAATCTGGCCGCGGCCCTGAACGTGCTGTCGGACAACTCGGTGGCGTATGCCAACGCCCAGCAGACCGCCCCCATTATCCAGCACAACTGAGGAGAAATCGCTAATGGCTGACGAATATCGCAAAGTCACCCGCGCCGAACTCGATGCCATGGCCGGAGAGGCCCTGCCGGAACGAGCGGCGATGTCGCTGATCAACGCCAATATCGCAATTCCGGTGAATGCGGCCATCGCGGCCAACGTGTTGTCGGACGGCTCCACCGCCTACGCCAACGCCCTGCAGAACACCCCAATCCAGCAGGGCAACCTGGTACCACCCGTCCACTAGCTGTATGGGCCCGCTCGGGCTGCGGGGACGACGATCTTCCGCGTCGGAATCGTCGTCCCCGCCCGCTAGCGGCGGGGGAACAACCGGTCCGCTCGGGCCCCAAGCGCAACGACCTCAGAGTTGGTGAATTGCCGTGCCCGCCGCCGCAGGCGGCGGACGAGCC
>JALYXV010000409.1 GCA_030947025.1 Actinomycetota bacterium | reverse complement strand
CGGCGCCGTGCAGGTCGACTGGAAGGACACCACCGGCAACACGCTGCGCACCGACAAAGTCAACCTCCCCACCCTCACCACCACCTGGCAGCAAGCCACCGCCAACGTGACCGCCCCCGCCGGCACCACCTACGCCAACATCGCCGTCACCGGAGCGACGGGCACCACCGGCAACTACCTCTACCTCGACGACCTCCTGGTTGGTTGACAGGGGCGTTGGGAAGGGACTTCATGGACGGCCATACCCGAGAAAGGCATCGACCGCGTAGAGATCCTCGAAATGGTGCCAGGCCTCGATAACCTTCCCATCGCGCAGGGCGAACATGACGACGGCCGCCACATCGAGTGTTCGTCCATCGACCGAGGCGGTGTCCCGGGCCCATCCGGCCACGTGATCCTCGCCCGCCACCACGTCCAGGACGGCAGCCATTAGCGTGCCGCCGCCAGCCTCACCGTAGGCGCCGAGGAACGCCAAGGTGGCGTCCCGGCCGACGTGGTCGCCGGCCAGCTTGCTGACGCCCGGGAAGTGCCACACGATGTCCTCATCGAACAGGTCGCTCAGGGCAGCCCCGTCACCGGTGTTGAACGCCACATAACCGCCACGAATCCGGGCCTCATTCTCCGCTGCTCCCATTTACGCCTCCTCGTGCCATCGGTGCTCACACGGGGGTTATTCGGCTGGATCGCGCCGAACAGATCACACCCGGCGCAGAAAACCGGCCGAGCCATCCATCATCCGGTGCGGCCGCCGCTCAATGGGGGCCGGGGCGCAGGGCGGCAGGGCGCTGCGGACCCAACTGCCGTTCGTGCCGCGTCGGAAAGGCGGCCTGGTCCTCCGGCGGCGCGCGTGCTCGGCCGGATCGAAGGCGAGACCACCACCCGACGGAGCCCAACCATGAGTCAAAGGCCGTCTACCTCCGAGCGCAAAGGGCAACAGTATTCACGAACCGCGTTGTCAACGTGAGAGGGGGCGTGGCGGCTTGTCAACCACGGTGGCGAGTGTCGTCGGGCTGGCCGGTCCCTCTGGCGGTTCCCTCCCTGCCTTGTCCTGCGCCGCCGAGAATTTCCAAGCCCGTTGTCGAGATGTCGGACGTTGCGAGGTGTCGCACGCAAGGTCGGGGACACGATGACGTCTGCGGTCCCCTCAGGTCTACGCCTCGCCCCGGGCCGATCTCGGTGGCGCTGGTCGGGGTTTACCTGACCCGGGGCGTTTTGCCGACTCTGATTGACATGGTGGACGTGCTGAGGACGACGGCATGGAAGAGGAGATGCAAGAGCGAAGACTCCGACCCCGGCGTCTACTTCGCGGACGTGGGCAAAATGCTGGCCGAGGTCAACTCGGCGCTGGCGACCGCAACCGTGCGGCCGGAGCCCGACTTGGGTGGCCGTCGAGCCGGGGTTAATGACAACGGATGTCGAAGGTGTTGAGCTTATGGCCAGCAATTGTTGTGCAGGCGCCGCCCGCGGTGAGGTAACGCCCTCCTGTCGCTTGTGACGAAGGGGTCGCTGCGGGCTGGGATCTTCCGCTCCGACAATCTCGATGCCACGTTCGAGAAGGTCCGTGCGTTGGGTGCCGAGGTGCTCCAGGAGCCGACGTCCCAGCCTTGGGGCGCGCGCGATTGCGCGTTCCGCGACCCCTCGGGCAACCTCGTCCGCATCGCGCAGGCCTGACCGTCGTCCGCTCCGATTGCTGCACATGCTGGCCGGGTAGGACCGCGCGGACCGGCTGCCGGCTCATCCGCGCACCCACCGACTGTGGCGTCGTTGCCGTGCTCGCTCCGCGGCTGGCGACGGCGAGCTACCGGTGGGACCTGGTGCGGGCCGTCCCGCCCATACGCCGCGCCGGAGCGAGGTGGAGATCCTCTCGTCAGCCTGCGGCAATGATCAGTCGTCGAAAGGCCGGGAGCTTCTTCGCGTCAGGAGGCCCAGAGGGGCTAGCCGGTGACTTTGACCGTCCAGGTGCACTCCGAGTTCACCTCAAGATACAGCGTGCCGCCTTCATGGAAATGCCCGACCGACGACCCAGACGCGCCCAGCTCGTTCACCACGAGGTTCGAAAGACCCCCGATGTTGACCTGCCCATTCACGTACACCTGGAAGTTGCCTTTGCCGCCGAAGAACTTGGAGCAGTCATACGACCAGGCCAGATCCCAGTCGTTGCTCGACGTCGTGAACTTCTCGGTCTTCTTGAGCCCGGTCCCCGACACCGACAGCAACACCTTCGGGCCCTTCGAAGCCACCGTAGTCTTCGGAGCCGCAGCCGGGCCCGTGGCAGCCGCAGCCGGAGTGGTCGCAACCGGGGCACCTAACGTGGACGAAGAGCCCGAAGCTGTGAACCCCGGAGAGGATGAAGCGCATCCCGCCGCCACGACGGCGGCGACAAATACAAGCCAGTGTCTCGTTCTCATGGACGGCATCGTCGCGCCAAAACGGCCAGACCGCCAGCAACACTGGCCGGAGGGATCAAGCGGCCGGGAGGGGCGGCCCGCGATCGCCTCCACATCATTCGCAGCCATCGTCCAGTCCGAGCGGTGCGGGCCGTGCTATCGGACGGGCTTGCACGACCGTGGCGGCAACCAGGCAATACCGAGGGCGGGCTGGACCGCCTGGGCGGATGCCCTGGGTGATAAGCGCACGACAATCGGGTATGAAAGAAGGCACCGGGTCGGCAACACGCCGGTGTTCAAGTCGGCCCACGCTCTCGGCTCTCGTACATGCGAAGGAGGATAAGGGAACGATGGCTGACATCGAACGACTGACGGAAGACGAGCAACCCGACGACGAGGTGGCGCCTGAGGTCCCGACCAGCTTCGCTACAAAGGGCGTCGGCTGGTCCGGCCGCGAACAGGACGATTTGGAAGTAATTGAGCCGGTGAAGTGACCTGAGCCGACCGAGCGACTACGGATCGCCAGCCGCTCAAGAGACGCCGCCATAACCTGACGACAGTTCAACCGGTCGCTCTTCCCATTCGGCGACCCGACCGGTACTGGTCGTTGCCGGTTCGTGCCAGCGCAGTCCGCCACGGCTTTCGATGTAGGCGCTGAATGTGACATTCAGTCTGATGTGCTTCTGATCGAGTCCCGGTCCCCCATGGGGCACTTGTCCACGATCGGGGCCGACTATTTGCCCAGACTGGCGGTGACGTTGGCCGGTTGGCGGCGAGAGCATGTCGGACATGGCGGCGCTGCGGCATCAGCCCGACTTGTTGGCCTGGTGGCGTCTGCCCCGACGACCAGGCGGGCGGTGGACGACATCGACGACGCCGTGTTGGCCGCTTTGCGATGGGCGAGGGCCGCGACCGCAGTCGCCTGTGGGCGAAGGTGGCGGCGCCGGGCGTGATGATCTTGGAGGTCGACGCCGCGGTTGGTGGAGATCCATCGGCCAACAAAGAGCACGCGGCCAACCATGGCATACGAGGGTTCCAGCGTCCTATCGGTGCTCCAGCCATCCACCGGAGTGTGGTACGCGCGGGGCGGGCCCAGCAATTCGGAACTTCAACATGATGTCTCTTTCTCAGGTGGGTCGGGTGATCGGTGCGATCAAGTCGCTCGAGGCCGGCCTCCCCGATGTGTTGGCCATCCGGCACCCCGTCGCCAACGAGTCCATCTTGGGCTGGTCGGGGTCTCGGTTTCGACTGGGCGATGGTCGTACGACCAGAGCCGCTTCGGCCGGTTCCCGACAAGCCGTTTCAGGGCCGCGATCCCCCGACGACCGGCACACCGGCTCTCAGTGGTCGGGACAACGGGCAAGGACGACTCGCCCCGAGAGAGCCGCGTCATCTCGCGACAAGCCATCCGGAATCGCCCTTTTCCCGTAGACCATGGCGACATTGACGTTCTGGGAGCCTCGCCCCGAGTTATCGCGCCGCATGAAGGACCGTATCAACCGCGATCAGGGACTTTCGGCCCTGGCCAACCTGATCCTGTTCGCGGTTGACTGAGAACATGGGAATCGTCGTTGAGGGCTCGGAGGTCTTGAACGAGGAGGAATGCCTAACGCTGATGCGCGGCGCCCGGATCGGAAGGGTAGCGGTTTGCCAGGACGGGATTGCCGCTGTGTTACCGGTCGCGTACCTCCTCGTCGGCCGAGACGTCTTCTTCTTCACCGGTCGTGGCACCAAGCGGGACGCCGCGTTAAGGCACACGTCGGTCACGTTCGAGGTCGATGAGTTTGACCTCGGCACTGAATCCGGTTGGAGCGTCATGGTCGTGGGCCGGGCCGTGGTGGCGAGCGCCGCGGCGACGGCTCGGGCGGAAGCGCTGGGCCTATATCCGTGGGCCGCCGGGCAACGACATTACCTTGTGCGTCTTCGACCAAATCTTATGTCCGGTCGACGTCTCCTAAAATAGCGCATCGATCGTTGGCGAGCACCTGATCTTCGATCAGCTGAGGTACCTCATTTTTGGGGGTCTTCTGCTGCATCCGTGGGTGCCCTGAGCAGCGGGAACGCCGCACAACGCAGCTGGGTGTTGGGGTTTCGCCCTTTCGTCCTCCCGCTCCGAGGGGCCGTCAAGGGGCGGCGGAGCCGAGGCCGGACACGTGTGGCCGGCCGACCCTTGACGGCCCCGGGCCGAAATGTTCGGGCTTCCCTACCGCTACGGCGCCTCCGCTCCCCGCGACGCCGGGCGCGGCCCGGTTGCCGGCCCGAGGCTGCCCGGACAAAGCGCCGGGCGCCCTGTTTGCGGCGATAACAGCGCCACCAACCCGAGGGCCAGGGTGCTGGTGACGCTGACAGTCGGCCAGGCCACCACGATGCTGCGCCACGGGCCCGTGACCCGTCTCACGGTCGCCCCTTGCGGGTCTCCGCCGAGGGCAAACCCATCGGGGGAAAACGCCGGCCCACGTGTGAGCAGGCGGGTCGATGCGATCCGACCGTGACCAGCCGCCGTCTGTCAGGACGTCGTAGTCGTCGTCCCGCCCAGCAGCTCTTCCAGCTGGTGGGTCCTTGCGTCGGCGGCTCCGGCGGTCGCCTTGGCCCGGTCAACCGATCCCATCAACGGACCCTTTGGGTGGTGGGCCTGCTGAGGTCCGTGGGACGAAAGGACTCTGGCCGCGAGCAGGGCGAGCGCGACAACCGCCAGGCATGCGATCAGTCCGATCACCGCCCGGCGGATGCCGCGCTGCCCACTTCGTGGTCGTGGTGGGATCAATGTGTGACGGTTGTCGGCGTGATTGTGGGGACTGACCCCGGAGGGGGCGGAACGAAGAAGATCTGACTGGTGATCTGGGCCGACGACTTGGCGCCATCGCTGACCCCAGTCAGGTTGATGGAGCCGACGTCGAGGAGCCTGGAGAGACTCGTCAACTTGGTCACGAAGTCGGTGACCTGCTTATAGCCACCGTTGACCTGCAGAGCCACGGTCAAGGACTGCATCCCGCTCGGGAAGCCCGCCGCGACCGCCTGAGCCGACCCGGCGGTGTAGGTGGCCGGCTTGGTCGGGGCGACGGTCTGCCAGTCCACGCCGGACTGCGCGGCCGCGCCGTTGAGGTCATCGATCAGCTTGTCGAGGGCGGGTGTGTCGGGCAACGCCGATTTGAGGGCTGTCAACTTGGCCTTGCTGTCGGCCAGATGAGCCTTCTGTTGCTTCAGGACGCCGATCTCAGACCTCAGGTTGGAGGCCTCGATGGTGGCGGCTGCTGTCTGGGCATTGGCCTTGCTCATCGACTTGGACTGGCGGGAAAAGACGCCGAAATACCAGATCCCGACCAGGACGACCGAGGCCGCCACCGCGAGAGCGATCACTCGCTTGTTCACTTGGTCCCCCCAATCGTCTGCGCCCGCTTGGACTCAGCCGCCGGTGTCACCTGAGCGTCGGAGTTGAACGTGACCGACTTCGGACCATCCTTGCCCCCCTCGGTCGATGACTCGACCCACGCGTTTTGGACGCCCGGTATGGTCGCCAGGGACCGGAGCCAATTGGCCACCGAATCGTGGCCGTTCTTGGCCGTTGCGGTGATGGTGATGGTGCCATCGGGCGCTTGGTTGGCCGCCGCCACGGCGGTGGCGGTGACCGCCGGGCGCTGGGCCGAGAAGGTGTTGATGGTCACGTCGGGCGGCATGGCGGCGGTGATCTGATTGAGCAGGTTGACCCAGTCGACGTCGCGGCCCACTGCCGTGACGTAGAGCTTCTGGCGAGCCTCGAGCTGGCTGTTCACGGCGACGACGTCGTTGAAGGTTGCTTTTTGGGCTTGGAGCGTGGCCACGGTGGCCAAGGCGCTGGCGGCGTGATGGTGTGCCTGGGTGACCTGCACGGCCCGCAGACCGGACACTGCCACCAGCAGCGCCGCGACTGCGCCGACGGCTACCACGCCAATGCCTGCTTGTTGGCGCTGGCGCCGGGCGGCCAGTACCTCCTTGGGCATGAGGGAAATGGGCCGCTGGCCCCCCGTGGTGCCCCACAAGGCCAAGCCGACCGGGGTGAGCATGTACGGTGCCGATTGGTGGAGCTGGGTTTCGCTCAGCCCGGTCCGGCCGACCGCCACGGCTGCGAAGGGGTTGGCGACCTCGACTGAAGAACCGAGGGCCTGTTCGAGCCGGGATACCAAACCCTCGGTCTGAATGGCGCCTCCGGTCAGGATGACCCGGCCGACCCGCTCGGTGTCGGTCTGAGCCAGGAAGAAGTCGAGCGAGCCCCGGATCTCCTCGACTAGGCCGCCCATCCGCAACGACAGCGCCGACTGGGCCTGAGAGGTCACAGCGACCGGTGCCCCGCCGGCGGCCCGGCGCTTCATGTCCTCAGCCGACTGGGCATTGACGGCCAGCTCGCGGGACAGAGCCTCGGTCAGATCGGACCCGCCGATGTTCAGCACCCGTACGAACCGGGGGCTGTTTCCCTCCCGGATGGCGATGGTGGTGAGGTCGCCGCCAATAGACACCACCGCTTCGGCGACTCCGACGGGAGGGGGCGGTACGGCCCGCAACATGGCCAACGAGACGGTGTCGACCGCGACCGCGTCGAGGTCGGCCGACCGGATGGCGGCCAGGTGCTTGTTCACCATGTCCCGCTGGGCCGCAGCCAGCAGGATCCGCATGTTGGGCGGCGTATTCGGGTCCGGGTTGGGCAGAAGGGGGTCGATCACCTGGAAGTCAAGAACGGCTTCGTCGATCGGTATGGGGATGAGCTCCTGAGCCTCGAAACCGAGGGCGGAACGGAGCTCGACCTCGCTCATGGCGGTCACGTCCGCCGGGCGCACGATCACCCGTTGACTGGACACACCGACCACGACGCGGCGGCTGGAGAAACCGCCGTCCGACCACAGCCTCCGCAGCGCGGCGCTGACTACCTGGGCATCGACCACCTCGCCGTCGGAGACGGCACCAGGCGGCAGGGTCACCTGGGCGAAGCGCTGGAGGGTGGGGTGTCCCCCGTCGTGGCTGACCTCCGCCGCTCGCACCGCGAACGAGCCGATGTCAAGTCCGATCAGGGAGCCCCGCGTGTGTGCACGATTGGCATTCATCGTGACCAGACATCGTCACGCCGAGAACCGAGCTTTAGATCGGTTCCGCCAGATCAGTGACGAAGGTAGAGATTGATGAGGGGCTGGCTGAAAAAGATCGCCACGAACGCGGCTGCGGCCAGAAAGACCCCAAACGGGATCGGACCTTTGAGCTGGATCTTCTTGGTCACGATGAGTGCGACCCCGATGACGCTGCCGAGCAGGAACGCCAGGAAGAATCCGAGCAGGGCCACCCGGGCCCCGAGCCACCCCAGACCGAGGCCAATGACTAACGCCAGCCGGACGTCGCCAAACCCCATCCACGCGGAGTTGAGAAAGTTGAGCGCGAAGAAGATGGCAAACGCCACCGCGCCGCAGGCGACCGCGACAACGAGCCGTCTCCAGTCGCCGGTGGCCGCCGCGGCCACGACGAGCAGGGCAGCGAGCAATCCGAGCAGGGGATAGACGATCCGCACCGGCAGAAGGAAATGCTCCAGATCGGTGAAGGCTAGGGCGAGGAGTCCAGCCAGGAAGACGAGGAAGGCGGGGAGCGCCCAGTCATATCCGAAGCGCAGGGCGGCTCCGGCGAAAAGGACCGCGGTGAGCAGTTCAACCAGCGGGTAGCGCGGCGAGATGGGGTGGGCGCAGCTACGGCACTTGCCCCGCAAGAGGATCCACGAGACGAGAGGGATGTTGTCCCGATCGGCGATCTTAGTGCCGCACGAGGGGCAGGCCGACCGAGGCCGCACCACCGATTCCTTCCGGGGCACCCGATAGATGACAACGTTCAGGAATGAGCCGACGGCGAGGCCGATCAGGGCGCACGCCCCGACGAGAAATGCGGTCACCATTTCACCGCCATAGGAGGGTAGTTGCTGGTCCGGTGCACACGCGCGCCAGCAGCCCACCGGCGAGGTGCCGGTGGGCTGCGCTGGGCTGGGCCAACCTTAGGAAAATGGCCCGAGGTGTGGCCTCGAAACTCGCTGGTTACTTCCCGAAGCTGAGTCCCCAACCGGTGGTGGCGGTGGGCGTCGTGCCGGTCGACTGCGAACCAGCAGCCGGGGCGGCGGTCGGAGCAGGCGGATTGGCGGCACC
>JALYXV010000408.1 GCA_030947025.1 Actinomycetota bacterium | reverse complement strand
GCCCAATCCCCCGCGCCCATGGCCGCCCGTGAGACCTTCGTGGGCCGCCAGCCCATTCCTCTGAAGCCGCCACCGACCTCGGAACCCCCGCCACCGACAGGCCGGAACAAGCAGCGCTACCTCGTCGTCATCGGTGCAGTCGTCATCGCCCTGGTCGCCGCCGTCGCCGTAATCGTCAAGGTCGGCGGCGGGTCGTCACCACACCAGACCCTGACCACGCCGACCAGCCAACCGACAACCACGCCATCCACCCCCACAACCCTTCCAATCGTGGTGCCTACCCCCACGCCAGCCGCATGGCAGCCATGCGCGGGAAATGCGGGTCCAGCCGGGGAGGACTGTGCAACCCTCCAGGTCCCCCTGAACTACCGCGACCCGACCGGCCGTCAGATCGGCATTGCTCTGGCCCGACACCGAGCCAGTGGGACCCGAATCGGATCACTCGTGATCAATCCGGGCGGCCCGGGCGTGTCGGGGATCGACGATCTCCCCTACTTGACGTCATTCCTCTCGACGGGGTTGAAGCAGCACTTCGACATTGTCACCTTCGATGCGAGGGGCGTGTCGCGCTCCACGCCCGTGCGGTGCGTGACGGGCCCGCAACTCGACCAGCTGCTCGACCTCGACCCAGGGCCGACGAGTGCGACCGGATTTCAAGCGCTCGAGAACGGCGCACGGGACTTCGGCCAGAAGTGCTTGGCGATGAGCGGCTCGGTTCTGCCCTTCGTCGGCACGGATAGCACCGCTCGAGACCTCGAGTCGATCCGCCAGGCGGTCGGGGACGCGAAACTGACCCTACCTAGGACTCTCGTACGGCACGCTGCTGGGTGAAACCTACGCCGATCTCTACCCCAGCCACATCCGGGCCATGGTGCTCGACGGTGTGCTGAATCCCACGCTGGATGGGGTCGATTTCGCCACCCAGCAAGCGGCCGGCCTTGACCAACAACTCTCGGCCTTCCTTACCTGGTGTGCCGCGCGAACCTGCAGCTGGCACCCCGGCGGGGATCTCCATGCCGCCTACGACAGTCTGATGTCGCGCATTGGCACCAGCCGGATTCCCGGGGTGGGCTCGAGAACGGTCGGCCCGGGCGAAGCCTTTCTCGGGGTGGTGCAGAACCTATTTGCGCCGGAGGAGTGGCCCAGCCTGGCTGAGGCCCTGAGCAAGGCAAGTGCCGGAGACGGCTCGCTGCTGCTGAAGGCATTCGACACCTACGCGGGGCGCGCGCCCGACGGCAGCTACTCGAACGGAATAGAGGCCAATAACGCCATCGAGTGCCTGGACGGGCCGTGGCCCCATGACCCGACCGTCGTCATGCAAGCTGCCGCCAAGGCCAAACAACAAGCTCCCGAGTTCGGGGTGGACAACATTTACAGCGGGCTTATTTGCTCGTTCTGGCCTGTGCCGCCCACGGGTCGTCCTCACCCGATAAGCGCGGCCGGTAGTCCCCCCATCGTGGTCGTTGGCACCACGGGTGACCCGATCACGCCCTATCCCCTCGCCCAGGCGGTGGCGGCTCAGCTCGCCAGCGCCCGGCTCATCACTCGTCAGGGCAATGGCCACACCGCTTACCGATCCAGCCAATGCGTCCGCAACGCGGTCGACGCCTACTTCATCTCCAGTTCGGTGCCTGCCGCAGGCCTCAACTGCCCGACGCCGTGAACGGCCCCATCCGAGCGGGCCAGCGGGGCGAAGGTCGCCCGGCTGTTGCGCCCAGGGTGCTCCACGCCATCCGAGCGACCGGCCCTACTCCTCGTCCAGGTAGTCGCGCAGTCGGCTGCTGCGCATGGGGTGGCGCAACTTGGCCAGGGTCTTCGATTCGATCTGGCGAATCCGCTCGCGGGTAACGCCGAACTCCTTACCGACCTCCTCCAAGGTCCGCATGTGGCCGTCGTCAAGCCCGAAACGCAGCCGCACGACCTTCTGCTCGCGCTCGGTGAGCTCCGACAGCGCCTGGTTGACGGCGTCGTTGAGCATGGCCCGGGTGGCCGCGTCCGACGGCGCGATCGCTCCCTCGTCCTCGATAAGGTCCGAGAGGCTGAAGTCGTCCTCACCCATGGGCTGCTCGAGCGACACGGTCTCCTGGCTGATCCGGAGGATCTCGCGTACCCGGGCGGGTGTGAGTTCGGTCTTCTCGGCCAACTCCTCCACGCTCGGTTCTCGCCCCTGATCCTGCAGCATCTGGCGCTGCACCCGCACCACCTTGTTGATGGTTTCCACCATGTGGACCGGGATGCGGATCGTCCTCGCCTGATCGGCAATGGCCCGGGTGATGGCCTGGCGGATCCACCACGTGGCGTAGGTCGAAAACTTGAAACCCTTCGTGTAGTCGAACTTGTCGACGGCACGCATCAAGCCGAGATTGCCCTCTTGGATGAGGTCGAGAAAAGCCATGCCCCGATTGCGGTAGCGCTTGGCGATCGACACGACGAGGCGCAGGTTGGCCTCGACCAGGATGCGCTTGGCTTCGATGCCGTCACGGCGCAATCGCTCGTCCCGGGCGATTGCGACCGGGTCGACCTCGACCCCCCTCTCCACCCGCACGACCAGGCGCTCGATGGCGTTGAGCCCTTCTTCGACGCACCGGGCCAGGATGACTTCTTCCTGGGCGGTCAGGAGAGGCACCTTGCCGATTTCCTTCAGGTACATGCGGACAGGGTCTGAACTCGGGCCCATGCGCCCGTCGAGATCGATCCGCACATCGCCCACCAGGGACCGAGCTCGGAGCCGTACCGGGGTCTGCTGCCGAACAGAATCAAGAGCGTTCACATCGACATTCCCGACACCGCTAATACCACCTCCCTCGACACCCGCAACATCGACACCACCATCCCCGGCCACGCCGACACTGCCCACCCCGCCCACGGCAGCGGGAGCCGGTTCCGGCGTGGGTGCCAGCCCGCCCACCGGGGCATCCGTCGCCGGCTCCAACGTCGCAACCCCGACCACGGATTCCCCTGGGCCGGCGGTCTCGGGCGATCCAGCCACGCCGACCGGTGGCAGCGCGCCGAAAGCGAAGTCGTTGTCCGGCAACGAGTCGCCGTCGTCGCGCCACTCGATACCCTCGGCGCGGATTCGGCCCACAACTGCATCGATCAGCGCGGGTGTCAACTCAAGTGACTCCAGCACGACCATCACTTCGTCGGGCGTGAGATAACCCCGCTCGCGCCCCAACAACAGTAAGGCGGCGAAGTCAACCGTGACCGCGCCCTGGGGTGTAAACGGTGTCGCGAAGGCCTCACTCATCGGCGACCTCGAAACGAGACACAAGCCAGCCTACCAACGGAGACTCTCCGACTTGACCTGATTGCGCATTTCTGACGTCTTCTAACGCAAGTTTCAACCAAGCGATAACCGCCCCGTAATCCTGCGGCCGCGAGGAGCGACGGGCATCACGCTCCAAATCGGCCAGAGCCCGTCCCCCGGCCCGTTCGATCAGCCGAATGACCACCTCGTCGACATCTTCGTCGGCATCCTCCACCGCCAGCCGTTGCAAGAGATCTGCAACCTCCGGGTCAGCCCCCGCAATGGAATCGTGCAAGGTCGAGGCGCCCGCTCGCGCCAAGTAGGCCCGCGCCGCCAGGTCGCCGTCGAAGAACACATGGTGGAGCCGCCCGGCGATGGCCTCAGGTCGATGAACCAGCAACCGCAGCGCCTCCAGCTCCGGCCCCGACGCCACGCCCCGCCCCGGGCCGCCCGCCCCAACGGGCCGCCCCGCCAGCGGACCCCGACCGCCATTGGCCCCAGCTTGGCCACCCGGGGTCGGGCCGGTGCCGCTCCGGGTCCCTGGGCCCGCGCCGCTCGCTCCCATCCCCCCGGTGCCATTTCCCCAGGTCTTCCATGCCCCCGACCGCAGTTGCTGCGGATCGACCCGGCAGCGGTCGGCCACAACCATCAGGTACTGGTCCCGAACGATTTCGCTCGGGTGCTCGGCCACGACCTCCATGGCCTGGGCCGCGGTCCGGGCCCGCCCCTCGATCGATCGCAGATCGGCGCGCTCCAACTCCCGCTCCAACCGGAACGCCAGGAACGGCCGGGCCTCGCTGACCGCCGCCCGCAGCGCCTCCGGATCCCGTCGCGACAGGTCAGCCGGGTCCAGCCCCCGCGGCAGCGCGGCCACCGCCACGTCCACCTGGTATTTGCGTTCCCACTCGTAGAACCGTTCCGCCGCGGTCAACCCGGCGTTGTCGGCGTCGTACGCCAGCACGACCCGGCGGGCAAAGTTGGTGAGCAGTCGCACGTGCCCCTCGGCCAGCGCTGTCCCGCAGGTGGCCACCGCCTGGGGCACCCCGGCCCGGTGGAAGCCGATGACGTCGGTGTAGCCCTCGCACACCACCACTTCGGCCCCGTCCACCACCGCCTTCTTGGCCCAGTTGAGCCCGTACAGCACCCGGCTCTTCTTGTAGACGGCGGTCTCCTCGGTGTTCTTGTATTTGTTGGGGACCTCGGAGCCGGGCAGGACCCGGCCCCCCAGACCAACGGGCTTTCCGGCCGCGTCGAAGATGGGAAAAAGGATCCGGGCGCGAAAGGCGTCGTTCAGCCCGCCGGCCCGGTTGACGGTGGCCAGGCCCGCGTCCCGGAGGACCTGGGAACCGACATCGAGCGCCTTGACCAGATGGTCGAAACCCTCCGGCGCCCACCCCAGCCGGTACTGGCGCACAACTTCACCGTCGTAGCCCCGTTCTGACCGCAGGTAGCTCCGGGCGGCGGCGGCGTCGGGCGCCTTGAGCAGCCGCTGGTGGTACCACTCGATGGCTCGCTCAAGGGCGTCGTGGATCTGGGCCTTCTGCTGGTGCTCCCGTCCGCCCCGGCCCTCGCTGTAGTGCAGGGTGATCCCTGCCCGCCCCGCCAGGCTCTCCACTGCCTCGACGAAGTCCAGCTGGTCGATCTCGCGCACGAAGGTGATGACGTCGCCCCGGGCGCCGCAGCCGAAGCAGTAGTAGAAACCTTGCTCGGCATTCAGCGAGAACGACGGTGTCTTCTCCGGATGGAACGGGCACAGGCCCGTCCAGCGAGTGCCCACCTTCCGCAGGGCCATCTTCTCGCTCGCCACGGCCACGAAGTCCGTCTCTGCTCGGATCCGGGCCACGTCCTCGTCCACGATCCCCACTGCGCCGACGGTACCGCCTGCGGCCGCACAAACCGCCGTATTCGGTAGCCTGGAAGGGTCGGAGGGGCCTGACGCAAGGAACCCTTATGAGCGCGCCCAACAAGTCCTTCTTCTCCGGCTTGACTGGACTGATCACCGGGATCGCCGGCATCGTGACCGCCGCAGCGGCTCTCTTCGGCGTGGCCGCCAACCAGGGGTGGCTGAGTAGCAGCAGCACCAGCAACGCCAAGCCGGGGGCGACGTCCGGTGCCGCCACCTCGCAGACCACCGGCGGGGCCGCGGGCCCGACAGGCACGACGGGGTCCACGTCGAGCGCCACACCGCGCTACGCCGTTGATCCAAGCTCGATCGTCTTCCAGCCGATCGGGGCGACGACCGCGTCGGTCAAGGTGAGCAACACCGGTGAGGTGCCCCTGACGGTCGAACCTCCCAGCGTGACGGGAGACACCTCGCATTTCTCCGCCTCCGACCATACGTGCGGCTCGTCCGTCGACCCAGGTCGCAGCTGCCTGCTTCAGGTGACATTCAACAAGGCTCCCGGCACCTTCACCGCCACCTTGGTGGTCCAGGTCACGGGAGCAACCAGGTCCACCAAAGTCCCGATCAAGGCCACCGCCATCTTGTAGCCAGCGGCTGTTGGTTCTCTGGGCTCAGCGGAATCGGGCGATGACCGCCTGGGCTGCGGCCAGGCGGGCAATGGGCACCCGGAACGGTGAGCAGGACACGTAGTCCAGGCCGGCGTCGTAGAACAGGTCGATCGACTCCGGGTCGCCCCCGTGCTCCCCGCACACGCCCAGCTTCAGGTCGGGCCGAGCCGCCCGCCCCCGCGCCACCGCGGTGCGCACCAGTTCGCCCACCCCGGCCTTGTCGATCGTCTCGAACGGATTGCGCTTGAGCAGCCCCTGCTCGAGATATGCAGGCATCATCCGGCCCTCGACGTCGTCGCGGCTGAACCCAAAGGTCATCTGGGTCAAGTCGTTGGTCCCGAAACTGAAGAAGTCAGCCTCCTCGGCGATCTCCCCCGCCACCAAGGCGGCCCGGGGCGTCTCGATCATGGTGCCGATGATCACCTCGGGCTTGTTCTTCAACCCGGCGGTGGCCAACGCGATCGCCTGCTCGGTCCATTCCCGGGCCAGAGCCATCTCCTCGCGACCGACGGTGAGCGGAATCATGACCTCGATCCGCGGCTTGCCCTTGACCGCCAGCCGGTCGGCGGCCGCTTCCATCAGGGCCCGGACCTGCATGGCGTACAGCCCTGGTTTCACCACCCCCAGCCGCACCCCTCGGATGCCCAGCATGGGGTTGAACTCGTGCCACTGTTGCGCCGCCCGGAACAGCTTCTCCTCCTCGGGCGACAGCCCCACGGTCGCTGCCTTCAACGCCATTTCCTCGGTCGAGGGCAGGAACTCGTGCAGGGGCGGATCCAGCAGCCGCACCGTCACCGGCAAGCCGTCCATGGCCTCCAGGATCTCGACAAAGTCGGCCTTCTGGGCCACCCGCAGCTCCTCGAGTGCGGACGTCTCCTCGGCGGGCGTCTCGGCCAGGATCATCCGGCGCACGATCGGTAGGCGGTCGTCGCCCAGGAACATGTGCTCGGTCCGGCACAGGCCGATCCCCTCGGCCCCGAACTGGCGGGCGTTGGCCGCGTCGGGCCCGTTGTCGGCGTTGGCCCGTACGGCCAGCTTGCCCTTGCGCACCACATCGGCCCATTTGAGGATGGTCTCGAACTCGGGTGGCGGCGTGGCGCTCGACAACTCCACCGCGCCCAACACGACCCGACCGGTCGTCCCGTCGAGGGAGATCACGTCGCCCTGCTTCACCGTGACGCCGCCCGCGGTGAACGAAGGACCGTTGATCCGCACCGCTTCGGCGCCCACCACGGCCGGCTTCCCCCAACCCCGGGCCACGACGGCGGCGTGGCTGACCAGCCCTCCCCGAGCCGTGAGAATGCCCTCGGAACAGATCATGCCGTGCACGTCCTCGGGCGAGGTCTCGCTCCGGCACAGGATGACCTTCTCGCCTCGCTGCTCGACCGCCTCGGCCGCTTCGTCGGCGGTGAAGTAGACCTTGCCGACGGCGGCGCCGGGCGACGCGGCCAGGCCCTTGGCGATCACGGTCACCTCCTGAGTGGCGAACTGCGGGTGGAGCACCTGGTCCAGGTGCTCGGCCCCGACCCGACCGAGTGCCTCCTCCCGGGTGATCTTCCACCGGCGCTGCCTGGTCATGTCGACCGCCATGCGCAGCGCCGCCGCCCCGGTGCGCTTGCCCACACGGGTCTGCAACATCCACAACTTGCCCTGCTCGATGGTGAACTCGGTGTCGCACATATCCCGGTAATGCTCCTCCAACCGGGCGAAGATCCCCATGAGCTCCTTGTAAATGCTGGGCATCTTGTCCTTCAGCGCCGCCAGCGGGAGGGTGTTGCGGATGCCCGCCACCACATCCTCGCCCTGGGCGTTGAGCAGGAAGTCGCCGTAGGCACCCTCGGCGCCGGTGGCAGGGTCACGGGTGAAGCCCACCCCCGTGCCCGAGTCGTCGTCGCGGTTTCCGAAGACCATGGCCTGCACGTTGACCGCCGTCCCCAAATCATGGGGGATGCGTTCGCGCACCCGGTAGGCGACCGCCCGTGCGCCGTTCCACGATGCAAATACCGCCTCGATGGCTCCCCGGAGTTGGTCGAGCGGGTCGTCGGGGAACGGCGCACCCGTTTCGGAGAGCACGATTCCCTTGTACTCCTCGACCAGTTCGGCCAGTAACGACGCGGGCACTTCGGCATCGCTCGCCACTCCGGCCCTTTCCTTGGCCACCTCGAACGGCTTGTCGAACGCCGCCCCGTCGATGCCGAGCACGATGCGCCCGTACATGGCCACGAACCGCCGGTAGGAGTCGTAGGCGAAACGTTCGTCGTCGGTCTGCTTGGCCAGGCCGTTGACCGACTCATCATTGAGACCGAGGTTGAGGACCGTGTCCATCATCCCGGGCATGGAGAACTTGGCCCCGGACCGGACGCTGACCAACAACGGGTCGGTGGAATCCCCCAACCTCTTGCCCATCGACTTTTCCAGCCGCTTGAGATGGCGGGCCACCTCACCTGAGAGGCCCTCGGGCCACCCCCCTGCCATGTAATCCCGGCAGGCGTCGGTCGTGATGGTGAATCCGTGCGGGACCGGCAAACCGAGTACCGACGACATTTCTGCCAGGTTGGCGCCCTTGCCCCCGAGGAGATCCTTCATGGCCATGGGCGGCTTGCGGTGCTTGTGGTCAAACGCGTAGACGTACGGCATTTCAGGGCCCTCCTCGGCAAGAACCGACTCAGCCTATTGCTTCGGGGTTACCACCCCGGAGGCACTCCCGCCGGGCATCGGACGCAGTTTCGGGGCGCTCAGCCCCGGTCGAGGACGTGGACCGCCCGCAGCCGGCGCTCCAGGTGCTGCTCCATCGAGTGTGTCGCCAGCGTGGCCACCTCGGTTGTGACCGCGCTGTCCGGTTCGGCCAAGGCCCCGGCCAACCCACCGCCAAGGATCCGACCCAGCAACGCCAGCGCCTCGGGGGTCACGGGCGTCCCCCGGCGGCAGTCCCGGCACAGCGCGCCACCCTGTGACAGGTCGAACGCCACCAGCGCCACGCCCGCCGAGGTGGGCGCCTCACAGGATGCGCACTGCTCCAGGATGGGCCCGAAGCCCTCCATGCTGAGCAGCTTCCAGTAAAAGGCCCCGACCAGGAGCGGGGAGCGCCGCGGGCGGTCCGACAGCGTGCGCAGCGCCGCCACCAGCATCTGGTACAGCCGGGCGTCGGGCTGGCGCTCCTGGGCGGTCTGGTCGACCGCCTCCACCATCGACATGGCATCGGTCAACCGACCCAGGTCGTCGCGGATGGGCTGAAAGTGGTCGATGGCCTCGGCCTGGGTGACGATGTCGAGTTCCCGGCCCTCGTAGAACAGCAGGTTGACGTTGGTCGGTGGTTCCAGCCGGGCGCCGAAACGGCTCTTGGTCTTGCGGATCCCCTTGGCCACGGCCCGAACCTTGCCGTGCCCGGCGGTCATGAACACGATGATCCGGTCGGCCTCCCCCAGCTTGTAGTGACGGAGCGCGACCCCCTGATCGCGGTACAGGCTCACCCGTCAGGTCGCTTCGGCCTCGAGGTCGCTGCCGCCCTCGCCGTCGCCGCCCCGCTTGGTCCCGCCGAAACGGCGGTCCCGTCGCTGGAATTCCCGGATGGCCTCGGCCAGGTGTTCCCGGCGAAAGTCGGGCCACAGCACGTCGGTGAAGACCAACTCGCTGTAGGCCACCTCCCAGATGAGGAAGTTGGAGAGCCGGAACTCGCCCGAGGTCCGGATCACCAGGTCGGGGTCGGGCATGTCGGGGGCGTACATGCGCTTGCGGATGGCCCGGATGTCGACCTTTCGGGCCGGCACCCCGTCGTCGATCAGGGCCTTGACGGCGTCGACGATCTCGGCCCGGCCGCCGTAGTTGAACGCCACCGTGAAGGTCATCTTGCGGTTGTGCTTGGTCATCTCGGCCGACTCGTCCATGCGGTGCAGCACCCCCTTCGGCACCCGCCAGTCGCGCCGGCCGATGAAGCGAATTCGGACGCCCATCTCGTTGAGCTCGCCCCGGCGACGCAGCAGCAGCTGGTCGGCGATGACGCTCAGCAGGAAGCGGACCTCGTCGGCCGGCCGGCGCCAGTTCTCGGTCGAGAAGGCGTACACCGTGAACCAGTCGAGCCCCAGCTCGAGGGCGCCGCAGATGGCGTCGAACAGCGCCTCCTCACCCGCCCGGTGGCCCTCGGTGCGGGGCAGCCCCCGCTTGGTGGCCCAGCGCCCGTTGCCATCCATGACACAGGCCACGTGGACCGGCATCCGGTTTGGATCGAGCCCTTCGAGGTCCACATTGGTCACGGTATCGCTTGCCAACTGTCCAATCGGGACACGCCCGCCGGTACCCTCTCCCGGTGAGGTCGGACGAGGTGGCGGCAGCCCTGGACCGGGTTGTCGGCGGCTTGCCGGGCGGGGGCGACACCCGCCCGGGCCAGCGCCAGATGGCGACCGCGGTGGCCCGAGCCATCGCCGAGCGCCGGCACCTGATCGTCCAGGCCCAGACCGGGACAGGGAAAAGCCTCGCCTATCTCGTTCCTGCCCTGTTGTCGGGTTCGAGGGTCGTGGTGGCGACCGCCACCAAGGCGCTGCAGGACCAGCTGGCCAAAAAGGACCTGCCTTTCCTGGCCGAACGGTTGGGGGTGCCCTTCGAGTTCGCGGTACTGAAGGGCCGGTCCAACTACCTGTGCCGCCAGCGGGCCCTCGAGGTGGCGGGGGGCGGCGACCAGCTGGAGCTCTCCGGCTCGGACGCGGCGCCAGGCGTGGACGGGGCGGGTTTGGGAATGTTCGGCCGCCAGGTCCGACGCCTGATCGAGTGGTCGATGACGGCCGAGACCGGCGACCGGGCCGACCTGGCCTTCGAACCCCAGGCCCAGGCCTGGGCCATGGTGAGCGTCGGGTCGACCGAGTGTCCGGGGGCCAACCGTTGCCCCGCCGGAGACGTGTGTTTCACCGAGGCGGCCCGCCATCGGGCCACCTTGGCCGACGTGGTGGTTGTCAACACCCACCTGTACGCCACCCATCTGGCCTCGGGCGGCGCCGTCCTGCCTCCCCACGACGTCGTCGTTTTCGACGAGGCCCACGAGCTGGAAGACGTGGCGTCGTCCAGCCTGGGGCTGGAGCTGGCACCGGGGCGGTTCTTCGCCCTGGCTCGCAACGCCAAGCCGGTGGTCAAGGAACCAGCCATTCTCGACGCGCTCGATGATGGCGGCACCCGGCTCACTGCCCTGCTCGACCAGCACCGGGGTAAACGTCTGGCCCATCCCCTACCCGAGGAGGTGGTCACGGTGCTGACGATGCTGCGCGAGCGGGTCGCCCGGGTAAGCTCCGCCCTGCGCCAGGCCGAGCAGGCCGACCCGGCCCGCAAGGCCCGGGCCCAGCAGTCGGCCGGCCACCTGGCCACCGACCTCGACCAGGCTCTGGCTCTGCCCCCGACCAGCGTGGCGTGGATCGAAGGGCCGGCGTACGCCCCGGTGCTCAAGGTGGCGCCCATTGAGATCGCCCCGCTGCTGGCCGCGCTGCTGTGGGAAGGCGAGAACGCCCCCACTGCCATTCTCACCAGCGCGACCATTCCGCCCCGGATGGCCCCGCGCCTGGGCATTCCCCCGGGGTCCTACGACGAGCTCGACGTGGGCAGCCCCTTCGACTATCCCCACCAGGCCCTGCTGTACTGCGCCCTCCACCTGCCCGACCCCCGGAGCGACCAATACGAGCACGCCATGCACCAGGAGCTGGAAGCGCTGGTGCGAGCGGCGGGCGGGCGCACCCTGGCCCTGTTCACCAGCTGGCGGGCCATGGAGGCGGCGGCCAAGGCGATGCGCGACGTACTGCCCTGGCCCATCCTGACCCAGTCCGACCTGCCCAAGCCCGCGCTCCTGCAGTCGTTCAAGAACGACGAGCGGTCCTGCCTGTTCGCCACCATGGGCTTCTGGCAGGGGGTGGACGTCCCGGGATCGGCGCTGTCGCTGGTGGCCATCGACCGGATTCCGTTCCCCCGGCCCGATGAGCCGCTGCTCCAGGCCCGGCGCGAGCGCCTGGGCCGAGCCGCATTCGGGGCCATTGATCTTCCCCGGGCCGCCACCCTGCTGGCTCAGGGGGCGGGCCGGCTCATCCGCTCCCCGACCGACCGAGGGGTGGTCGCCATCCTCGACCCCCGGCTGGCGACAGCCACCTACCGTTGGGACCTGGTGCGCGCCCTCCCGCCCATGCGCCGCACCCGCCACCGTCAGGAAGTGGAGGACTTTCTCGTCGATCTACGGCGCTGATCGCCCAGCCCCGCACTGCGCCAGCCCCGCGCCCAGCTTTTGTGGGGATTCACGTCTTTGTGGGGATCAGCTGTCGCTATTTCAATCCAGGACCCACAAAGGCGTGAATCCCCACAAAGGCGGCCCGCGTCAGCCGCAGTACCGGGTCTGGCCCTTCAGGTCGGAAATGCCGAAGCTCCAGCTCGTCGGGCGGCCCGGCGTGGTCTTGGTGGCGGTCACCACGACGGGCGACGTCGTCCCCTGACTGAACGCCGGCACCTTGACCGTCCCATTGACAACATGGATGTTGCTTATGGCGGCCAGGCCGTCGGCCGCCTGCACCTGGACCGACTGTCGGGCGCGGGCGACGGCGGGCGGAACCTGCGTGCTCGACACGAAACAGGTGAGCGCGCCAGGGGCCGGCCCGTTCGGCGTGAGCGGCGCCGACGCATAGGATGAACCGCTCGTGCCGCAGGCGTTCGTGACCACGGACGTGAAGGTGTAGCTCACACCGTTGGTCAATCCTGTGAACGTGTCTATGACGCCGAGGCTGTTTTCGGGCGGTAGGAACTTCGGCGTCGAGGTGATCGTGGCCCCGCCAGGAGACGCTGTCACCGTAACCGTGTCGTTGGCGGCATTGCCGGCGTCATAGGTGGCGGTCTGCGGTGACCACAAAAAGGCCACCGTCACGGAACGGTCGCCAACCGAGTTGCGGCCGTCGCTTGAGAAGTCCCATTGCATCGGTTGGGGTGCCTGGACGCCGGAGCTGAAGCCCGTGGCAAAGGGCTGGATGCCCACGCCCGACGAGGTCGCGGCGTAGATACTGAATGTCACGAGGCCGTACGCCACGGAAAACTGCATGCTTGTCTGATCACGTGGAAGGTCGTACGAAATGGACCCCGGGGGGTAGTTACTGGAGAACTTGACGATGTGATAGCCGGTCAGCCCGGCGATGTGGGGTGGGGACCAAGAGAGGGTGTCGGTGTTGCCGACGCAGCTGGGCCCGGCGACGGTGGCACGGGCCACGGCACTGGCGGGGCCGGCCGTCAGCCCTACGTTGAGCAGCGCAACGGCGGCTGCGGCCCCGATAGCCAGTATCCCCTTGGCAGAACTCCCCATGGTTGGGGCAGGCTAGATGATCCAGCCGAATCAGTCAATGCGCCCACAAAGTCACATTTAAATTGCCGTTGGGACGTCAGTAGCCCAGGCGCTCCAGGGCGGCGGGGCGGCGTTGCCAATCCTTGTCGACCCTGACGACCAATTCCAGATACGCGCCTTCGGGTAGCTGGGCGCGCACCCGGATACCCGCCTCCTTCAGTACCGCGCCGTTACGGCCAATAACGATTCCTTTTTGCGATTCCCGCTCGACCAGGATCTCGACCCTCACGTGGGGCCAATCCCATTCGGTCACCCGGCAGGCAATCGAGTGCGGAAGCTCGTCGCGCGTGACGGCCAGTAATTGTTCACGCACCAGCTCGCTGACCCAAAACGCGTCGGGCACATCGGTCACCATATCGTCGGGGTACAGCTGCGGCCCCTCAGGCATCCGGGCGGCAATAGCCGCGACCAATTCCTCGACACCCGCCCCCGTACGGGCCGAAACCGGGAAATACTCGCTCAGCCCCAGTTCCCCGGCCGCCGCCAGCTGGGAGAGAATTGCCGGACGATCGGCCACATCGATCTTGTTGACCACGCAAAGACCCGTGGGGGGGACCCGCCCGGCCACCCATCGGTCCCCTTTTCCCAGGGGAGCGGTGGCGTCGATCACGAAGATCACCACATCCACGTGGCTGGCGGCCGCCTGGGCGGTGTCGTTGAGCCGCTGGCCCAGCGCCGTGCGCGGTTTGTGTATCCCGGGGGTGTCGACGAATACCACCTGCACACCGTCCCGGTTCAGGACCCCCCGGATCTGGTTGCGGGTCGTCTGGGGTTTGTCCGAGACGATCGACACCTTGGTGCCCAGGATCTGGTTGAGGAGGGTGGACTTCCCCACGTTGGGCCGGCCGAGGAGGGTGGCGAATCCCGATCTCACGCGCTCACGACCGGGCCGGGTCGTGTTCGGCTTCGGACTCGACCGCCTCGGCCACACCGGGCGCGGGCGTGGTAATGCGAACCCGGCCGATCCGCCGGCCCTGGACCCGCTCGGCGGTCAATTGGCGACCGTCGAAATCAATGGATTCGCCCTCGGTGGGGACGTGGCCGAGCAGGCCGTAGACGAGGCCGCCCACCGTGTCCCAGTCGCCCTCGGGGAGGTCCGTGCCCAGCAGCTCGTTGAGATCGTCGATCGCCATACGGGCCGTCACCCGCACCTCGCGATCATTGATGCGCTCGATGGGGGTCTCCTGGACGTCGTATTCGTCTTCGATCTCACCCACCAGTTCTTCGATCAAATCCTCGAGGGTGACCAATCCGGCGGTACCGCCGTATTCGTCGACCACGATCGCCTGGTGCAGTTTGGACGCCTGCATCTCCCGCATCATTTCCGAAACCCGCTTCGTTTCGGGCACGAAATGGGTCTCCCGCATGATCTCCGACACCGGCATGTCGGCATGGCCTTCCCGCTCGGCCTTCATCAGGTCTTTGCTGAAGACCACGCCCAGGATGTCGTCGATGCCCTGCCCGAAAACGGGGATCCGGCTGAAGCCGGCGGCAATGGCGATCTCGATGACGTCGGAGACCTTGGCGGTGGACTCGACCACGACCATGTCCGGGCGGGGCACCATGACCTCGCGGACCACCGTGTCGCCGAAATCGATGATGGAATGGATGAGCCGGCGTTCCTCCCGCTCGATCACGTCCTGGGAGGCGGCCGCGTCGGCCATGGCGAGGAGTTCCTGCTCCGACACGTAGGGCCCCTGCTTGATGCCCTTGCCCGGCAGGATCAGGTTGGCCAGGCCGATCAGCGCGTTGCTGACCCAGCGCACGGGCGGAATCTTGACCAGGGCGGCCACGAACGGGGCGGCCACGAGGGCGGCCTGTTCCGAGTGCTGCACCGCCCAGGTCTTCGGCATGGCCTCGGCGAAGACGAAAATGATGATGACCTCGAACGCGGTGGCGACCGCGACGCCGAAGGCGCCGAAGAGGTGGGAAGCGACCACGCCGACGAGGGTGGCGGCCACGGTGTTGCACAGGAGCAGGAGGAACAGCACCGGGTTGAGGGTGCGCTCGGGATGCTCGACCAACTTGAGCAGGGCGTGGGCGCCCCGTTTCTTCTCCTCGACCATGGCCATGGCCTTGACCCGGTTCATCCGGGTGAGGCCGGTTTCGGCCAGGGCGAGGACCGCGGACATGACGATGAGCCCGGCCACCGCGATCAGCAGCCAGGCGTCGGCGGGGGACCATTGCCCGGTGGTTTCGACCGCGAGTGTCACGCCGGGTCCGATTCGGGAGGCGGCGCCTCAGCCTCGGGAGGCGGCGCCTCAGCGGCGGCGGGAGGCGGCGGCTCAGCGGCGGCAGCAGGCACCGGGACGGGGACGGGGACGGGGACGGCCGCCGGGGACGGGGGCCGGTGGAACTTGGTCAGCAGCGCCTGCTCCCGCTCCTCCATGGCCTGCGCCTCGTCGTCGTCCTCATGGTCCATACCCAGCAGGTGCAGCAGGCCGTGCACGACGAGCAGGGCGACCTCGTCCTCGTAGGTCCCGGCGTGCTCGGGCGCGTTGCGGTGGGCCACCGACGGGCAGATGACCACATCGCCCAGCACGGTCGGCATGTCGGTCGGCTCGGACGTGTCGCCCGGGCCGGTCCCACCCGAATCGGGCGACCGCCCCCCCTCGACCGGCTCCTCGTCAATCGGGAACGCCAGCACGTCGGTCGGCGCATCCTTGCCCAGAAACCTCTTGTTGAGGTCAGTCATGGCCGCCTCGTCGACGAACAGCATCGACAGCTCAGCATCGCCCGGGACGCCCTCCTCGACCAGCACCGACTCGGCCAGGCGCACCCAGCGCATGGTGTCGACCGGCTGGTCGTTCTGCTCGTCGGCCACGAAAACCTCTATTGCCATGTTGGTCGATCCCTCCCGCCGGGCGAGCGCGGCCTAGCCGCGGCCGGTGGCGACCGGTCCGCCACCTCGCTGCCCATCGCCGCCCGACCCGCCCCCGGACCCGCCCGACCCGCCCCCGGACGAGCC
>JALYXV010000407.1 GCA_030947025.1 Actinomycetota bacterium | reverse complement strand
AGTTCAGTGGCCTCGTCCCCGCCCATCTCCACCGCAGCCACCCCGCCTTCGACTCCCGCGATCGCCAATCCCACCGAGTGCCCCACCGCGTCTCTGAGCGGTTCGATACAAACCTACGGTGCGGGGGGACGAGAGTTCTACCTGATCGTGCTCATAAACACCGGATCGAAAGCATGCACGGTCACAGGTTTCCCCGGAGTCTCCTTCCTCGACGCACACCGTCAGCAGATCGGCCAGCCAGCAACTCGGTCAGGACCGACGGGCTCGGCGGTGACCCTTGAGACAAACCAACCGGCCAGTGCGGAACTCATCACCACGCCACCATTGTGCAACGGTGGCGTGGTCTCGGTGGCCACGTACATCAACGTGATCCCGCCCAATCAGACGACTGCCTTGGTCGTCCCAGGAGCGGTCGCGTTGTGCGACCCGACCATCCTGGCATTCCAGCCGGGAACCACCTTCCCGAATGCCCGGTGACGGCACCAGTCCAGCACCCATGGGTTGAGGGTGCAGGCGTCTTTAGTCAATATGGAACGGCCGGCTCCCGGTCTGCCGATGACGTGGATCAGCCACACTTGGCAGCCGGAGCCACTACGCAGAAAGGAAGCCGGCCGTGTCCAGTGTGCCGTATCGAGGACTGACCCATCTGGGGATGGACGTCCATAAGGACTCGATCTCGATTGGGATCCTGTCCCCCGAGGATGACGTCCCGGAGGTCGAGAAGATCTTTCACGACGAGGCGTCGGTGCGACGCTTCTTGGCCCGCTTCGGTGATCCCCGCCGACTGGTGGCGTGTTACGAGGCGGGGCCGACGGGCTATGAGCTTTACCGGCTGCTGATCTCGATGGGGGTGGCCTGTCAGGTGATCGCCCCATCGTTGATCCCGCGTTCGGCCGCCGATCGGGTCAAGACCGACCGCCGCGATTGCCGCAAGCTGGCCCGCCTGCACCGCTCCGGGAACCTGACCGCGATCCGGGTGCCCAACCGCCAGGAGGAGGCGATCCGGGATTTGTGCCGGGCGAGGGCGGACATGGTGGAGGACCTGGACCGGGCCCGCAAGCGTCTGGGGGCGTTCTTGTTGCGCCACGGTGAGGTGTGGCGAGGCGGCAGCGCCTGGACGATGAAGCATCACCAGTGGCTGACGGCGCGGCGCTTCGACGACCCGGCCATGGCCGCCACCTTCGCCCACTACCGCTCGGTGGTCGACGCCCGCTCACGCGAGCTGACCGCGACCGAGGCCGACTTGGCGCCGTGGTATGGCCGGGACCCCTTCGCCGACGCGGTGCGCCGCCTCAGCGCCTACCGCGGGGTGGCCCAGCTGGGGGCGTTGACGTTGGCGTCGGAGGTGTGTGACTGGCGGCGTTTCGGTCGGCCATCGGCGTTCATGGGTTTCACCGGCCTGGTCCCATCGGAGTACTCCAGTGGCGGGAAAACCTCCCGGGGGCATATCACCAAGGCCGGCAACTGGCACATGCGGACCCAGCTGATCGAGTCGGCCTGGGCGTACCAGTCCGGGCCGTCAGTCGGCGTCGAGCTCCGCAAACGCCAAGAAGGCGTCGATGCCGACACGGTGGCGCGGGCGTGGGCCGCCCAGACCCGGCTGTGCGGCCGGTTCCGACGTCTGGCGGCGCGGAAGAACTCCAAGAATGTCGTGGCGGCCGCCGTCGCCCGGGAGCTGTGCGGCTTCTTGTGGGCCGAGATGACGGCCTGAGATGACCATCGTTCGCGCCCACCTCCTCATCGGCGGGGAGGTGAGCAACATCTCCACGACGCGTCGGGGCACCGCCGCAGCAGGAAAGATCCCCGTTCTAACTATGCCCAGCCCTCCGGGTGGACCCGAGGCGTGTTTAGTCAGGGGCGCCGTCCTGCGGAAAGCCGACATGCGAGTTCCGATCCGCGTACCACAGAATGGCGGTCAGCCGATCCATACCGCCCCGACGCGTCGTGGGAACACCGCGGGACGCTCCCCACCCTGACCCAGCGCGGCCTCGACACTGAGCGAGAGGCCAAGGCCAAAGTCAAAAGCCAGTCCAAAGCCACGTCAAAGGCAGGAGGGATGCCGCCCAAGGAAGATGCCGGCGGGCACTCCCAGCTTGTTGCTGGCGACGGGGGGCGGCATCCCTCCTTCTCCCATGGTGTTGGCTGGCGTGGACATGACCGGGCTGTAAAGAGCACCGGAGAGCCGAAAAAGGCCACCCCGGAGGGGACCCCGACCTTTTTCCCGGTGCTCTTGACAGCCCTCGCCCCCTCGCACACAGTCAACCGCAGCCCCCTCGAGCTGGGCATCGCTTCGCTCGTTGACACCGGGCACTCAAGCCCTCAGTCGAGGCCGCAAACCCCACCATCCGCACTGCAACCAAGCCGCACACCGGATCGCACCCCTTGATCCGACGCGGCCCGAAACCCCCCCGAGCAGGAGTTTCTCCCCTATTGACAAGCCGTTCCACAACAGTCAGATGTTCAGCCGGCCTTCCGGACTTGATTCTCGAGGCTCGGGTGGTTCGCAGCGGGAAGCTTTCGGTGCCGGTTTCGATGATGTGGGCGTGGAAGGTGAGCCGGTCGACGATACCGGCCACCAGGCGTGTATCGGTTATGACCTGGCCCCATTCGGTGACCCGCAAAGGCTCTTGTGACGTTTCCGTGGGTCGGTCCAGCCTGATCCGACGCACCCCAACCCCCAAGCAGAAGCGGCGGGTAGGCCAGCCGCAGGGCGGCTGACCAGGGACAATGATGGATTGGCGAGGAGGTT
>JALYXV010000377.1 GCA_030947025.1 Actinomycetota bacterium | reverse complement strand
GCTGAACGTGCTCGAAGGCGTCAGTTCTCACCCCCCAGCTTGTAACACCTCCAGGCGCCGATGTCCAGCGCCCCCGCGAAAGCCCAGCTCAGAGGGGTTCACCAGGTACTTTGAGCTACTCCCTGGCCAGCGGGCACCTGCTCAACGGGACGGTCACCGCGGGCGTCGTCATGATCGCGGCAGGCGTCTATGAATTGACGCCCATCAAGAGACACTGTCGCCTGAATGCCATGAGAACGCACGCTCCGGATTTGTGTTCGGGCTCGACTGCGTTGGGTCGGGCATCGGGCTGATGGCCATGCTGATCGTGGTGGGTGTCATGTGTGCCATCATCGATCTTCGCTCGCGCTGGCGATCGTCGCTCTCGGCATCGTGATCCGGGCGGTCCCCTCCCCAATTCCCGGACTTCTGCCAACTCCCGGTCCCACGCCAATGAGGTGAGAAAAGGAGACAACGATGAATGATCACAACGTCGGAACACGCGACGAGTGGCGCGCAGCCCGGCTGAAGCTCCTTGAGGCCGAGAAGGCACACACGCGGCATGGCGATGAACTGGCCAAGATGCGACAGGAGCTGCCCTGGGTCCGGATCGACAAGGAGTACCGCTTCGAGACCGACGAGGGCCCGGCGTCGCTCTCGGACCTTTTCAGAGGACGCTCGCAGCTGCTCGTCTACCACTTCATGCTCGGGCCCGAATACCAGGCCGGGTGCCCGGCCTGCTCAGCCATCGCAGACGGCTTCAACGGCTTCGTCGTGCACCTGGCCAACCACGACATCAGCCTGTGCGCGGTGTCGCTCGCCCCTCTAGCCAAGCTGGAGGCGTACAAGCAGCGCATGGGCTGGAGCTTCCCGTGGGCGTCGTCGCACGACAGCGACTTCAACTACGACTTCCACGCGTCCATCACCGAGGAGCAGCAGCAGTCGGGCGAGGTCGAGTACAACTTCCGCACCATGGACTGGCGCCCCGACCCGAACGCCGACGACGGCCCCAACGCCTCGCCCGTGGGCACAGACTTGGCCACTTACTCCCGCCAGATGCCGGGCATGAGTGCGTTCGCTCTTGACGACGGGGTCGTGTACCACACCTACTCGTCCTACGCCCGGGGACTCGATGCGCTGTGGGGCGCTTACCAGTGGCTCGACCGGGCGCCATTGGGGCGCCACGAGGCGGACTTCTGGTGGCGCCGCCACGACGAATACGAGTCGAGATGATGGACCTCAGCGTCCACAGGGACATAGTGACCGACGCTCCTGTCGACATGGTGCGACCTCAATCGGCCGAGCGAGCCGGGAGGTGTGGGCCCAAATGATTGACGGCAGGACGAGGAGAAGCGGCTCGAGGCTCGGGCGCTCGCCGTGGGCGCCACGACCGGCTGGTTCGAGGAGCTGTACGCAGCCGGTGCCGCCCGGCGGGTGAGCATGCCGTCGAGCCGGACGAGCCACACGTGCTGCTCGCCGGCCGTCCGGAACTCCTCGGGCGGTCTTGCGGATCTCGATATTGAAACGATCGCTGCATGATCCGCCCTGCGATGTTCGCTGGGTATCTCGAGGTCCCCGGAACGATCAGTTCACTATTGGTACAAGCTTCGCGCCGACCGAAGAGTAATACCAAAGCTCTGAGATCTTTCCATCTCGCAGTCTATAGTGGGCGATACCCTGGGCGCCGATCTCGGCATCTTCCGCCTGCCTAAAGGTGAAATGCGCCGCCACCATGTCGTCCTCGGCCAGAATGTGGTCAACGGTGACCCCGTGATTTGGAAGCATCCCGCCGAAGGCTGAAGCCTCTTGGACAAGGCGGTCGTGATGGTGCCCCGCCGAAGACACCACCGGCGAGTGAAAGACGAAGTCGGGAGTGAGGTAGGCGCGCACGGACTCTGGGTCACCCTGAAGTGACTGGACAACTGGTCCTTGTAGGAAGCGGCGGACAAGGTCCTTGTTTTCCTCTGCTGGCACAACGTTCTCCCTTCACTTAGGACGACAAGAGCGGACCGACGGTTTGCCACGGAGCAGCGGCCGGTAGGCCATGGGTGATAATCCCGCTATGAAGCCGCGGGTGGTGTGCTCCCCCATACTCTGTCTGGGCGACGAAACCAGACTGGGAGCAGCATATCCTGGCTCAGCTAGTACGGCTATGGGCGCTAATGACCCTCTTCTGTAGTCCGGCACTACGTCACCGTGTGGATACTTTGACCCACACGCATGGGATGGGGTTGACCCCCACTGTCCAGCCTTGGGCTTCCACGGACCCGCACTCGATGGGCCTCACCATCTTGGCTCCCCCGCCTACCACAGGCGCTCCCGGGGCCTCCGGACCGCTGATCAGCCAATGGAGAGCCCAAGCTCCACCGCCAAGCGGACAAGTTCCGTGCGCCGCCGCAGCCCTGTCTTGTTGCGAATCCGCTCCAGATGGGTACGCACGGTGGCAAGTGCGATAACGAGCTCCGCCGCGATCTCCTTGTCGGTGAGCCCACAGCCGATCAGGCTGACCACTTCTCGTTCGCGGGGACTCAGGTCGGGCCGACTGGTGGATCCGTCGAGCCTTCCCCCAGATTGTTTCGCTCGGGACCGAATCGCGGCGAGGGTAACCTCCGCTCGGTGTTGCAGCACCGTCGATCCCTGGCTTCGGGCCAGTATGACGGCCTGATTCACCGACTCGACAGCCTCGTCAGTGTGGGTGCGGCCGGCGGCTGCGAGGAGTTCGCCACGCATGCGCAGCAGCTCAGGTTCCCAGAACCGTTCATCGTTGTGACGCGCCTCGGCGAGGCCGTCGGCGACAAGATCGAGCGCGTGATCGATCTGGCCGACCTGACGACAGCACTCGGCGAGCACGGCGAGGTGCTGTGTGCGCCAAAGCCGGAAACCCGTCTTCTCCACTGCGAGGAGCGCGTCGCTGATCTCGCTGGTGCGGTCGTGTCCGTCGCGTCGCTGCAGCGCTGAGGCCCGCCAGAAGTCGGACAGAGCCGCCAGATCTGCGAGACCCCATTCGACGCAGCGCTCGGATGCTTCGGCTGCGTCCTCCGCCAACGTGGCAATATCGCCGAGGCACCCCCGAAGCCATAGGTTTAGCGTCAGCAGCCCCCCAAGGCTAAGGGGATGTGAGAGGCGGCTGCGGAAGCGTTCGACTTCGCGGAGCGCCGCCTGAAAGCGGGCACTCTCTCCGGTGAGATAATAGACGATCGCCAGTTCGACGCTCATCACACCTGGGTGGACCGGCAGAATCTCCAGTAACGAGGAATCCTCAAATGTCGTTATCAGAGTCAGAGACCGCTCGAGATGTCGTTTGGCCTCGACCAACTTGCCGCGGTATAGGCTCGTCGCTCCGACAATTTCATGACCGGTTAGGATCAAAGCGGCATCATCCGCGACCATGCCGAGTTCGAGCACGTGCTCCCCTATCGCAGCGGCTGTCTGGTGGTCGGCGCGGGTACTGTGGACGATGAACAGGCCGAATAATGGCATCAGTATCTCTCGAACCTCACCGCCTTGGCTGTAGAGCTCGCGGCTTCGTCGCCATGCGGTGGCGGTCTCCGACGCCGAGAGACCCCGAGTCACCGTAAGCAACATCGCGAGACGGTTCTGGAGAAGGATGTGTCGTCCCAGCCGATCGTGAGCGGCCGGCATGCGATCGATCAGCATGAGTGCGCGCCGCAGAATGTCCTCCGCCTGCTCATACGCAAGGGAAGCCTGGGCTTCGGCGGCTGCCTCCAGGGCGTAGTCAACGCCAAGCTCAGGGCCAGCGACAGCCGCGCCCTGAAAAAAGTGCCAAGCGAGCTCTGCAAGATGCGACCGGGCGAAGACACGGCGCCCTAAGGCTGCACCAACCTGAGCGTGCCGCATGGACTTTTCGAACACGCTGAGGCTGGCATAGACGCTGTCGCGGACCAGCGAGTGGGAGAACCGGAATCTCCCTGAGGACGTTCCGTCGTCGCTGACCAGGCCAGCGGCGACGGCTGGACCGATCCGCTGCAGCGCGTCGGCTTCACGAAGATCAGCGGCAGCAGCCACGACTGAGAGGTCGAAGTCCCGTCCGATGACAGCGCTTAGCATGAGCACCTCCCGAGTTGCCTTGGGCAGTCGTGCCACACGGCGCTGGACGACGTCGCGCGCGCCGGTCGGCACCGCCTCACAGGCTGACTCCAGGCCGGACCCGCCGATGAGGAGCCCCTCGCTCTTGAGCAATCGGGTCAATTCACCGACATAGAACGGGTTACCCTCAGTACGCGCATGCACCGCCGTCGCCACTGTTGTCATCGGCTCGAAATCCACTGCCTGGCCGATAAATCGGCGGACCTCAGGCTCCGTGAATCCGGTCAGGGTAATCCTCTCCAGAGGCTGCTGGCGGGCCAACGACCCCAGAAGATCAGAAAAGACCTCTGAGCTGCCCGCATCGAGCGTCCGGTAAGTGAGGAGTAGAAGAACGGCCGTCGTGCGGATTCTGGCGGCAACGAATGTGGTCAGTTCCAGGGAAGCTACGTCAAACCAATGCAGATCCTCCAAGACGACGACTAGGGGTTGCGCGCGGCCAACCCGCTCCAAGACAGCAACAATGGCCTGATGAAGACGGAAACGGGCACTTTGGGGATCCAGCACAGGAGCGGGAACCAGGTTGCTGACGAAATCGTTCACGCCGGGCAAGATGGCCATTAGAACAGGCGCAGTTGCATTCAGGACGTTTACGACACAGCTACGCTCACACTCGGTGGTCACAGCATCAAGCACCTGGACCCATGGCCAGTACGGCGGGGCCCCCTCTCCTTCGTCGACCCGGCCCCACACGACAACTGCACCAGATTCCGCGGCCCGAGCTGCCAACTCCTCAACCAACCGGGACTTCCCGATCCCCGGTTCCCCCGCAACCAACACCACTCCACCCCGGCCGCCTACGGCCTGATCAAAGGCAGACTGCAATATGCGGAGTTCCGACTCCCGACCGACATACGCCGCCCCACGGGGCCAATCCTGCCCATGATCCACAGCAAATCATGCCAGAACACCACCGAGATCGCCTCGCAGGTGCGCGCCGTTAGCCGGGGCCAGCATGGTCGCGGCCCAATTGGTGTCCCAGCAGGACCGGGACGACTCCAAAGGTCAGTCGAGACCGGTCAGATGTGCAATGAACGAAGGACAATGGAAAGCGCCGAAAACCGGTGCGCGTTGGCGGCTTCGGATCCTGCTGCGTTCGTCCCCCTCCCCCCCGCAGCGGAGCTTCGGTCCCGGGTTTTCTGCGTTGCGGTCGCGTTCCCTGCCGTCGCCGGGATTGCCAAGTCTGTCTGACCCGCGCGACCTTGTTGCCAAGTTATGAGGGCATTGCAAGTGACCCATCACAGCCCGCTACCGATTTTCGATGGTGTTGTTGGCGAACCGGTCAGTGGGCGCAACTACCCGCGGAAGTGCGATATTGCCAAATGTGTTCCCTTCGACCACATTGTTACCGCGGTAGCTCGCCTTGTTCGATGTGGCGTCGTAGTTGATACCCGCACCCGGCACCATGTTATGCAGATTATTGTTGACGATTTGGCTACCCCAGCCGAGCGCATAAATACCGCCTTGGGTGTAGTTGGCCGACGTGTTGTTCTGGAACACGAGTCGCACTGCGTTGAGCGGAGAACCAACAAAGTCGGCGTAGTTTCCACATCCATTGAGAAATTGGTTTCCCACTACGATGGCCGTCGTCGCACCGCTTCCGAGCGTGTCGTTGTGGGCACGCGCGAATCGCACCGTTGTGCCGGAGCGGTACGCCGCGTCGGCGATTGGTGCGCCTTTGACCGTGAGGGTTACCGGTCCTGCTACCGCGGGGGAAGCAGACGCGAGGATGACCACCTGCTGCGTCTTACCAGGATTTAGTACGACCCTCAAACCGGGCCACACTCGGAAAGTTAGGTTGGACACGGTCAGACTGCTGATCGCCTCGCCGGCTGCAATGTCAGAGCGGAGTGCGGTGTCGCCCTCCTTCAGAGTCAACGGCAGGTCTGGCTGCCCGTCGCTGTCGAACACTGACCCAGTTATGTATGCCTTGGTGGGTTGAAAGACGAATCCAACGGTGCGGTAGAAGCGTACCCGTCGGAACTGGTGTAGCCGGCCGGAATACAGTTGCGACGCGTCGGATATTGACTGGCCCGGGTAGGGCAGGTTCACCATGGCTGCGAGTGAACTCGCCTCCAGGGTGCCGAGGGGAAATCCGGCGTGCGGTGGGACACCAAGATAGTTGCCGTCGAAGGTGATATCTGATATCACCAACTCGGCCACGCGAGCGCCCCCCCCCGGTACCGACCAGATGTTTCCCGTGCTGGTGCGGATGGTCGTTGTCTCCATACCGGCGCCGGCGACAACAAGCGGAGTGGATGAATTTCGCGCGGGATTAGTCGGGCCGTCCTTCAGACTGCTCACCAGATAGGTCCCGGCCGGAAGCAACACCTCGCCACCGGTCATGGACTGCTGGGCGTTGATCGCAGCCTGAACTGCTGCGGTGTCGTCCCTGACTCCGTCGCCCACCGCCCCGAACGTCTTGACATTCAGTTGCACCGTTGGTGCAGGCGGGGCGGCCGGGGGCGTAAGCGGGTCGGCCAGGTTCGGTGGGCCCGGGATCGTTGTGCCGAGAAGCGGAAGCGAGCCACTTCCAGTGATGGGAAGCGATGTGCTTGCCTGGGTGCTCGGGCTCGGGTGTCTCGTGCCACCTACGTGGGAGAGTTGCCAGGCGAGCAGTGCTGCCACGATGCACACCACAACCCCGAGGGGCAGAAGCGTCCGTTGTCGACGGTTCATCGAGTTGGGCCGTGCGGCAGCATCTCCCTGAGATCGGCCGCGACTACGCGCAACTTGATCTCGGAGGGCCGCCGAGCCGGTGTGAGCGAGCGTTTCACGACGCGGAGGGCCTGGGAGTCACCATGCGTCGCCGCCGGACGAGCCAGGCGGCGGTGACGAGGACGACGATTGTCGCCGAGAGAGCGGAAAGGGTAGCCCCGGCCCGCACGATGGGTGTCAGCCGGTAGTGGATCGCGCCGGCCCGCAGGGAACGTCCGAGCCACCCGTTGTAGAGACCGTCGACGAGCACGTGTTCCGACGCGGGCGGCCCGCTCCAGCCGGAATTGAACGCTTCGTGGGTGATGAGGAGCTGCGTGCCCGACGCAGCGGGCACCGTGGGCGTACCAACGAGCGCCACTCGCAGATCGGGGAGGTAGTTGGCCTGGATGTTGGCGAAGTCGTTGCGTGTAGGCGCCGGACCCGCGCTTGGGTCGGCCGCGTTGCCGTCGGAGTAGAGGAACAGGATCAGGCCGGTGGTACCTGGGTCGGGCGTGACGGCTCCGACGTATTGGGTCCA
This sequence comes from Actinomycetota bacterium, assembly GCA_030947025.1. Taxonomy (GTDB): domain Bacteria; phylum Actinomycetota; class Acidimicrobiia; order Acidimicrobiales; family Palsa-688; genus JALYXV01. Next base: position 28,076 of record JALYXV010000377.1, on the reverse strand, counting down.
GTCGTTGCTGACCGGCACCGGCGCCGTGGGGGCGCAGCGATCTGGCCCGACCTCATACACGCATATTCGTGGACCGTCGCCGGCCAGATGACGCACCATCAGCGACAGCCGGATGGTCCCCCCGCTCCATCGCACAGTCTGGCGGACGCACGCACTGTCGGTCCGCGCGGTCAGCGCCAGGGCAGGCGACTGAAGGGGCCCCCACGGGCCGACGACCGCCGACAGGCCCCGGGTGTCGCCCCGCACGTTGTTGCAGTCGCCGACGGGACCCCAACCTCCTGTCGAGAAGTCGCCGTTGGGCATAAGGTTGGCTCCTGCCGCGATGGAGAGGCGGACACCGCCGGCCACCGGCCTCTCCGTGATGGCAGGAGGGATGGGCGCCTCCACGGTGCTGGCGGAGAGCGCCGTGGTCGACACCAGGAGGGGGTCGTAGCGCGTGGTGCGGTAGCCCCAGCCCGGAGGCTCGCTGATGTCGGTCGAGAGTGTCTCACCCTGCAGCTGCCAGTCTGAGAGGTCGGGCGCGGGTAGGAGGACCGGGATGCCCGGCCGAGGCTTGCTGGTGATGAAATGTGTGCCCGGAGGCAGTACGGACAACGCCCCGAAGTCGGGCGTGGGAGTCTCGATGGTTGTGACCGCGCCGCTGATCTGCTGTTGGGGTGGCACGTCCCCGACGAGCCCATAGAGGCGAAGCGGGCCGCTGCTCTTCACCAGGCGAAGGTCGGGATCTTGGGCCGCGGCCTCGCCGAGTGCTGCCGGCGACATGATCTGGACGCCGAGCGGGCCGGTATCGATGTCCAACCGGACGAGGAGCAACGGACTTCGGAGCAGCCTCAGGATCTGTGTCGCTCTGAACCAGTCGTGGCTGAGGAGGGCGAGCCCGACCTGGTCGACGCCGGCGAGCAGCTGGCCGGACTGGTCGAGATAGCCTTGGGGTACGGGTGCCAGTACGTGACGGGCAACCATCTGGGGCAAGAAACTGTCGCTGCCGTAGTAGCCCCACTTGTAGGGGATTTGGTAGAAGTCATCGGGAGGGAGTACCGCTACCGCACCATCGACCGGGGCCCGGTCGATGGCTGACCCCATCTCCGACCAGTAGTGGGGCAGCTTCACGTGGGCCGACGGGAGGATGGGCCTCTTGTCGGGGACGACTGCGCCCGCCACGACGGGATAGGCAGGCCCGACGGTGACTGCCGCGACGACGGCCACGACGGCGACCTTTGCCCAGGCCGGCCGGGTACGTCGGGCCACCGGGAGATGGCTGGGCCGGTAGGCCGGCGATGCCAGGACCGTTGTCACCCGCTGGACCGTGATCGCGACCAGGATGCCGTAGCCCAGCGCCGCGATTGTCAGGAAACGCGCCGGCTCTCGGAACAGCCAGCCAAAGGGCAGATGGTAAATCGGCTGGAACAGGAGCGAGCCCGGGAAATTTGTCCCAGTACTGAAAAGGACGATTGTCAGCGCTACTGCTGCTACCGCTACCGCGAGCCTCTGAATAGCTCGATTGGCATTCCCGTCCGGCTCGGGACGAGAGCCACGGCGGATCCGGGGAGCTAACGACAAGAACGCCAGGGTCGGCATTGCGTATTTCAGGAATGCCAGCGGTTGGAGGTCGTATGAGTGAGCGAACGGAAAATATTGCGGATAATACCATCCCCATGACGTGTTCAACCAAAAGGCGTTCGGAAGGGTCGCTCGTCCCTCTGTCCAAAGCCAGCTCGAGGGCGCCGCCAGCGTCGTCGCTGATGCTCCGACCGACTGAATCGCCGCCGGTACCAACCAATAGGCCGAAAGGAGGAACAGCAGGCTTCCCCCGAGGAGAAGGCATTTCAACGCTCTCCGAGCCGCAGCCCTACCGCCGGTCCAAGCCGCAAGCCCGACCGAGGAGCAAAGTACCGCGATCGAGATCAGCGCCAGTGGTGGGTTTTCCGCGGTATATCCCAGCAATGGCGCACACACCCCGAGGAGAAGTACCCCCCGGCGCAGCGTCATGCGGCTACGTGAAACTGCGAGGACAATCGCCAGAAAGGCCGGGAGCAGCAGGAAGTTGGTCAGGTACACGTCGTTCGGAACGAGGATGACCGTGCGAGCATTCAGGAGATAGACAGCCGCTCCGGAGACGGCCGCGGCCCGCCCGAGCCCCAGGGTCTTGAGCAGGGCGACCGTTGCGGCGGCTGCCCCGGCAAACAGGACGGTTAGCCACAACCGTTGGGCCAGCACCTCTGAGCCGCCCAGTCGGTGGACAACCCACAGGACCGAAGCCCAGGGCAGCTGGCGGGCCATGGCGTTGGGGCCGCCGACGTTGGCGCCTGACCACGCCCACGGCTCGAACAGGCGAGACAACCACGCCGTTCCGTAGGGCGGAGAGACATCCCCACTGGCAATCGCGGTGCCGCGGTGGAACCAGGACTGGGCGATCAGAGCAGCCGTCAGCGCCGTAGCCCCCGTGGCCAGCAGCCAACGGCGCCGCTCGCCCGGGACAGCCGCCACCGGCATCTCCTCGAGCCGCCCGGACTTCTTCGGTCGAAGCTCCACGAAGCCGTAGTAGATCGCCCCGACGAATCCGGCCAAGGCGAGCAACGCCAGCTGAGACGGGAACGCCCCCTGTCGTACCAGACCAAGGGTCAGGAGGGAGCAAACGCCGATCCCCGTGGCCCACGCCCGCTTGACGCTTATGCTTCTCGATGCTCGAAAGAAGGACTTGAGCAAGGTCCCATCGGGCGCTCGGTCCTCGGCCGTCGAAGCGGTCTGACGCCCGATCATGCCTCGCCCGAGCCGCGGGTAATCGAGCCGATGCTGAGGATCGCGGGACCGCTTCGGCGGGCCTTTCCGTCGGAACGCCAGCGGGACGACCACGGCCATTCCGGATGCCACGGACACGGCCGGCCCGGCCGCCAGAGCGGCGGTCGACGAGTGCCAGGTGGTCGCCAGCACGAGTTCTACCGCCACCGCAACGCCGCAGCCGACGTGAGTCGCCCTTATCTGCTGCTTGACGGCGCGTCCCATCCACACCAGAAAATTGGCCAGCGCCACCGCCGTGGCGGAGAGACCGAGAACGGCGAACGCGGCCGACGATGTGGTGAACCCTGCTCCGTACACGTGGGTCAGCAAGAACGGACCGAGGAGGCCAAGGGCGGGCACCGCAAGGAGAGCGAGCAGACCAAGTGCCGCAAGTCCGAAACGGAGCATGTCGGTCCGGAGGCCCCGGGCGACCATGGGGTAGAACGCCGTGACCAGGGGTAGGCTGAGGAACAGGATCCCGCTCGCCACCAGCTGGGCGGCGACGAAACCGCCGGCTCGGGTCGCGCCCAGGTCGTGGCGGGCGAACATGACAGGGATGCTCCAGATCACCCAAACCGACGCGGCGATGATGCCCCCGGCGACGGCCTGGGCGGCCAGCTTCGAGTTGCCCGGTTCACCCACCACCGGGCTTGTCCACGCGCCGGACGAGCCGCGGGCTCGGAGGACCAGCACCATGGTCACCGAACCGACGATGGCAGCAGGCACCATGGACGCGGTCAACGCACCCATAAGGGGGTTGTGCCCGGCGAGTATGGCACCCGCGACCAGCCGTCCGGCCACGCCGACCACATTCAGGAGGGCAACGGCCTTGAAGCGGCCCAGGCCCACCAGCACCCCCGTCGGTGCACCTGCGACGATGATGAACGTGAACAGGGCAACGGCCAGAACGACGGGCGCCGGGCTCGAAAGCTTGAGGAAGTGCTGAGCGGGGACGGCCGCGGCCAACAGGCCCAAACCAACCAGCAACCAGGGCCAGACCGCTCCAAGGCAATGCCGAATCAGCTCAGACGACAGCCCGTCGCTCCGTGCGACGGTGTGGGCAATGGCGTAGTTGGTCCCGACCGCCAGGACGCCCGCGATGGTGCCGAGGGTTAGGAGAGCCCCGGCCGAGCCGTACACCTCACTCCCGCCCGTCCGCGCCACCAGGACGTGGAAGATCAGGTTGCCGAGACCGGTCGAGGCGCCCGCCAGGGCCAGCAGGGCGGCGCCCCCGGCGGCGTGGGCAGCTTCGGAGCGAGCGCGATCGACCGTCGTACCGGCTGGGGCCGGCCCATCGTTCATCGCCTCGGGACTGCGCTGCACGGTGGTCATCGCATTCGGTCGGCGATCCCGCTCGCCGGTGCGGTCAACCGGCGAGGGCGCGGTATGACGTGACCCCTCGGTTCAGCACGTCCGTGATTGTAGAGGCTGCTGCCTCCGAACTCCTTGCAGGGGCCCCCGTGCGACCCTGTACGCGGCGGGATCGCCCCGCTTCTCACGGCCGTGCGCCAAACTCGATCAGCACATCGTAGGTGGTGCTGGCGGACGACAGCCCCGATGAGTACACCACATTGAAATCGCCTAAGGACGAGAGGATCTGGCGGTAGAGCTGAGCGTCGGTCGACATCGTCCCGCGAGCGCCGCACGAGACTTCGATGTAGAGATACTTGATGCTGAGTCCGTGCAGGGCCGGCAACACGTCGAACTCTGAGCCCTCGACGTCGATCTTCACCAGGTCGTACTGGCTGCAACCGGTGAGCTCGGCCACGTCTGACTCCACCCGCACGGTGACCGCCTTGAGGCGGTCGCTCGCGCCCGCGTTGCCCGGCAGAAACGAACCAATCGCTGAGCGGTCCGACTCATAGTAGAAGGTCGCCGGGCCCTGCTTCGAACCGAGGGCGCAATCAAAGAAACGCACCCCGTTGTCGGCGTTCATCTTGAGTAGGTCAAAGATCGACACATTCGGTTCGATACAGTCGATCTCACAATCGGGTATGAGGTATGCGAAAGTGCGGGCAAACTGGCCAATATTGGCCCCCACGTCAAGAACCCTTCGAGGTCTCGTACTCATGTTCGCCAGGATCTTCACGCCGATCTCATAGGCATAGATCTGCAGGTTCAACGGCGTGGCTGGATTATCGAAGTAAAAGGGTTTCCCGAGGTACCTCACTACCTTCTTACCCGATGCGGCGAGACCAATATACGCAGATACAATAGAAGGATAATACGCAAGCTTGACCTTGATCGGCAGAGGCGACGCCAACCACTCGCGGTTACGTTTGGCAAGTCTCAACCCCCTTCTGGCCTGAGATATTTTCATCGCTGAATCCTATATTGCGTGGGTCGACCACCGCATTGCCGGTGCCGGTGGCCCGCGCTATGGTCTCGTCGATGACGGCGTTGTACTCCTCCCGGGCAGGTTTGAAGTAGTCAGGTCATCGATCAAGGGGCGCCCCCGGGTCAGCTGGGTGCGACGCCAATTCGTCACGGCGTCCCAGGACAATGTGGCGAGCATCGTCGACGCCTTCCGCGCCGGTGGGCTGGCGGCCGGTCGGACCCTGCTGGACGTCGGAGTGGGCGATGGCCGGTCGCTCGGTATGTATGCCCCGCCTGCGGTGCGCTTGGTCGGCCTGGAGATTGATGAGACGGCGGCCGGTGCCGCGCGCGGCCGGGGCGTCGACGCCATCGTCTGCGACCTTGACCACCGCTGGCCCGTCCGCGACGCATCCGTGGACGCGGTGAGCTCGAACCAGGTCATCGAGCACGTGGTCGATACCGACCTGTTCGTGGCCGAGGCGCTTCGTGTCCTACGGCCGGGTGGCCTGGTAGCTGTGGCGACCGAGAACCTGGCGAGCTGGCACAACATCGGGGCGCTCGTCCTTGGTTGGCAGGCGTTTTCGCTGGCCAACGTCAGTGCGACCACGCAGGGCCTCGGGAATCCGCTGTCGCACATGCGGGGCGACGAGCCGATCGCTTCGGAGCGCAGCCATCGCCGCATCTTCTCCTATCGGGGCCTGGCCGAGCTGTTCCGCCTCCACGGCTTCGAGGACGTCCGGATTGTCGGAAGTGGCTACTACCCACTCCCGTCCCGGCTGGGCCGGCTTGATCCACGCCACGCCGCCTTTATCACCGTCGTGGGCCGGAAGGGTTCGGTCTGATCCCGCGCGGGTGAACCGGCGGGGGGCGGACTGGGCGGTTGCTAACCTTCGCGGCGTGCGGAACCGACTCGCTGAGGGGCCGGCCGACGAACTTCACGGCATCCCCCTTCACACCGTCCATCTCGCTGAGGGCGACGTGGGCGGACGCGACGTTCTGGACATCGGCTGCGGATTTGGTTGGTTCGAGCTGTGGGCACTGTCCCACGGGGTGGGCAGCATCACCGGTACCGAGGCCACGGCCGGCGACCTTGAGACGGCGCGCAAACACATCGAGGGGCCCGGTGTCCGGCTCGAGGTGGCCAGCGCCCTCGACCTGCCATTCGACGCCGCCAGCTTCGACACCGTCGTGTGCTGGGAGGTGCTCGAGCACATCCCGAAGGGCACCGAGGCCCAGGCGTTCCGGGAGATCCGCAGGGTGCTGCGGCCCGGGGGTGTGCTGTACCTGTCCACCCCGCACGCATCCGTGGTGTCCAACGTGTTGGACCCCGCCTGGTGGCTCATTGGTCACCGCCACTACCGACTGGCCACTCTCCAACGGCTGGCCGACGGGGCGGGCCTGTCGGTGGAGATGCTGGAGGTCCGCGGAGGGGTGTGGCTCGTTGGGTCGATCTTGGACCTCTATGTCGCCAAATGGATCTTCCGCCGGCGCCCGTTTCTCGAACAACTCGTCAACCGGCGGGTCGACGCCGAACTGGCCGGCAGTGGTGGCTTCGCCGGGTGCTTCATGAAGTGCCGCGCCTGAAGTGCCGCGCCTGACGTTCCGCGCCTGACGTCCCGCGCCTGACGTCCCGCGGGCGACAGCTGTCAGCCCGACCCGGCGACGCGACCGTCTGACGGGACGGGGCGGCTGAGCACGTCCATGAGGCCATTGGCCGTTTGTTCCCAGCTGAACCGGCGGGCCCACTCCGGTCCCGCCTGCGACAGCGCCCGCCAGCGCTCGGCGTCGCCGAGAAGGGCACAGGCGGCGGCCGCCATGGCCGCCGGTGTGGGCGAGCAGAGTACTCCGGTACCGCCGTCGACCACCGAATCGCGCAGCCCCGGCACGTCGTAGGCGACAACGGGGAGGCCATGGGCGGCGGCCTCGACGGCGACGATGCCCCAGCCCTCACGGGTGGCGGGAAGCAGCATCAGGTCGGCCTGCTCCAGAAGCGATCGCTTCACCGCCTCGGCCACGAAACCGTGGGCCACAACCGCTGGTGTTTGCCGCTTTTCGATTTCTGGCCGCAGGTACCCGTCACCGATGAGGTCAATCCGGGCGCCGGGAAAGGCTTCCTGGATCTGGAGGAAGGCCTCCACTGCGTCGATCGGGCGCTTGTGGCGGACCAGCCGTCCCATGAACAGCAGGCGCGGCCGACTCGACAGCCGGCGATTCGGGCTGAGGGGGACCGCTCCGTCCGACCCGGGGGGAACGATGTCGGTGACGGTGATCCCGTGGTCAGCCAGGTCCGCGGCGGTTGATTTGGATATGGCCACGACCCGGGCTCCGACCATCCGTCGTGCCCACCTCGGCTCGAGGATGTGGCGCCCGATCCACCCCACCGGGAACCGGTACTCCAGATCCCAGACGTCCTTCGCCATCTGAAGGTAGAGGGCGATGGACCGCTCTCCGACGATGCGGTGACTGAAGAACGGCAGGGTGCTGATCGATTCGACCACCCGGTCGTAGCGCGAACCATACCGGCGCAGGTGCGCGGTGGCCTGGCGGAAGACGGTGTACCGGTTGCCGGCCCGGATGTAGGTGACACCGCCTTGTTCTTCCCTCGCGACCTTGCCCCGGCAGGGGACCAGCAGCGTCACTTCGTGACCTTGCTGGGCCCAAAGCTCGGCGATGCGTTGAACGTACTTTTCCGCCCCGCCCGCGTCGACGTCGGCGGGATCCTTCCAGTTGAGGATCAGGATCCTCAACAGATCAATGGGTGCGCAACGGTGCCGCCGAAGGCCGCACGGTCACTGCAATCCGGCTTCCTGGAGCACCGTTTCGTCCAGCCGGTCCCGCCCGCAGGTCCACTCCTTGGCATAGGTCCGGCGGATGTGCAGCCGGTAGAAGATGGCTGCCGTGTCCAGCAGCACCCAGAAAACGGCCCGGCCGTTGGTGGTACTGGAGAACTTGTAGTCGATCTCGACCGGCGCCTCCATGATGCGCCGGTACCCGAGGTGGTCGGCGATGGTCAGAAGCTCCAGGTCAAAGGCGAAGCGTTTGACCAGAGCGACCCGCAACACGTCTTCTGAGACCTGACGACGCATGATCTTCAGGCCCGTTTGGGTGTCTCGCACCTTGACCCGAAACAACATCCGGCACAGCCGGTGGTAGCTGGCCGACTGCACCCGCCGGAGGAGGGGGTACTGGACCTTGCTCATCGGGTGGCGCTTGCTGCCCACGACGATGTCGGCGTCGTACAGGCGCATCAAGCCCATCATGCGCCCAATCCCCTCGGGTGCGATCTCCATGTCCGAGTCGATGAAGGTCACGTAGTCGCCGGCCGAGTGCGCCATCCCGCACCGCAGGGCGAACCCCTTGCCCCGATTTCGGTCCGACCCGAACACCCGCACCGATGGCGAAGCGATGGCGCTGGCCTCACGGTAGGTCTGGCTGTCGCCGTCGACGACCACGATGAGCTCCCAGGTCGCCCCGGTCGAGTCCAACGCCGCCCGCAACCGGGCCAGGCTCTCCACGATGTGGTGACTGTCCCGGTAGGCGGGCACGATGACGCTGAGCTCGGGGTGCCTCACTTCAGCCTCGGGGACAGTTGCGGCCGGAACGGTGAGCGCGTACTCGGCCGACAGGAGTCCCTCGGTGACGGCCAGGGCCTCAACGTCGCCGAGCGGGGCTGCGGCCACGCCAATGATCATGTCGGTCAACTCGCCACCCTTCGCCCCTCTCGCTTGGCTCCGCCCAATTGCGGCCTGCCGCTATCCGCGCCGCCGGGTGGCGGCGTTGCTAGTGACAGGCGCCATATCCGGTCGCTTCGGCCTCGTCCTCCCGGATCTCGGCTTGCAGGGCGGCGGCTTCGGCTGCCTTCTCGGCATTGTCTTCCGCCACGCTCTCCGGCTGCCCGTGCTCGGCCACGTCTTCGTTGTCGGCGGCCACACGGGCGGCGTGCAGCCGCAGCGCCTCTTGGTGCTCCTCGGCCTGGCATGACGTGGCCGAGGGCGTCGCTTGGCTCAGCCCGACGCGCATGGTGGTGCTCGGGGTACTTCGTGATGTGCGCGCCCCGACGACCAGAGCGATCACTATGCCGAGAACCCCCATCAGCCGCAGCAGCCGCCCCACCGACATTCCCCCCTGATCACTCATATGTCGTCTCTGTTCCTTTGAAGTCATCTCAAAACCCCAGAGCGGCAAGTCCGCCACCGTGATGGGGAGTATACGCAAGAGCACACTAGCCGTGCTCAGGCTCGCTCAGATTTGGTCCTTTCAGTACCAAAGTGGGGCCACCCGACCCTTCGACCTCGTGAAATCCGCAGGTGAGTAGGCGATCGGCATCGTAGACGCCGCCGGGGGCCCGCTCGACGACAACCCAGTTGATGTGTCGCGCTCGCACCGCCTGGGCCAGCAGACAGCTGGAGTCGTCCCGGGCCCGAGCGAGCGGGCCCAGCCCGCCCCCCGAACTGGGTGGGACGGGCTGGCCCGGGATCTCGGGATCGTCGGGATAGACGAGTTGACCCGGGAAGAGGTCACGGGCGGGGTTGGCTACCAGCCGCTGGTCGGCGAAATCGAGCGATTCGTACAGGTGCCACGGGAGCACCAGGACTCGCTCCCCTGCCGGAACATGGACGTGGAGGTAGGCGGCGGCTCGGGTCCAGTCGCCCGGGTAGGTCACCGGGCGGAGCTGGGGCGACAGATCGCGGACCTGGGCCAGCCCGGCGGGGAAAAGGATGGCCGCCGCCAGCAGGAGGGCGGCGGTCCCCCCGGCCGCCGCCCGCTTTGCCCCGGCCCGGTCCGCCATCCGCCCGCGGTCACTCGGAGCGGTGCCCTCGGCGGCCAGCACGGCCAGCGCCACCAGCCACAGGGCACTCCACTTCTCCGGCTCCCGGTACACACCGACCAGGTGCACCTGAGCGACCAGCCAGCTGGTGGTGCTCAGCCCCAGCGCGGTGGCGGTGAAGGCGCTGACGGCAATGCCGACCGCGCCGCTCACGAGCAGCCAGGCCCGGTCACGCCGCCGCCAGCCGCCCAGGAGGGCCAGGACGACCAGGACCGCCGAGGTCACAGGCCACCACGGGGCGCCGTGGTTGGGCACCTGGAAGCGTCCCAATCGCTCGGCCCAGCTCCCGTACAGACCGATCAGGTTGGGCAGCAGCCCGTACCGTCCCCGGCTGGCGCGGAAGAAGATGAGTTGGCCTCGATTGACCTGGCCCAACGCCGAGGCGGTATCGGCGCCCCCGCCCACCAGGAACGGGATGATGCCGTAGACCAGAAGGGTGACAAACACGCCGCCCGCCGCGCCGGTCCATCGCCACAATGCCGGTTGCCGCCAGCCCCGCGCGGCCACGAGGGCGCCGGCCACCAGCGCCACGACGATGCCCAAGAACGCGGCGTTGCAGGCGACCGCGGCCGCGCCCGCGACCGCGAGCAGAACGGCCGGGCGAGGCCCGGGACGCCGCTGCAGGCTTTCCCATGCGGCCACGACCAGAAAGAGGCAGCCCGCGGCCGCGACCACCCCGAATTGTCCCTCGCTCAAGCGCTCGGCCGTCCAGGGGTTGAGGGCGCCGAGCAGGCCGGCCAGGCATTGGATCGGCCAGGGCCGGTCCGCCAGCAGGAGCATCGGCCCGAACGCGCTTACGAACAGGGCGGCGAAGAACAGGGCCCGCCCGGCGCCGGATCCACCGACGAGGCGGGTGAGGACCCATTGGACCGCGGTGACCGGGAGGCCGAAGTTCCACCGCAGGCGGGGCGCAAGGGGGCCGAACACGGCGTCGACCTGGAGGACGTAGCCGGCGTGCACGAACGAACGCAGGCACAAGGCGCTGATGGCGGCGCTCAGGCCCACGGCGCGGAGCAGTCCGTTCCGAGGCCATCGGGTGACGCCTGGGCGGCCAACGTCGTCGGAACGGGACCGGTCGACAGTACCGGCGGCGGTCACCTCCACGCCGGCGAACGGTAGTTCCGGTCGCCCGCGACTCGGGTCGCACCTAGGATCAACGTTCCGATCCGTCGGGGCTGTAGCTCAATGGCAGAGCGCCCGCGTCCTTCGGGACGCGGGAGGTCAGTGGTTCGATCCCACTCAGCTCCACCCGCACGGGTGGGCCGGGATCCGCCGCCGGGGTGCTACGCCGTGAGCTTGGCCACGTTCAGCTTGGCGACGCAGTTGGCGCCCCCGGCCATAAGCGTGATGGTCATGGCTCTGCCGATCGTTCCCATGATCCCCCCGGGGGGAAGGGGCAACAGCAGCGGCGATGCGCTCTCCATATCAATGGACAGGATGGTCGTGGTGCCATCAAGCACCGCCAGGCCTCCCCCAGTGGGCGTCGACGAGTACGACGCGGCCAGCATCGTGAGCCGATGAGTCTGTCCCCCGGTGGCGGGAAACACGATGCTCGCCGCCCCGTTGGGGGTGCTGATGACGCTGGCTGGGTGTGATGATGGCTGCGATGCCAAGGCCACCCCGAGGCCGTCGCCCGCGTTGCTCAGGCTCCGCTGGCGGTCCATCTGGGCGGCCGGGCCGCTCACCAGCGACGGGCTGACCATGACCGTGTTGATCGGCGGCCCCTGGTCGACCCCAGCCCCGAGCATCATGGTGTAGAGACCGTTAGGACCTTCGCTGATTACGCATCCCACCGGGAGCATGCCGAAGGGGGTCATGTCGGTGGCCCGCGGACCGGTCGCGGCCCGAGTGTCGTAGGTCACCATGTTGTGGCCGGCAAACTGAATAGGCGATGCCAGCAGGACCGGGTTTGTTTCGGCGACATAGCTACCAGCGGTGTAAAGGAACTCGGGGTTCCCCCCGGTGAACAGGATGGGCTCGCCCGGGTTGAGCCCGATCGGCGGTGACGTCAGCGTCACGGATGTCGAACCGACCCCGCCACCGGACGCGATCTGGAGATGGTGGGGCAGCTTGGCCGTGAGGAGGCGCAGCCGGTCATAGGTCGCCCCGTTGGGGCCGTCGCCCGCGTAGGCAAAACCAGCGAGGAACTGCAGGGCGGCGCCCGTGTCGCCGTCGACGGGTGTGGTGGCGGCGGCGTGAGCCACCGCGGCCAGGGACTCTGCCGTTGCCGGGGCGGCGGCTGCCGTTGCCGGGGCGCCGGCTGCCGTTGCCGGGGCGGCGGCTGCCGCCGACTGGGCCCCGAGCACTTCCGCCGCCAGGGCCGCGGCCGTGGTCGCCCCGATCACGCCCAGCCCGAGGAGGGCGCGACGGGACAAGTGTCCGCCGGCCTCCGAACCGGGCGCTTCGTCGTGATCGGGCCGCTCTTCAGGGTCGACAACTACGGCGTCAGACGACATGAAATTGGCTCCTTCGCTCAGCCAGCGCCGCCGAGCTCGCGGAAGACGTGCCCGTCCTGGCGGTCTCGGATCCTATCGTCTGACGTCAGTGGGAACCGGTCCAGGATGGCCCGGACCGTGCTGACGTCATCGTCGGACAGCACTGTGCGCCATTTTTCCCCGACTTGAGCGGCCAACCGGGTGGTTGCATACCCCGTTCCCGAGCGGTTGGAGGTGTCGATGTAGTGGCGGGCCACGTCGGTCCAGGTGAGGCCCAGGAGGTCGAACAGGCGCTGGAATCCGACCGCCGGGCAGGCGCACAGCTGCTCATGGGTCACCACCATCCGATCGGGATGTTCGGACTGGCTGCGCCGGCTGACCGCCGTCAGAAACCCGACGCACCAGGCGGTGCGCTCCAGCCGTGAACGATCGGCGGCCAGCGGGGCCAGGCCCATGGGTTCGACGAACCGAGCCCGGATGGCGGCGTCGGTGTCCAGTCCGCCCAGAGGGATGTCGAGTTCGAGCCAGCTGGCGATCACGTTGAGCGGGTTGCGCTCGACAACGACCACGATGGGCGCGAACTGGTCCTCCAGCCACTCGAGGCAGAGGGTCACCAAGACCGACTTGGCGATCGTGGCCCCCCCGGGTCGACCGATTCGCGTCATCACTGCCGCGGCGGGCCGGAGCACCCCTTCGAGCACCCGAGGGGGCAGCTTCTTGGTCTGGCGGGCCACTGCCAACAGGCCGGGCCCGGTCGGCCATCCGCCCGCGTACGCCAGCTCCCATAGCTGCCGGTACCGTGGTGACTCCTCGCCTGGAGCAAGGACCGGGTGCAACCCCAGGTCGGCCTTGACGGAGGCGGCCAGGGGGTTGGCGTCGGGATTGTCGGGTTCCTGGACGAGGACGGCGCCAGGCGCCTGGCCCAGCACGTTGGCCACCCAGGTGGTGCCCGAACGAGGCAGGCCGGTCACCAGCACGCGTTTCATGGGCCGAATGTAGCCATCTCCCGACCGCCTGGGGCCGAGGAACGGCTGCGGCCCGGTACGATCCCCCCGTGGCTGGCGATCGAGCGGGCCAGCGGAGGTTTCTTGCGACCGGGGGTGCCGTCGCTATTGCCCAAGACGTAACCGGGGATGAGCAATGCTCGGTCGCATGTCACGAGGGACGCGACGCAGTCGCGGCTGCCACACCGGCGTGGGAGGAGTGCCTTCGCGCCTGCCCGGAGGCACTGGTGTTCGCCCGTCCGGCCTGGGCCCGATCATGGCTGTCGATCTACGGGCGTGACCGTGATGCGTGCATCGTCGAGATCCGCCACAACGGTCGACCGGTTGGCATCGTCCCGCTGCAGGTCGCCACGGTGCCGGTCCTGGGCCTCCGGCGGATCGAATTCATAGGCGGCGCACCCCCGACCTGGGGCCAGTGGGCGCTCAACCCGTCCGGGCTGGGGCAGGCGATCTACAACGATGCGGTGGTCGTCCCCGGCTACGGGGAGGCGGTCGTCGCCGCCCTGTGCCGGTGGCTCGTGCAGACGCAACGGCGTTGGGACGTGATCCAGTTCAACTGCTTGCCGGCCGAAGGCGTCCTGGCCCGGCACTTCGAGACGGCGGGAGGTCCCTGGAGGGTCGAACACATATCGCAGTCCAAGCACCGGATCGACCTGGAGATGGGTTGGGAGAAGTGGCTGACCACATTGAGCAAGCGCCAGCGGCGCCATCTCCGGTACGAGCCGCACTCGCTCCAGCGGGCAGGCGGGGGAGCGCTCGAGCTGCACCGCCTGAGCGGAGAGGGCGTCACCGAGGCGATGGAGGAGTACCTGGACCTGGTGCAACGGCGCTGGACGGCGGTCGGACGGCCGGGCATGACGGCACGCGACGCCGCGCTTTACCGGACGCTGGCCGCCGAGCCCGGCACGGGCCTGGTTTTTTTCCGGTTGACCGCCGCTGAGCGCCTGCTGGCCTGTCAGTTCGGGTTCGACCACGGTTCCCGCTATCTCCTGTACGGGCTGGCTTTCGACCCGTCGTTCGAACGTCAGAGCCCCTCTCAGGTGCTCATGCAAATGGTGATCCGGCGCTGCTTCGATGACGGCCACAAGGAGATCGACCTTGGGGCGCTCAGCCAGGTCGAGCAATGGACACAACAGACCCGGGGCCGGGTCCACCTGACGGCTCGCTCCCGTCGACCGGCGGCCCGGGCCCGGACCGCGGCCTTCGGTGGCCTCGCCCGCTCTGTGGTGGCCTTCCAAGCCAGCCCGGCCGGGCAGCGCGCCCGCACCAACCTGGCCCAGGCGTGGGCTCACCCGACGGCGGCCCGATGGCGCCAGGCCGCCGCCGCGGTTCTCGCCGCCGGGCGACGCACGGCCGGGTCACCCGCCCCTGAGCGGCCGGCGAACGACGTTGTAACCGTCGGGCCCGACCCGGGAGAAACCCTGGTGACGGTGGTCGTTCCCACCCGCAACTCGGCCACCACGTTGGCCGACTGCCTGAAATCCCTACGCCGGCAGACCGTGCCGTGCTTCATTGTCGTGGTCGACAACCACTCGACCGACGAGACCGTGATGATCGCCCACGAGTTTGCTGACGTCGTGCTCGAGACCGGGCCGGAACGCTCGACCCAGCGCAACCGGGGTGCCAGCGTTGCCACCACGCCGTATGTGGGCTTTGTCGACTCCGACATGGTTGTTTCCAGTTCGGTGGTCGAGGAGGCGATCACGGCGCTGCTGGGCGGCGACGGCGCGGTCATCGTCCCCGAACGGGCCTTCGGCCAGGGGTTTTGGGCCAAGGTCGGCCAGTTCGAGAAGACCTTCTTCCTCGGCAGCGACACGGTTGAAGCGGCGCGCTTCTTCCGGCGGGACGTATTCGCGGCCACCGGGGGCTTCGACGAGTCGTTCACGGGCGGCGAGGACTGGGACCTGCACCTGCGGACCTTGAAGATCACCACCGCGGCAAGGATCGAAAGCGGCATCGATCACGACGAAAGCACGCTGGGATACCTGGATCGGTGCGTCAAGAAGGCGTACTACGCGGCCGGTCTCCGGGTCTTCGTCCACAAGCACGGTCGCGGCGCCCTGACCTCGGCGGTGTTCGACCGGCCCTATCTGCGGCAGCCCTGGCGCCTCGTCTACCCGCATCCCATGCTGGGCGCCGGTCTGATCGCCATGAAGTCGGGCCAACTGGTGGCGGTCGGCATCGGCGCCCTCCGCCGAACGCGGCGATGAGCCCAGTGGCGGGCCGCCATGCGCTTCTGGTGACCTTCGGTTCGATCTGCCAGCCCGACGGCGGCCTGCTGGCACGGGCCCGTCTCACGCTCGAAGCCCTGAGTGCGCTGGGGATGCGGGTGTCGGTCGTCAGTCACCAGGAACCGCCCGACGCCGAGGCCCAGATGGCATTGCCCGGCCTTGATCGTCTCGTCGTGCTCCAGCGGCCCGTCCACTACGGATGCTCGTGGGAATTGGCCCGGTTGGTGGGCGAAATGGCGCCCCGTGCCGACGTCATCATCGTCGAAAGCGCCCTCTTATTGCCTGCGGTACGGGCGGGAAACCGGCGTGTTCCCATCGTGTGGGACACCAACGAATGCGAGACGTTGCACTATCAACGGCTTCCCGCCTCGGTGGCCAACCGGGTCAAAGGACTGTTTTGGCGCCGGCTGGAGGGTTGGGCCGCCCAGGTCTGTGACGTGGCGATTGCCATCAGCGACGAGGAGGCGCAGTCGTGGGTCTCGCTGTTCCCTCGCCTTCAGGGCCGCACGGTATGTGTCGGCCACCGCGCCTTCGTCCGCCCCTCGTCACCACGGCGACCGCCCGGTGTGACCCCCGCTACGCCGATGCTGCTCTTCGTGGGGAATCTGGTGGGAAAACAGAATGCGGTGGCGGCGGAATGGCTGCTGACGGTCCTTGCCCCCCGCCTGCCGCGGGGGACTGCGCTCGTGCTGGCGGGGCCGGGAACCGAGACGCTGGCCCGCCCTCCGGGGCTCGATGCGACGCTGCATTGCCTCGGTCGGGTCGACGACGTTGACGGTCTCATCGCCGCCGCGGACCTCTGCCTGGCGCCCTTGCCCGCTGGGGCGGGCGTCAAGACCAAGGTCCTCCACTACCTCGCCCATGGGAAGCCCGTGATCGGGACACCGGCCGCCTTCGAGGGCATCGCCGACACGGTGGGGATGGTGTGCGCCCCCATGGACGGCTTTGCGAGCGAGGTCCTCCGAGCCCTCGCTACGGTCGATGGTCCCCGAGCGGAGCAACATGGGGCGGTCCCCGCCGGCGAAGTGTCTGACCAGTGGGCCCAGGTTTTGGAGGCGGTGGTGGCAGGTAAGCGAGACTGCACCGATATGACTCAGGTTCCAGCCGTGCGCCAGTTCGTACGCGGCATGCGTGCCGAGGTCCGCAACTGGTACACGCTGGGCCCGTTGGGCTGGATTGTCATGCCGTCGCGGTGCCCACCGCGCCGTGGGCTGCTCAACCATCCCATTGCTGCCCGTACCGTCACCGTGCGGCTGCGGTCAGGGGAACGCATCCGCTGCCGGGTCGACGAGCTTTTCGCCGTCGCCGAGGTCTTTGCGCTGGCAACCTACGACGCGCCCGGCATCGACTGGAAGGCAGCCCGCAACATCGTCGACATTGGCGCCAACGTCGGTGCGGCCACGATCTGGATGGCCCGACGAGCGCCCGACGCTCGCATCGTCGCCATCGAGCCCTCCCCCGATGCGCTGCAGTCGTTGCGGCACAACGTCCGGGCCAATGGACTCGATGCACGGGTGACCGTAATCGGGTGCGCGGTCGGGGCGAGTGCGGGAACGGCCCTGCTGGCAACCGAGGGCACATCGGTCAGCCGGCGCCTGGGCAGCGACAACGGTTCCGCTGTACTTGTGCCGGTCAACAGCCTCGCCTCGGTCCTGGACGACACCGGAATGGCCGACGTCGACGTGATCAAGATGGACTGCGAAGGCGCCGAGTTCGAGATCGTGCCATCTCTGGGAGGCGATTTACTCGGGCGGGTCAGGGCGATCATCGGTGAGTACCATCCCTTTCCCGGCCGCGGCCCCAAGGATCTCAGACGGGAGCTGGAAAGCGCGGGCTTTTCCTGCACCTTCGACGGCAATAGCGACATCGGCATATTCGCCGCCCTCCTGCACTAGCCGCGCAGCTACCGCGCAGGCGTTCTGTGGCAGGTCTGTCGTTCTGTGGCGAGTTATCCGACTGTTCAAAGATAAGTACCCCAGGAACGTTGAACCTGCCACAGAACGGCGCAGCCGGCGCCTCAGGACGGCCGAAATCACGTCGGCCGCGGTTTCTCGCCCCGGTTACGAGGCCGAGGCGCTGGTGCAGGCCAGGGCCGTTCGCAGCTTGGCCAGGTTGTCGGCCATGAGCGCCAGGTAGGTCGCGGCCCGGGCTGACGGCGCCGAGGCAACCCTCGTCAGGGTGTCGAGTTCGTCAACTCTGGTATGCGTCGCCTGGGCCAGTGCCAGTACCGGCTGGCGGGCGACATCGGGTTCGGTGAACACAACGGGGATGCCCTTTCTCGCCACCATGGCGGCGATCCCCGCTTCGGTCGCCCCGTGCACGACGAAGTTGTAACGCGTCCCGGTCCGGGCCAGCGCCTTGTCAGCCGCCACGACGTCGTGGCGGGCGCAATCGGCCAGGCTGCTGCGAAAGTTGATGTCGAGAGCGCCGAGCTGAGCCTGGAACGCCCGGGCCGCGGCCTGGTAGGCGTTGCGCCCGCCCGGATCGGCTGCCGACAGGGTCACCGCTACTGCCGCCGTCACCGCCTCCATCGCCACCGGGTCGAGCCACGGGTCGGGATCGCCGCCCGTGGTCAACACCACGTCACCTTGATCGGCCACCACCACTCGGTCCAGGCCAACCCGCCGTGCCACTTCGGCCAGGGCGAACGGCTGGGCCGCGACCCGGACCCGCTGCGTGGCGGACGACGCCCCGCTAGAAGCACGGGCGCTTCCGCCGCCGCATCCGGCGGCCAGGGCGACGAGCACCACGGGCAGGCTCGAGATCCTGGTCCGTCGCCCGGTCATCTCGCCATTGTGACGGCAACGGTGGAAGCGGCCACACGCCAGGTTCGCAACCGGCCCATTTTCCCATCATCATGGCCGTGATGGGCAGGTGGAAGAAGGCGGCGTGGTCGGCCGGGGTCGTGGCCCGGGCCGGGCTGGTGCGTCCCTACCTTCCCGACCAGCTGCTCGGCATGGGGCTGGCGCTGCGCCGCTACGGACTGTCCGCCGCCTCGATGTACGCCGTGGGCGCGGCCCGGTCGAGCCGGCGGGCCGCGGTGGTGGACGAAGGCGGGACGCTGTCATTCGGCGAAATCGACGATCGCACCGGCAACGTGGCCGCTGGGCTGGCCGATCGGGGGGTAAAGGCGGGCGACCGGGTGGGCGTGTTGTGCCGCAATCACCGGGGTTTCGCCGAGGCGACGGTTGGGCTGTCCAAAGCCGGCGCCGAGGCCGTGTTCCTCAACACCGGCCTGGCCGGACCCCAGCTGGCCCAGGTGCTCGCCCGCGAGGGCGGCCGGGCCGTCATCTTCGACGAGGAGTTCCTTGGTGCCGTCGCCGGCGTCGACCCGGCCGTGCTCCGCATCCCGGTGGCCGAAATCGATCAACTGGCTACCGGGCCGCGCCGCCGCCCCCCGGTTCCCCGCCAGCCGGGTGAGGCGATCCTCCTGACGTCGGGCACGACCGGACCGCCCAAAGGAGCCCATCGCAGCGGGCCGACCGGCCTGGGCCCACTCATCGCCCTCCTGTCGGCGCTGCCCCTGCGCCGCGGGGACATGACCTACGTGCCCGCGCCGCTGTTCCATGCCTGGGGATTCGCCCACATGGCGCTGGCTGGGGTGTTGGGGAGCACCCTGGTGTTGCGGCGCCGCTTCGACCCCGAAGCCACGCTGCGGCTCATCGAGGAGCAGGACGTGACGGTGCTGGCGGCCGTCCCCATCATGCTCCAGCGCATCCTGGACCTCCCCGAGGCGACCCGGTCGGCCTACGACACCTCGTCCCTGCGGATGGTGGCGGCGAGCGGGTCAGCCCTGCCAGGCGGGCTGGCCACCCGGTTCATGGACACCTTCGGTGACGTGCTCTACAACCTGTACGGCTCGACCGAGGCGGCGTGGGTCTCGATCGCGTCGCCGGCCGACCTGCGGGCCGCGCCCGCCACGGCCGGGCGTCCACCCCGGGGGACGGTTGTCAAGCTGCTCGATGGCGACGATCGCGAGGTTGGGCCAGGCCAGCGGGGGCGGATATTCGTGCGCAACGACGTCCTCTTCGCCGGCTACACCGGCGGCGGGACGAAACCGCACGTGGGTGGGCTGATGGCCACCGGTGATACGGGCCACATGAACGAGAGCGGGCTGTTGTTCGTCGACGGGCGTGACGACGACATGATCGTTTCGGGAGGCGAAAACGTCTTCCCCTCCGAGGTCGAGGACCTGCTGCTCGAACATCCGGGCATCGCCGACGTGTGCGTAGTCGGAGTCGCTGACGACCGATGGGGTCAGCGGTTGCGGGCGTGCGTCGTGCCCGCGGCCCCCGGCGTGAACGCGGAGGAGGTCAAAGACCTCGTACGGTCCCGACTGGCCTCGTACAAGGTGCCCCGAGACGTGGTGTTCCTCGACGAGTTGCCCCGCAACGCCACGGGGAAGATCCTGCGGCGTCAGCTATCAGGGTGATGCGTCGCCTAGCCTCAGGCTGAGACGAGGGGGGCGATATGTACGGAAATCGTGGACGGCGGTGGCGGGGGCGCATGGTGGTGCCCGTCGTCGCCGCGGTCGTGCTGCTGGCATCGTCGATGGGCCCGGCCACCGCCGCGTCCACGCTCGGCAGTGACATCTCCTGGCCCCAGTGCGGCCAGGCGTACCCCTCCAAGCCGGCCTTCGGCATCGTGGGGGCCAACGACGGGCGTCCCTACACCACCAACCCGTGCCTGGTCTCGGAATTCGGGTGGGCGTCGACGTCCGGGACGGTCGAGTTCTACATGAATACCGCCAACCCCGGGGTGGCGTTGGGCGACGCCTTCAACTACGGGTACAACGCGGCCCGTTACGCCTATTCTTATGCCACCTCGCGCGTCGCCGCCGGGCCCGGGCATCTCTGGTGGCTCGACGTGGAAACGGGCAACTCGTGGTCGGACGACCAGGGCGCCAACACCGCCGTCATCGCCGGCTCGATCGCCTTCTTCCGCGCCCAAGGGGTGCTCATCGGCATCTATTCCACCCGGTACCAGTGGGGCGTGATCACGGGCGGCGCCAGTATCCCTTCAGTCCCCAACTGGGTTCCGGGCGCTCAGAGTGCGGCCCAGGCGCCATCGTTCTGCGCCGCCCGGCGGTCGTTCACCGGCGGCCCGGTGGTGATGGCGCAGTTCACCACCGACTTCGACTACGACTACCTGTGCCCGGGGGTTTCGCTGCCCCCGCCGCCGGTGCGCCCGGCGCCGCCGGGGCTGGAGGTCGGGCTCCACAATCTCGTGGCGGCCATCCTGCTCTGGCTTAAAACGCTCTAGTCACTGCTTACGCCTCGACCCGTTGGCCGATGGCGATCTGGTGGCCGTCGGGATCGCGGATCACGAAGTCCCGCATCGGCCACGGGTGGGTGGTGAGTTCCATGGTTACCTCGACCCCCGCCCCTTGGCAGCGTCGGAAGGCATCCTCGACGTCGGTCACATCCACGTAGCAGGCCACGATTCCCGCGACCGCAGGTGAGGCCGCCTGGCAGATCCCCAGTGACGCCTGACCGCCCGCCAGGATGGCGAAGCTGGGCGGTTCGCCCATCGTCGTCACCGCTTCGAGGTTGAGGGCCCGCTGGTAGAAATCGATCGACGCCGGGACGTCCCGGACCTCTAGATTGGCCCGGATCCCGACTACTGGATGGCCCACGGCCGGACATTAGCTGGAATGGTTCCGGGCGATGGGACGTTGGCGGTACCTATGCGCAAGATTGCCGAAAACCGGGAGTTGATGCACCGCCGGCGGTGGGCGACCCTCGGGGTCCTGTGCCTCAGCCTCATGGTGATCGGCCTCGACAACACCATCTTGAACGTGGCCCTGCCCACCCTGAGCCGCCAGCTGCACGCCAGTACCAGCTCGCTGCAGTGGATCGTCGATATCTACACCCTGGTCTTCGCCGGGCTCCTGCTCACCGCCGGCTCGCTCGGCGACCGCTTCGGGCGCTACCAGACCCTCGCCATCGGCCTGGCCCTGTTCGGGTTGGGCTCGCTGGCTTCGGCCCTGGCCGGGTCGACCGGCATGCTGATCGCCACCCGGGCGTTCATGGGGATCGGTGGGGCGTTCATCATGCCGTCCACCCTGTCGATCATCACCAATGTCTTCACCGATCCGGTGGAGCGGGGGAAGGCCATCGGCATCTGGGCCGGGGTGGCGGCGCTCGGCATCGGGATCGGACCGGTCGCGGGCGGATTCCTGTTGACCCACTTCTATTGGGGCTCGGTGTTCTTCGTCAACCTTCCGATCCTGGCCATCGCCCTGGTGGCGGGATGGTTCCTGGTGCCCGACTCCAAGGATCCCACCGCCCCCCGGTTGGACCCGATCGGGGCTCTACTGTCGATCATCGGGCTGGCCGCGCTGCTGTGGGCCGTGATCGAGGCGCCCATTAGGGGCTGGGGTTCGACCGGCACGGTGGCCGGCCTGGCGGGCGGGGCGGTCATCCTGGCCGCCTTCGTCTGGTGGGAACTGCACTACTCGAGCCCCATGCTCGACATGCGGTTCTTCCAGAACCCTCGGTTCACGGCGGCCAGCATGGCTGTCGCCCTCACCTTCTTCTCGCTGTTCGGGTCGTTGTTCCTGTTGACCCAGTACCTCCAGTCGGTCCACGGGTACAGCCCGCTTCGGGCCGGGGCTCTTCTCATCCCCCAGGCCGGGGTGCTGATGATCGTTGCGTTCGGGTCGGCCAACTTGGTGCAGCGTTTCGGCAACAAGCTGGTCGTCGGATTCGGCCTCACGGTGGTGGCCTTCTCGCTGGCCGCGTTCGCCCGGCTGTCGGCCAACGCCCCGTTGTGGGAGATCATCCTGGTCACCGTCGTCATGGCCATCGGCATGGGCAATGTCATGGCACCGGCGACGGACTCGATCATGGGATCGCTGCCGCGCGAGAAGGCGGGCGTGGGCTCGGCCATGAACGACACCACCCGTCAAACCGGCGGCGCGATCGGCGTGGCGGTGCTCGGTTCGATCCTGGCGTCGAAGTTCCGGGGGACGATCGCGGCCCAAGGCCGGTCCCACCACCTCCCGGCCCCGGTGATCGCCGCCATCAAGTCCGACGTCACGGCCGCCCTGCGGGTCGCTCGCAGCCCACTCGGGGCACGCGACGCTGCGACCATCGGGTCCATTGCCCGCCACAGCTTCGTTGTCTCGTTCCACCTGGCGTCCCTGGTCGGTTCCGCCGTTCTCCTGCTGGCCGCCATCGGGGTGTTCCGGTGGCTGCCCGCCCGGGCCAGCGACGACCCCCGACCGCCCCGCACCACGCCTACCCGAGCCCACGGGGCTGATGACGTGCCGGGTTCGCCTGACGGGGTCATCGCCCGCGCCCCCGTGCCGGAGCCGGAGCCGGAGGGCCTCGTTCCCGCCTCCGAGTCGGAGCGGCCCTGATCATCGGTCGTTGAACAAGACGCCCCCGCCGCCCCCGTCAACCACCGGCCCGCTCACGGAGCGGGCCAACCCGTCGCCCTGGGTACTTCGCTATGCCACCCTGATCCGGGCCCAAGGTCCGGTTCTGGACGTGGCGTGCGGCGGGGGTCGCCACACCTGGTTCTTCCTCGCGCAAGGACGGCCGGTCGTGGCCATTGACCGGGACCTGTCAGGAGTGGCCGATCTCCTCGCGCACCCGGGCTTGGAGGCAATCGAGGCGGATCTGGAAGACGGCCGGCCCTTTCCCCTCCTGGGCCGGCAGTTCGCGGGCGTGGTGTGCACCAACTATCTCCACCGCCCCCTTCTCCCCGCCCTGGTGGCGGCGGTCGCTCCCGGCGGCGCCCTGCTGTACGAAACCTTCACCGCGGGTCATGAGCGCTTGGGGCGGCCCCGGCGCCCCGAGTTCCTCCTGCGCCCCGGCGAGTTGCGGGCGGCAGTGGCGGGCCGGCTCCGCGTCGCCGCCCATGAGGAGGTGCTGCTCCGCCGGCCCGAACCGGCACTGGTGCAGCGCATCGCGGCGGTGCGAGACGCCTAGCTCCGCTGCGGTCCCTCCGCCCGGTCCGTCTCCTCGCCCTTGTCGGTGAGCAGCACCCGCTCCTCCCGCCGGAAGCGCAGCACCGACTCGAGAAAGGACAGCAGGGCGGTCTCGTTGTCCACCTCGTGGCCTATCTCCTCGGACAGGTAGTAGCGGTGTTCCAGCAGTTGGTGGAACAGCTCCGGTGGTTCCAGCCGGCCCCGTAGCTCGGGGGGCACCTTCTCGATGATGGGCTCGTAGACCTCGGCGATCCACCGGGCCGCCACCACCGCCTGGGGGATGGTGCGGTCCTCGATCCGCGACAGGTAGGCCCCGAAGGCGGTGATGTCGTTGAGCAACCGCCGGGCCTGGTTTTCCTGGACCTCTAGGCCGGTCAGGCGACGGAGCTCCCGGGAATGGTGTCCCTCCTCCACCAGGGCTGGTGTGACCCGCAGCCGGTCGCCGCCCGAGCCGTCCACTTCGTTCTCGACGATGAGCTCGTCCACGTCGAAGCCCAGGTCGTTCAGCCGCCGCAGCCGCTGGTCGATCAGGTGGCGGTCGGCCATGTTGATCTCCAGGGTGCCGGTCAGCTCCTCCCAGAGCAGGTGGTAGCGCTCCTCCACCAGGTCGGCCAGGCTGATGACGTCGATGTCCCCCGACAGCTGTCCCTCGGCGGCCAGGTCGAGCAGACCCCCGGCGAAGTTCTCGCGGGCCAGTTCCACGTCGGCCTCGCGCATTCCCGACGACATTGGGACGCGGCGCTCCGTGGTCTCGGCGTCGACCAGGTAGGCCATGAGGGCCCCGGCGTCGCGGCGGAACAGCAGGTTGGATAGCGAACAGTCCCCCCAGTAGAAGCCCTCGCTGTGGATCCGCACCAGCAGCACCACGGCCGCGTCGACCAGCCGCTTCCCGAGGTAGGGGCCGCCCTCGACGCCGAAGAGATAGCGGTAGGGCAGCGAGAAGTCCAGGTACCGGGTCACCAACACCGCGTCGAGCGGTTCGTCGCCCGGGGTGCGGCGGCCGGTGATCAGGCCGACCGCCTCCACCACGGGCAGGTTCTCGGCCGCGATCAGGCGCAGCATGGCGTACTCCCGCCGGGCGTCGTCTTCCGCCGTCTCCTTCAGCGCGTAGGCCCGCTCGCGGTCGCTCACGATGCGCACCACGTGGCGACTAACCCCCTGGGCCATGCGGATCAGCCGGGGGTGGTCCCACTCGCACAGCGGGGCCGACCACGGCAGGTCGAGCAGATCAGGAGGCTCGTGCCCGGGCACGACTTGCAGCCGGAAGGCCACGGCTCGACTCTACGTGCGATTCCTCGAAAGGGCTGGACCCACCGTGTTCTGGGAGTTCCGCGGGCGGCCTTTGTGGGGATTCACGGCTTTGTGTGCATCTGCCGTCGCTATATCAATCCAGCCCCCACAAAACCTTGAAACCCCACAAAGAGCTCCCCTGGGCACACCCGGGGCGTCGGCGGATACGGTACAAGAGCCATGGTCGAGTCCCGCCCCCTCGGACGCGGCGGTCCGCCGGTGCCGGTCATCGGCCAGGGCACGTGGCAAATGGAACTTGATCGTCGATCGGCCATCGAAGCCCTGCGCCGTGGGCTCGACTTGGGATTGACCCACGTCGACACGGCGGAGATGTACGGCTCGGGGGCGGTGGAGGAACTGGTGGGGGAGGCCATCGCGGGCCGCCGGGACGAGGTCTTCCTCGCGTCCAAGGTGCTTCCCTACAACGGCTCGCACCAGGGGACGCTTCGTGCCTGTGAAAACAGTCTGGCTCGGCTGGCAACCGACCGCCTGGATCTCTACCTGCTGCATGGCCCGAGCAACCACCCTCTCGGGGAGACCATCACCGCCATGGCGGAGCTCCGGGATGCCGGGAAGATCTTGGCCTTCGGCGTGTCCAATTTCGATGTCAATCAGCTCGACCGGGCGGTGGACGTGGCAGGACCGCGGACGCTCGCGTGCAATCAGGTGTGCTACCACCTGAAACAGCGGTGGATCGAGCACGAGTTGATCGCCCGCTGTTGGCATCACGGCGTGGCCGTGGTCGGCTACAGCCCCTTCGGGCAGGGTGACTTCCCGGTCGGCGACCCCGTCCTGGGCCGGATCGCCCGGGCTCATGGCGCGACCGAGCGCCAGGTGGCGCTGCGGTTCTTGGTTCGCCGGCCAGGCGTGTTCACCATCCCCAAGTCCGCCCGGATCGCCCACGTCGAGGAAATCGCCCGTGCCGGCGACCTCGAGCTCATGCCTGACGAGTTGGCCGAGATCGATCTGGCCTTCCCCCTTGGTCCGGGGGGCGGAGCCCTGCCCCGGCTCTGACCACGCCGGTCAGTCCGGTACGCGCCCTACCTCGTCGGGTGTGGGGATGCGCGTCAGGCCGTGCCGGGCGTGGTAGTGCTCCATCCTCGGAAGGCTCTCATTCTCGACCGGTAGGTGAGTAGGCGGCGAGTACCACCCAACTTCAGCCAGGCGCAGCCGTGGCGGACGAGCCAGCTGCCGATCCTGAGGCCGCGGAGCGTTTCCCTCGCCCATTGACTCGGGCACCGTCGAGCCGCGCTGCGTTGGCCGGAGCCAGTCGACGTCACCGATCAGCGGTGCACAATGAGCCGGCCCTACCCGAAGCCGTGGTTCGGCCGATCATCCCGTTGGGGTGGAAGCGTTCGAGGGCGTCCCACCCGAACTCGCAGACGGTGAGGTTGTCGGCCCGTCCGCATCGGATGAGAACATTTCGCCGGCGGGTTGTGCACTGCCCGTCGGTCGACTAGCGGTGTCAGCTGCGGTTCGGGCGGAGGTGGTGATGATGAGGGAAGCGGGCGGCGCGTCGGGCGACGCGGCGGTCGTGGGTTTCTCGGGGCCCGGTGGTTGTGGGTTTGAGACTGATTGGCCATGCAGCGGTGCCGGCGCGGGCTCGGAGCCTGCGGTCGCGCCGACGGTGGCTGCGGGTGAAATTAGGGGATTAGGCAGCTCGAAGGCCGTGGTCGCCCAGGGGGCCCACCGTCAGGCCTCGCCGGGCGAACAGGTCGGCCATCGGGGCCAGCGCGCCGAGCGTGGCCCGCCAGCTTTCGGGCGCCGAGGTGCAGTCGGAATCGTGCAGCAGCACGGTGGCCCCGGGCCGAAGCCCGCCCGCCACATCGGAGACGACCGTCCGCGGGGTGGCTTCGGCTCGCCAGTCCCGACCCCAGGTCGTCCACAACACGGTCTGCAGGTCCAGCCGACGGGCCGCCGCCAGGCTGCCCGCCGACAGCGTGCCGAACGGGGGACGAAACCACCGCGGCGCCCCACCGGTCGCGTCGGCGATGCTGTCCCGGGCCCGGGCCATGTCGTCGCGAATGGCCGCCGGCGTTCGCTGGAGATGACTGCGGTGCTCGTCGCCGTGGACCCCGATCTCATGGCCCCGGGCCGCCAGCTCGGCCGTCAGTGTCGGCGCGCGCCGCACCATGGGACCAAGGAGGAAAAAAGTGGCCCGCCACCCCAGGTGGTCCAGCTGGTCCAAGAAGGCGGGGGTGGACAACGGGTCGGGGCCGTCGTCGAAGGTAAGCGCGACATGGTCGACGTGGCCGATGCCGGCCAGGGTGGGCGTCGCCCAGCACCGCAAGCCCCGCCAGGTGGTGACGGCGGGGAGCAAGTGGCCCACGGCCGCGCCGGCGGCGATGGCCCCGCCGCCGGCCAAAAGCACGCGGGCAGTCTTCATGCCAGGCCCGTCAGCGGCGCCCCGGACAGGTTGGCGGCCGCCAAGCGGACCGACAGCTGCGACAGCATGGACTCCATCTGCTGGTGATTGGCCCGGGCTCCGTTGACGAGGTAGGTGTTCCGGGCCGTCACGTGCTGGAGCGGGTCGTCGTCGGCCGGCTCCAGGATCCGATTGGGAACCACCGTCTTGCTGTGGGCGCCGTAGCAGGCCATCAGGTCGAAGGCATTGAGCCGTCGGCCAGGCACAAAGACGTGGACCGGTTGGCCGGCGATGCGGGCCAACAGGTGGCTGGCGGCGACGTCTCCGTTGGCCCGGGTCCAGGGGGACAGGCCGACGTGGTGACCTTGGCGATCGAACCGAGGGCCGGCGCCCCCGTTCTCCACGTCGACGCCGAGGCTGACGAGGCGCTGGACCGCACCGGGATCGTTGGCCGCGGTTCGCTCGTCGACGACCGCGGTGGCGTTGAGCGAAGCCAGTTGTTTGACGATGACGGGATCGGTGAGCTGCGATTCGTCCAGCCGGACGCCGATGTAGGCCACGTTGGCCGAGTTGTTGCGGGGATGGGCGACTCCGGCGCCGTAGGCGGTGGCGACGCCCACGCCCGAGGTAAGACCGGCCCAGACCAAGGGCGCGGCCGCGACCAGGGCCGCGATCCGGGCCACCGCGACCGAGGGCCGGCGGGGCCGATGCTTCGGGGTCCCAGCGTCATCGCCGTCAGTACCGTCGGCTTTGCCGCCCCACTCCCGGGCGGCCCGCCGGCGGCTGGGGACGCCGGGCCGCAGGGGCACGACGGCCGCCACCTCGGTACCCGTGGGCTCGAGCCCAGGTTCTTCGTCTGCGTCGTCGGTCGCCGGGCCGGTGCCGATCGGGAC
>JALYXV010000287.1 GCA_030947025.1 Actinomycetota bacterium | reverse complement strand
GATCATACATACGTATGATCAGGGACCACCCTAGAATGCGCCCGTGCCTCCGGGGACTCGGGAACGCCTGCTCCACGCCGCCTGGCGGTGTCTGACCGACGCGGGCCTCGCGGGCGCGACATCGCGGGCGATCACCACCGCGGCGGGCGCCAACCTGGGGGCGATCACGTACTACTTCGGCTCCAAGGACGCCTTGTTGGCCGAGGCGGTCGGGGCGGCCATCGAGCGACTCATCACCCCGGCAGTGGAGGCGTTGCAGGACGAGACCGTCGAACCAGTGGCACGCGTGCTCAACGCCGTCAACCACCTGGAGGCGGCCTACGCCGGTTCGGCTCGCGACGCCCCGGCCTACCTCGAGGTCCTGCTCCAATCCCGGCGCATGCCGCTGGTCCGTGAACGCATCGTGGCGCTGCTGACCCGGTTTCGCGCCGTGCTGGCCGAGCAGATGGCGGAGCAGCAAGGTGAAGGGTTCCTCCCGGCCTGGGTGGAGCCCGACGCCATGGCCGGACTCCTTCTGGCCGTGGCCGACGGCGTCGTCCTGCAGACGTCCATCGATCCGGACGGTCCGAGTTACCGTGCCATGGCGGCCCAGCTCGCCCAGTTGCTCATCGCCAGCCGAGCACAGGCGGGCTGAAGAGTTGACGGCTCATCGCCCCGCCAAGCGGGTGGCGGCAGCCGAGACGATGCGAGGAAGCTGTTGCTCGGCGCGGTCGAGATTGGTGTACCGGACGCGCAGGAAGGCGATATACGACCCCTGCCGCAACTCGGTGAGCAGATAGGAGCCTGGCTCTCCGACCGTCAATGAAATGCCATACCGGTCATCCGCCACTGGTTCCAGATCTCTGACGGCAATGGTCCAACCTCCGCCTTCAGTATCGGTACTCGTACCTTGGCTGTCCTTGGGACAGGTTGCGACCCGGCTGCGGAAGCCGGCGAGAATGTCCCCTGCTTTGTCGTTCGGGTAGCTGGCGACGTCTTCCTGGACGTATTCCACATAGGGAAACAGTTGGTTGTTGATCGAGAGAGTGGCGACCTGGAACATGATCGAGGCATGCCCGGTGGCGCCGCTGGTGTTGTCGAAGGCATAACCACAGGGTCTGAGCTGGGGGATGTGGTCGCCCTCCGCCGGGAGCGTGGTGGGCCGTGAACAGGCGATGTCAGCGAGCCGCAGCAGGCGCGAGGCCAGCTGGGGATCCGTTGGCGCAACCGGCGTGGTGGTGACCGGACCGGCGAGGGTGATGTCGGGGGGCGGGCTGTACGGGCCGCAGGCCGGCGGCGCGGTCAGGGCGACGGTTGGAGGCGTGGTGCCAACGGCCGGTGCGCTGGTGCTGGTCGCCGACACCGTTGATTTCTGGCTGTTACCACACGCGCTGGCAAAGGCGGCGACGGCCAGAACGACCGAGAGCAACCATTGCGGGGATCGCCTGGTGTCAATCCTGCGAACGTAGCTGACTGTCAGGGCGCCTACCGGTGCTTGAGTCGCTGCGCCAGCCAGCGGGCGTCGTGCACGGCGTAGCCCGAGTCGTCGTTGTTGAAGTAGGCGTACACGTCATGGCCCTCGTCCAGCCAGGTGGACAGGCGAGCCGCCATCCAGAACAAACCGTCCTCGCCGTAGCGTCCCTGGTAGGCGTGGGCGCGGGCATCGGGACCGTGGAAGCGCACGTAGGTCCAGTCGGTCGTCAGCTCCCAGGGGTGGTCGGCCAGCAGGTCGTGGATGCACAGTGCGGCGCCATGCTTGTTGAGCAGGTTGTAGACGTCGTCGTGCAACCAGGACGTCTCCCGCAGCTCGACCGCCCAGCGCCACGATTTGGGCGCGACGGATAGGAACTCGTCGAGCCGCTCGGTGTCGCGCCGCCAGCGGGGCGGGAGCTGGACCAAGGTGGGCCCGGCGGTGGGTCCGAGTCGCATGAGCCGGTCGAGATGGTTGGGTAACCACGACGCCGCGTCTCGCAGCTTCATGCGGTGCGACCCGAAGGAACCGAGCTTGACGGCGTAGACGAAGCCGGGCGGCGCGTGGGACGCCCATTGTTCGACCGTCTTCTCCGCGGGCAACCGGTAGAACGTGTTGTTGATCTCGACGGTGTCCAACATGGTGGCGTAGTACTCGAACCATCCCCGCTGGGGGAGGGTGTCGGGATACACGGCTCCCCGCCAGTGCTTGTACATCCACCCTGCGCATCCGACCCGAGCGACACCGGCACCGTCGGCGTCGGTCATGACCGCAGACCTACCCCGGGCACCGCCAGGCCTAACGGCACCGGGCATAGAAGGTTCGGGTCTCGGGGATTAACCTCCGCTGGAGCGCGGCGGATGTGCCTTACCCGCGGATCCCGCGACTGAGGACCACTAATGAGCCCAGCATTTGCATCCGTCCTGGCCGCGGTTATCTCCGGTGCCTTCGCCGTAGCGAGCCTGATTCTCAACCGAAGGGCCGCCCGCCGAGACCGGGCGCTCTCGGCCGACAACTTGGCCAACCGCTATCGTTCACCGCTGCTTCACGCCGCGTTCGACCTTCAGGCGCGCCTTTACAACATCCAACGAAAAGCCTTCCTGGATCGGTTCTACCGCGACGACGCCCCGGCCAACTATCGAGAGTACGCCGCGGCCAACACCATGTACCTGATTGGCCAGTACCTGTGTTATAGCGAGGTCATACGGCGCAGTGTCCTGTTACTCGATCCCGTCGACCGACGGCGGCAGCAGGCACTCATGGAGGCGATGGCGCGAATTCGGTATACCTTCGCCACCGACGCGATCAGCGATTCAACTCTGGTTGTCTTCCGGGGGGAGCAACGGGCGATCGGGGAGATTCTGCTTGCCGCGGCCAATGGCCCGGCCGACGGCTCCCCCCGATGGGATTGCTGGGGATACGCCGAGTTCGTGAGTCGGTTGGACGCGCCCGAGATCGGTAAATGGTTCGGCAACCTGCGGGTTGGGATTGATGCGCTGGCAACCGACCTGAACGCCCACAACGAGCGCCTCATTGCGCTGCAACATGACCTGCTGGGCTTGATCGCCCTGATCGATCCCGACGGCGAGCAGGTGCCGTCCACCCTGCGGAAGCCACTATGAGTTACGTGACGATGTCGATGGGCGTTCCGAGCGGGACCTTCGAGATGGCGGTGATGGTCTGTGGGTTGGCCCGGATACAGCCGTGGGAAGAGGCGACGCCGGCCGTCGACGCCGGGTCGGAGGGGTATCCGTGGATGCCGACGGTGCCATCGCCCCCGTCGAAGTCGGTGTACACGTTGGAATGTGAGGCGGTTATCAGCACCGTCGGGCCGTAGATGGACTGCTGCCGGCGGGAAGTGGAGACGACGGCGTTCACAAACGACGGCCCGGGCGGCGTAGGCGACCCGGGGCGACCCACTCCGACCGGGGACGAGAAGATGGGCAGACCGTCCTGGAAGAGGGTCAAGGCCCGGCGGCAGGTGGAGATGACGATGCGATAGGCGGTGGGGGCGACGTCGACGTCCTGTTGACGCACCCACCCGGTGGAACCGTTGGGGCGACGCTCGAGGCGCACTTGGAGCCATCCCGCCTGCTCACCGACGACCGGCCGGACCGTCGGGCCCCCCCAGCTGGTGGCAGGCAGGTGACCGACGGTCGGGCCGCCCGGAGCGTCCGAGTACGCCAATCCGGCCACCTTGGGTGAGGCCAGGTCGGAGCTGACCGGTATGGGCGGGAGGGGAGCAGGGACGCAGCGGCCGGTGCTCGGCACCGGTGCCGGTGCCGCGGCGAGCGTGACCGGCGGTGGCGGGATGGTCGTCGTCGGCAGCGGCGTAGTGGGCGGATCCGTCGGAGCGGGGGTGGTGATGGTGGTGACGGTGGTGACGGTGGTGACGGGTGCGGCCTGCGCCCGGCGGTGATGGGCGGGCCCAAATATCGTTGCCACCACTGCCAACCCAGTCACGACGGTCCTGCCACGACCCACAAACATCCCCTCGTTGACGTCCCGAGCCGAGTTTACCCCTGCCGGTCAGCTCTCTCGCCGCGCCCGAGCACCGGTCGCACCTCGACCGCGCCCACCCGGGCGGTGGGTATGGTGGCCGCCCACTTCAGCGCCTCGTCAAGGTCGGAGCACTCGACCAGGGTGTAGCCGCCGACCTGCTCTTTGAGCTCGGCCGCCGGACCGTCGGTGACGAAGGTCGCGCCTTCCCGGATCCGGATGGTCGTGGCCCGCGAGGCCTGTCCGAGCGGAGCGCTGTCGATCAGCACGCCCGCGTGCGCCATCGCTTGTACCGCCGCCCCGTACGTCTGCAGCATCTCGTCGCCCTCGGGGGTTCCGGGCTCGGGGAGCGGTCGGTCGGGCGCGTACAGCAGGAACATGTACTTCATCGTCGTGTCCTCCCTCAGGTCGGCGACGGGGCGACCAGTTCGACCTCGAAGCCGTCCCCGTCCTCGAGATAGCCGACCTGGGCACCCCCGGCGATCGGGTGCCCGTCAATGGGAAGGGCCAGCCATCCGTGGCGCCCGGCCTCGCCGACTATGGCGGCGAGCGCGGCGACCGATTCGAGGGTGAAGGCGATGTGATTCAGCCCGGGGCGCATCCGGCTGTACAACATCCCGGGCACCATGTCGGGTGACTGCTCCAGGGCCACGGCAAATCCGCTGCCGTGGCGGAAGAGCAGGACCATCCCGAGCGAGCGGTCCTGGGTGTAGCCCAATTCGCCCAGCAACCAACCCCACGAAACCTCGGCCCGGCGCAGGTCGGGCACCCACAAGGTCAGGTGATGGATCACCCGCCGAGGGTACCTGTGCGCCGGGCCCGTGCCCGGTGATCCGTTCCGGCGCCGCGGCAGGCGGTCCTACCGACCGGCTTCGTGGATGGCGGCGAGCACCGCCCGAGCGTCGGCGGACTCGCCCTTGGCGTTGGGGTGGATCGGGAAGGCGTCGGTTCCCGGGATGACGGGCTCGACCCACCTGGTGCCCACGGCCTGGCAGGCGTCGTGGCCGATACTTGCCGTGTACGTGTCCACGTAGGTCGCCCCATGGCCGGCTGCTTCCTGCCGCAGCATGTTGTTGAGGGCCAGCTCGACCCCGTTGAGGTAGGCCACGTCACCCGTCGTGACCGGAAGCTGTGGGTAACAGTTGCCCCGTTGGGGGAGGATGTCGGGGTAGCCGACCACGAACACCCGGGCCGCCGGGGCGAGGGCGTGAACGCCGGCGATCGCCGTCCCCACCGCCGGGCCGTCGGCGTTGGCCTGGTTGACGAAGTAATTGCCGAAGACGCTCTGGCACGGGGCGCCGAAATTGAGGATGTCGAGGACGTCCGTGGCACTGCATGCCGCAATGGCGCTGACGAAGAGCCGGTTGTCGTTGCCCCCGATCCCGAGGGTCACCAGTGAGGTCGAGAGGGTGAGCGCATTGAACTGCGGGGGCTGATCGGGGTATTGGGCGGAGGTCAGGTTGGCCGTGGTGGCGCTGCTGCAGCTGCGATCGGTCAACGAGAAGCCCAGTGCCGCCGCGGTCAGGTGCGGGTAGTTGAGCGCCGATTGGAAACAATCGAGCGGGGCGCCGGCCGCCTGCGGCAGCACTCCGGGGGCGGCGGTGTAGGAGTCGCCCAAGGCGACGTAGGACCCCGCGGTCGCGCCTGCGGTCGAGGGCAGCGCGCTCCCCCCCACCGCCGCGATGGTGAGAACAATGGCGGCGCGGACCCGCGATCGACCGGCCTTCACGTGCATCTTGGCCTTCCTCCCGTGATATTGACGCATGGAATCATCCCACCGAGACCCAAACAAGGCCTACTATGGGCGGGGCGGAGTCGGCGGCGGCTGTCGCATCTGGCCGTCGCTGTGGTGAGCGACGACGGAGGAAACCCAAATGACCACCGAGCTGGCACCGCAGTTTGCAGTAACGGTCCGCGGCTATGACCGGGCTCAGGTCGACGACTATGTCGACACGTTGCGGGAGTGGCTGGGCAACGCCACCCTGCGGATGGAGGCGGCCGAGTCCGAGAGTTCCCAGCTCCGGGAACAGGTGATGCTGTTTCGCACCCGTCTCGCCCAACTCGACCAGCAGCTCAGTGCCAACCCGCCCCGGACGATCGAGGCGCTGGGCGACCGGGTCGCCCGGATCCTTCTTTTGGCCGAGGAGGGCGCGCTGTCCGTCCAGGCCGATGCCGAAGCCGAGGCCGTGTCGATCATCGGCCGGGCCCGGCAGGAGGCAGCGGATTTGGTGCGGGCAGCCCAGTCCCGTCAGACCGAGATGGAGGCATTCATCGCCGGTGCCGGTGAGCAGGCCGCGGCCTTGGTGCGCGAGGCCGAGACGCGGGGAGCCGAGGCGGCCAGCCGGCTCCTGGCCGAGGCGGAGACCCGGGCCGCGGGCCGCGAGGCCGAGTCAGCCGAGCGTGCCCGGATCCTGGTGGCCGACGCCGAGGCCCAACGCGATCGCATCCTGGCCCAGTTGCACGACGAAGAGCGGGTGCTCGGGGCGGACCTGCAGCGACTGACGACCGAGCGCAACGAAGTGCGCGACGGACTCACCCGCTTGCGCGAATCTCTGCACCGGACCATCTCGGAGGTCTCCAGCGGCACGCCCGGACCCCAGCCGCCCCAGCTCGCCCCGCCCACGCAGCTCGCCCAGCCCACGCAGCCGGCCCCGCCGACCGGGTCGGAGGAGCGGGACCAGCCGGGCTAGCCTAGCGCTGGCCCTTGGGTGCCGCGGCGGGATCGACCAGCCAGATGATCCGGTCGGCGGTGACCCGGGCGGCGGGGAGGTCGGCACCGTCGGCCACGGCCTGCATCGCCTCGCGCTTGGCCTCGCCTTCGACCGTGAAGATCACCAGACGACCCCGGGCGATGCCGCTGTAGGTGAGGGTCATGCGCCGGTACCGGTTGCGACCGGCGGGGTCCTCGTTCATGGTCACCAGCACGCCGGGGTCGGCGTTCAACCCCGGTGAGTTGGGAAACAGCGAAGCGGTGTGCCCGTCGGGACCCATCCCCAGGTGCACCACGTCGATCCGGCCCATTTCCCCGAGGCGCAACTGGTAGGGCTCGGGGCCCTCCTCGCAGCGCATGGGGTACACGGCGTTGGCCGCGCCCACCCGCTCCAAGAGCGCCTGGCGCACCAGCAACTGGTTGGAGTCGGGGTGGTCGGCGGGGACGCAGCGTTCGTCGCTCCACAGGATGTTGACCAGCCACCAGTCGATCTGTTCGGCCCCCACGACCGCCAGCCGTTCGTAGCAGGCGCGAGCCGTTGCTCCCCCCGACAGGGCGAGAGAGAATTCTTCGTCCGCCCGCCCGTGGAAGGCGTCGACGATCCGCTCGGCGAAGGCGCCGGGTATGTCCTCGACGACGAAGAGTTCCCCGATCACGCGACGCAGGTTAACTGGCCCTTAGCACCAGGGTCAGAGTTAGAGCCAGGCGTCCGCCGCCACCCCAGCGGCCAGCGCCTGCTGCCACACCCGGTCCCGGCCGAGGTGGGTCAGGGCTTCCGACAGCGACCACACCAGCGAATCGACAGGGAGGGGGAGCAGCTCGTGATGGCTGGGCCCGCCCACGATGGTGGCGCTGGCCCGGACCAGGCGTTCGCCTTCCTGCCGGGCCACCTCGAAGGTGGCACTCGACCCGGCCCGCAGCACCACCCGGGCATGGCGGGCGTCCTCCAACTCCAGTCGTTCCTTGGACAAACCCAGCCGGGACGCCACCCATCCGGCCAGCAGCCGCCGGGGGCCGCCCTTGCCCGCGATGTAGGCCGAGGTGATCTGACGAGCGAAGGGACGGAAGTCGGGCGGTTCGAACAGGGCGGCCACCATCTCCCGCCAGGGCCGCAGGCGCATCCACGACAAGTCGACGACCGCGCGCCGGCCCGCCAGGGCGATCAACCCGGCCACGTCGTGGGCGTCCTTGGTGTCGACCAGGACACTGCTGGCCTTGGCCAGGAGTGTTTCCGACACCGCGGGCAGGGTGGCCGGGTACCAGACGACCACCGGCAGGTCGGAGAGCGTGAACGGCTCGATGATCGAGTCGAGATGGTGCGCAGCCTCGCCCTTGACCCACAACTCCACTTCGTCGAAGGTCAGCGGGTGGCCGTCGGTCTCGGTTCCGTAGATCGTCACACTGGCGTCGATGCCGGCCGAACCGGCAGCGGCAACCTCCGGTTGGGCCAGAACCACCAGGAGCCGGGCGGGGTGGTGGGCGCCCAAGGCCCGCAGCACTTGTGTCGCCTGGTACACCTCGTCGTCGCTGGTCGCCACCGCCACGAGGGTCATGACCCAAGTGCGGGATGCGGTGCGGGCCACGCTGCGCCGCAGTTGGGCCATGGTGTCCACGACCGTGCCCAGCCGGACATCAGACCCGTGCCAGCGATTGAGGGCTACGGCGTCCGCCACCGCCGCCCCTCCCGGGCCAGGAGCTGATCGGCCTGCTTGGGGCCCCAGGTTCCGGCGGGGTAACGGGCCAGCGGCGCGTCGCGCGACGCCCAGGCGGTGAGGATGGGGTCAGCGATGCTCCACGCCTGAATCACTTCGTCACTGCGGATGAACAGCGTGGGGTCGCCGATCATGGCGTCGAGGAGCAAGCGCTCGTAGGCGTCGGGCGCCTCTTCGAGGAAGGCGGCGCCGTAGGAGAAGTCCATAAGGACGTCGCGCACCTCAAAGGCTTGGCCGGGGACCTTGGCCCCGAAGCGCAAGCTGATGCCTTCGTCTGGTTGAATCCGCAGTACCAGGGCGTTGGGGTGCAGGTCCCGAGCCTCGTGGGCCCGGAACGGCAGGTGCGGGACCCGCTGGAACTGCAACGCCACCTCGGTCACCCGCTTGGGGAGGCGCTTACCGGTGCGCACGAAGATCGGGACTCCGGCCCAGCGCCAGTTGTCGACCTCGAGTTTCATGGCGAAGTACGTCTCGGTGCGACTGTCAGGCGCCACCCCTTCCTCTTCCCGGTAGCCCGGCACCGGCATTCCCTCCGACCACCCGGCCTCATACTGGCCCCGGACGACATCGGTGGCCACCTGCTCGACCGACAGCAGCTTGACCGCGCGAAGCGCTTTGACCTTCTCGTCGCGGATGCCCTGGGCGTCGATGGTGGCCGGGGGCTCCATCAAGGTGAGCGACAAGACCTGCATCACATGGTTCTGGACGATGTCGCGCAACGCCCCGGCGGTTTCGTAGAACCCGCCCCGATGCTCGACCCCGAGGGCCTCGGCCACGGTGATCTGCACGTGGTCGAGATAGCGGCGGTCCCAGATGGGCTCGAAGATGGCGTTGGCGAAGCGCAGGGCCAGGACGTTCTGCACCGTTTCCTTGCCCAGGTAATGGTCGATCCGGTAGATCTGCGATTCATCGAAGTTGCGGTGCAGCGCGGCGTCGAGTTGCCGGGCACTGGCCAGGTCCCGGCCGAAGGGTTTTTCGATGAGCAGCCGGGCGAAGGCGCCCGGGCGGGGCGGACGGTTGAGGCCCGCCGCCCCCATTGCGTCGGCCACCGGCTCGAACACGGCCGGGACCGTTGCCAGGTAGAAGATGCGGTTGCCTCCCGTGCCCCGGTCGCCGTCGACCTCTTCCAGCACCGCCTTGAGCCGCTCCATGGTGTCGGCCCCGCCGTAGTCACCTGAGACGTAGCGGAAGCCCTTGACCAGTTCGATCCAGCCCGGCCCGCCGTCGGGGACGGCACCGATCATCTTGGCCCGGAAGTCGTCGTCGCTCATGGGGCTGCGCGCCACCCCGATCACGGCGAAGGCTGAAGGCAGCAGCCGCCGGCGAGCGAGCGACGCCACCGCGGGGATCAACTTGCGCGCCGTCAGGTCGCCCGAGGCGCCGAAGATCACCAGCACGCCGGGCGGGGCCCGGCGGCCTTGCTCGAGTCCCGCGGCCAGGGGGTTGGCCAGGGCGTCGGCCATTGCGTCGGCGGATTCCGCCCTGGCTGTGTTCAGCCACGACCCGCGTCCGGTGGCCGTGTCCCGGGGCCCGGTGGTGGTCACGCCGTCACCAGGGAACCGGGCCGTCCGACCAGGGCCGATGCGGGCAGGGCATTGTGTGCAAATCGCGCCCGTATACGGTCACTGGTTTGCACACAACGCCCTGGCCGATGCCCGGGTCGGCCCCAACGATGCCGGTGCAGAGCCGTGCGTGGATTGGTCGCCACGGCCCGGGCCTCTATACCGAGGAGGCTTTGTCGGTGAGGGCCTGTTGCAACTCGTCGAAGCTCTTGGCGAAGCTGGCTACCCCCTCATCCTCCAGCAGCTGGGCCACCTCGCAGATGTCGATCCCGACCTCGGCCAGCAGGTCCATGTGGGCCTTGGCCTCATCGACGCCTTGGTCGATGGTGCGGGCGATCACGCCGTGGTCCACGAAGGCGGCGACCGTGGCGTCGGGCATGGTGTCCACCGTGTGCGGGCCGATCAGGTTCTCGACGTACATGAGGTCGGGATAGTCCGGATTCTTGGTCGATGTGGACGCCCACAGGGGCCGTTGCCGGTGCGCACCCTGGGCCCGGAGTGTTGCCCAGCGATCACCGGAAAACGCCTTCTCGAAGTGCTGGTAGGCCAGCTTGGCTTGGGCAATGGCGGCCTTGCCACGAAGGGCGTGGCCCTTTTCCCCAAGTTTCTCCAGGCGACGATCGACCTCGGTGTCGACTCGGCTGACGAAGAACGAGGCCACGCTGTGGACCTGAGACGGGTCGCCCCCGCCCCCCACCCAGGCCTCGAGGCCGCTGAGGTATGCCTCGATCACGGCGTCGTAGCGGTCCAGGCTGAAGATCAGGGTCACGTTGGTGTTGCGGCCCTCGCTGATCATCTGCTCGATGGCGGGAACCCCCTCGCCCGTGGCCGGGATCTTCACCATCAAGTTGGGCAGGCCGAGACGCTGGTGCAGGTTGCGAGCGGCCTCGATGGTACCCGCGGTGTCACGGGCCAGGCTGGGCGCCACCTCGAGGGAGACGAAGCCGTCGGCGCCGCCGCTCTGGTCGTACAGCGGCCGCAGCACCCCGCAGGCCTTGGTCACGTCATCGATCACCAGGTCCCAATAGGCGTCGTCGACGCTCTCATGGGCGATCAGCCGGCGGAAGTCGTCGTCATAGTCGGACGAGCCCGAGATGGCCTTCTGGAAGATGGTCGGGTTGGAGGTCACCCCCCGGATCCCCTCGTCGATCAGCTCCTGCAGCCGGCCCCTCGTCAGGTAGGAGCGCATCAGGTTGTCGATCCACGGGCTTTGGCCCTGCTGGGCGAAGAGTTGATGCAGGCGTGTGTCGGTCATTCGATCTCCTCGGCGTTGTTGATGTCGTCGGCGTCGTCCTCTTCGAAGTCGACCCCGCCGAAAGTCTCCAGCAACTGGCGCGCCCGGTCGGCCACGTTCTGAGGCGTGAAGCCGAACTCCTCCAGCACCTGGGCGCCGGGGGCGGAGGCGCCGAAGTGGTCGATGGCCACCCAGTCGTCGGCCCAACGAGACCAGCCGAAAGAGGTGGCGGCTTCTACCGACAGCACCGGGGTGTCATAGCCCAGCACCTCGGCCTGGTAGTCCTCGCTCTGCAGCTCGAACAGCTCCCAGGACGGCAGCGACACCACTCGGGCCGTGATGTCATCGGCCTCCAGCAGCTTGGCTGCCTCGAGGCACACCGACACCTCGCTTCCAGTGCCGATCAAGACCACGTCGGGCTCGTCGCCCCCCGGGGCCAGGACGTAGCCGCCCTTGACGACGTCGGGGTAGCGCTCGGCCGTGCCTTCCAGCACGGGGAGTTTCTGCCGGCTCAGGACCAGGGCCGTGGGCCCGTCGCTTTCGACTGCGACGCGGTAGGCGTGGGCCGTCTCGTTGGCATCGGCCGGTCGGATGACCCGCATCTGGGGCATGGCTCGAAGCGAGGCCAGTTGTTCGATGGGCTGGTGGGTCGGGCCATCCTCGCCCAAGCCGACCGAGTCGTGGGTCCAGCTGTAGATGACCTTGGCCTCGCTGAGCGCGGCCAGGCGGACTGACCCGCGCATGTAGTCGCTGAAGATGAAGAAGGTGCCCCCGATGGGCAGGACCCCGCCGTGGAGGGCCATCCCGTTCATCATTCCGCCCATGCCGTGTTCCCGGACACCGTAGGCGATCTGGCGACCCCCGGGGTGCTCGGGACTCTGCCGGTCGGAGTTGTCCAGCTTGGTACCGGTGTTGCCGGTCAAGTCGGCGCCCCCGCTCAGCAGGCCCGGCACAAGGTCGATGGTGGCATTGAGGCAGTCGTGGATGGCCGACCGGGTGGCCACCTCCTTCTCGCCCGCCTGCCAGGTCGGCAGCTTGGCCGCCCAGCCTGTGACACCCCGGCCCGCCAGGGCGGCGTCCCATGTGTCGCGGTCGCCCGGCCAGCTTTCCAAGCGCTTGTCCCACTCGCGGTGGAGCGCTTGGCCGCGGGGGATGCACTGGCGGTAGAACTCCAGCACCTCGTCGGGCACCCAGAAGCTTTCCTCCGGGGGCAGGCCCAGGATCTCCTTGGTCAAACGGATCTCTTCGTCACCCAGGGCCTCGCCGTGGGCCTCTTTGGTGTCGGTCTTGTGCGGTGCGGGATAGCCGATATGGCTGCGTAGGATCAGGAGCGAGGGTTTGTCCTCGACCTCCATGGCACCCCGGAGGGCGTCTTCCAGGGTGTCCAGCTCGTTGGCCACCTCGCCCAGCTGGTTGACGTGCCACCCGTAGGCCTCGAAGCGCTTGGCGGCGTCGTCGGTAAGGGTCATCTCGGTCGGCCCGTCGATGGTGATGTGGTTGTCGTCGTAGACGTAGACCAGCCGGCCCAGGCCGAGGTGGCCGGCGAGGGAGGCGGCCTCGTGGCTGATCCCCTCCATCAGATCGCCGTCACTGCAGAACACGAAGGTGTGATGGTTGACCAGATCCGCCCCGAACGTGGCCCGCAGGTAGCGCTCGGCTACACCCATGCCGACACCGTTGGCGAACCCCTGGCCCAGGGGGCCAGTGGTCACCTCGATGCCCGGCGCATGGTGGACCTCGGGGTGGCCCGCCGTCTTGCTGTGCAGCTGGCGGAAACTCTTGATGTCGTCGAGAGTGAGGCCATAGCCGGTGAGATACAAAATTGAGTACAAAAGGATGGACGCGTGCCCGCACGAGAGGATGAACCGGTCCCGATCGGGCCAGTCCGGGTCGGACGGATCGTGGCGCAGTATCCGGGTCCACAGGACGTGGGTTAGCGGCGCCAGAGCCATTGCAGTGCCGGGATGGCCGGAATTGGCCTTCTGCGGCGCGTCCATGGCGAGGCCCCGGATGACGTTGATTGCCAGCTGCTCAAGGTCGCGATCGCTCATGCTGCAACCCTACCCAGGCTGGGGCGAGACAGCATTTTATGATGGGTCTGGAAGGGGACCTAGTCGGGGGCGGTCTCCTCGAACAGCGCCATCGACGCGGTGAACCCGTGCACGAAGTTGCGCCCTCCCACCGGCCCGAGTTCGCCCGCCGCGAAGAACCCCGATATCGGTGGGTCGCCCATGAGGTCGCCGATCACGCCGGCGTCGTGATCGGGTTTGTCAAACAGCCGTGACCCCCGGCCGTTACAGGTGAACAGCAGCACCCCGTCCGCGTGGCGGTCGGCCAGCAACTCCCGCAGGTCCTCGTCGGCGGCCTCGGCGTCGCGGACATGGAACTGGACGGTGGTGCCCACCTCCACCGCGTCGCCTATGGCAATGGCCCCGTTGGACCGGTCGGCGCCGATCACATTGCGGATGAGGAAGTCGCCCCGGCCGAAGTCGACCTTGTGTTCGTCGATGACGAGGCCCATGTGCAGCCCCTGGTTGATGAGCTCGACATCCCGTTCCGACATGCCGTCCTTGGCCATCTGGAGCAGGCGGTGGAGGGCGGGCTGGCCGGCCAGCTCGTAGATGATGTTGCCCTCGGCCCGGGTCACCGCCAGTGGCCGGCCGATCGGGCGGCAGCCCTGGGAGACCACGCTGGACACCGTCACCCCGGGGCCGATGAGCGCCCCGACCGCCCCCTCGGTGAAGACCTGTTGATTGAGGGCGAGACGGTTGCCCCCGGGCCCCCGCGCCGCCGACGCCATGCCGCCGAGGACGGGCAGGCCGGGGTGGTCGGCGGCCAGGCCCCGCAGGAGCAACTCGACCGGGAAGGTGAAGGGATCGACCAGCAGGATCAGCGCCTGGGGTTCGAACGGAAGCTCGTCCGGCCATCCCGCGATTACCGGGGTGCGACCGTCGCCCAGGCCGGCCAGGCCGGATTCGTCATCGGCGGGCTCGAACTCGGCGGCCTCGAACTCGGCCCACAGCCGCACCGGGGCGATGGGCCCGGTCAACCCCGCCCACAGGCTGACCGCCGGGGCCTGCTCGATCTCGCGCTGGTTGCCCACGACCGACTCGGCCGCGCAGCCGATGAGCAAGGTGGGCTCGAGCAGGCGCGAGACGGTGTCGGCCGCGTCCTCCAGCGCACCCCCGTGGGGCCGGGTCACGAACAGCACGGCCAGGTCGGGATGCCGGCCCACCTGTTCGATGACCTGGCCGATCACCTCGCCGGTCGCGAGCGCCGTGACCGGGTGGGTCGACAGGCTGGAGGCGAAACGCATCGGCGGAATGGGTCAGACGACCGGAAGCAGGGTGAGGGGCACCGTCGTGACCGTGCCTCCCGGCAGTAGGCGGCAGTTGGCCTCGATGGTGCTGTAGTGCTTGAAGGTCAGTTCGCCTCGCACCAGGCGGTAGGTGAACTTGCCGGGCTCGACGTTGAAGGGGGAGACGTTGCGGGCCACCTCGCCGCCGTCGCCGTCGGTGAATACCACTTCCAGGATGCCCTGGCCCGGGTCGTTGGGCTTGGACCGGACCAGGACGATGAGGTGGGGGGTCACCGTCACCGGCGGCGGCGTCGGAGCGGGCAGCGAGAACATAATCCCGGTCAGGTCGATCCTGGTCGAGGGTCCCGGGACGGGCCGCAGGTTGATGTCCTCGGCGAACAGTGCAGAGACGATGTCCATCGGATCCTGCAGGCTACTCCCGGCACTCGCCCGTCAGGGGGGCATTGACCGTCGAGGCCGCAGTTACGCCGCGACCTTCTTGGGCTCGGCGTCGTGGACGGCCATTCGTGCGACCGGGTGCCGGACAGTGAGCCAGCCCAGCCGGCGGCCGATGTCGATGGCGGGCCAGGCCGGGTCGAACTCGTGCCGGGCCAGGGCCAGATTGGCCGAGGTGGGGGCGGCGTGGTGGTTGTTGTGCAGTCCTTCGCCCATGGTCATCCAGGCCAGCCACTGGCTGTTGGTGGCAAAGCCGCGGTAGGGCCGGCGCCCGAAGCGATGGCCCACGGCGTTGACGGCGGCGTTCAGGACGAGGTAGGTGACGGTGTGGATCCCGGCCGCCAGCAGCCCGAATCGCCAGCCCAGCGTGATGCACAGGAACCCGATGCCGATGCTGAGGCCGAACAGAGCGTGGTCGAACAACAGCCGGTCCCACCGGTCCGGGGGAAGGTCGCGGGCATAGCGGGCCACCGTGGCCGGGTCGTTGGCGACCTTGCGGTACATGGCGACATTGCCGAACTGGACCGCCCGGTAGCCCCGGAGCACGGGCGAGTGGGGATCGCCGTCCACGTCAGTGTGGGCGTGGTGCTTGCGATGGACCGCGACCCACTGGCGAGCCGTGATCCCAGTAGTGATCCACAAGATGGTCCGGCACCCCATGGCGACCACGGGCCGGAGCTGAAGGGAGCGGTGGGCCAGGGCTCGGTGGAGGTAGACGGTGGTGAACAACATGGCCAGCTGGCACACGGCCAAGCCGGCGAGAATCGCGAGGACGAATGCGGGCACCGTCCCACGGTACCTACCTACCGGTAAGTAGGCAAACTGGCTCTCAGCAAGCGGTGGTTGTCTTGGGGGCGCACAGATACTCGTCGGAGATCTGCGGGACATAGCCCGTGGGTGCTGGACTGGGCACCGGAGTTGGGAAGGCAAAGTCGGGCGGCGCGCCCACCAGCTCGGCATCCAGGTTGGTCGGCGCGGAAGTGGCGATGCTACCGCCCGCCAGCTGGCCCACAATCGTCCCGCCCACCGTGACCCCGGCCGATCCGTACACGAAGACCGGCAACCCCGTGCCTCCCCCGGTGATCGTCACCGTTCCCCCCGCCGCAATCAGGTAGAGCTGGCTCCCTCCGGTGTAGGAGGGAAGGTTGACAGTCAGGTTTGCGTTTCCCGTCGCGATTACAGCAACGGTTCCGCTCACCGCCGTGGGGGTAAACGTGCACGAGACGGAGACGGAATAGAACCCGGACAGGGAGCCTGAAGCAGGAGGGCAGCTCGTTGTCGGCGAGCCGCCACCAGTCAGGGTGCTCCAGTCACCTGAGTTGTAGGTGAAGGTCGGCACGGGCGGCTGGGCGGGCAGGGTTGCGGTGCCGGTGCGGACGTTCCCCGAAACGGTCGACTGGCTGTCCTGGGCCACGCTCGAACCGATGACGTTCCCCGTTACGTTGCTCCCGGTGGCCAAGGTGACCGAACCGGTACTGGCGACGTTGCCGGTCACCGGATTGCTGGTCAGGCTCACGCTGCCCCACGACGAAAGCGAGTTGAACGTCTGGCCTGTGGCGAGGGTGAGCTTCCCTCCCGACAGGGAGACGGCCCCGTCGGCCCGCACCGTCGGCGCATAGAGGCCGATGCCGGTCACAGTGAGCGGGTAGGCAGTTGACGCCGTGATGTTGCCTGTTTGAGCGCCTGAACCCTTCAAGGCCAGGACGGCATCGGGGAAGCCGTAGCCGCCGCTACTTGTTGCCCCGGCCGGCTGGAGGGTCACATGGGCGACGATGGTCCGGGTGGCGGCAGTGGTGGGCGGCGTCAACGGGGGCGATGAGCCTGCG
Organism: Actinomycetota bacterium; assembly: GCA_030947025.1. GTDB lineage: Bacteria > Actinomycetota > Acidimicrobiia > Acidimicrobiales > Palsa-688 > JALYXV01. The sequence continues at coordinate 3,601 of JALYXV010000287.1, read as the reverse complement.
CCGATGGCGTAGCCGGTGGCGATGATGACCTTGGTTATCGTCCCGCTCGGCGCCGGGTTGCACGCGGGCGTCGTAGGTGAGGTGACGGCGTACCATTGAGCCGGCAAGGCGGCATCCGGCAGCAGTTGCGCGGTGGCCGTGGTGGGCGGGCAGATAGAGGCGCCGTTAGGGGCGGCCAGGGCCGCCATCTCTTCTTGGAGGCCGTACTCGGCCGCGTGAAGGGCGGCGGTCAGGTTCCGCTGCTGCGCGCTCTGCCCCGAGCTGTGGGTGGCCAGGGCGAGAGAGGCGATGACCAGCACGCCACAGATCATCATGACGAGCAGCGCCGTGATCATGGCGATGCCCTCCTCGTGCTGCTCCCCGTGTGACGCCATCGACCGGCACGCGTTCGGAGTCATGAACATTGGGCGGTCCAAGCGGCGGCGCCCGACACGCTGGCGATGACCGACCGTCCCGTCGACGTGGTGGTGAACTCCACTACGGGGGACGAGCCGTTTTGGACTTTTACGTCGATGGCCACACTTCGACCGTTCGACGAAGCAGTGGTCGAGAACGGCGTGGCTCCCGACGGGTTCGGGATGACGAATCCCGCCGCCTGACCGTTGAGACGGAGGCTGGTAAGGAGGGTCTGCCACCTCGCCGACCCGCTGCCGGTACCGATGGCCCAGACCCGGCGTCGCAGCGCCAGGGGTGACGGTGCTAGGCCGGACGACATCTGGTATTCGACGCAGCTGGCGGCGTCCCCCGCGGTACTCGGAAGGATGGCGATGAGTTGCAGGTCGTTCCCGTTAACCACGTTGAGGGTGCTGCTGGCAACGACATCGTGCTCGATCTGCTGCAGCAGCAATGTCTCCTGGTCCAGGGCTGCCACCCGATCGCTTTGACGGCCGAAGGTGGTCAGGGTGCCCGTCAGCTGGGTCATGAGGATGGCGATAACGATGACGATGAGGGCCGAGGTGACGGTGACCTCTATCAAGGTGAAGCCCTCTTCGTCCCGGCCCCGGCGCCGGCCGCGGGCGCTCATGAATAGCTGGCGCCGGCGTTGACGCTGCCGAGGTTGACGGTGATCGTGAGGTTGACGAGGCCGGCCAGGCTGACGGTCACGGTCAGGTTCAGCGGGGCGCTCACCGAGGCCGTGTGCGCCCCGGTGGTCGCGGCGCCCGTGCTGGCGGTCACGCTCACGTTCAGCAGGCCCAGCGCGCCGACCGTGATGCTGGGCGCGGCTCGGGTCAGGCCGCCGAGAAGTGAGCTGAAGGGGAGACCGGCGCCGAGGACCGAGAGTGTCCCGGTGCTGGCGGCGCTGCCGTTGGCGCTGGTACCAGGACCGGCGGCCGCCGATGCCGCCGTCGTGAACCCGGTCAGATTGAGCAGCCCGACGGTCGGGAGCACCGAGATCTGCGAGAAGGTCTTCTGGGCCTGGGCCACGATGGCGGGACCGGCAGGCAGGGCCTGGCTGACCCCGTTGGTGATGTTGGCAGTGTCGGGCATGGCGCCGGCGCACCCGGCGCCGGAGTTCAACTGCTGGCAAACGGTTGCCAGGTCCGGGGCGTAGTTGCCCAGAGGGGTCAAGTTGATGAGCGGAAGGCTCAGCAGGTTCGTCGTGATGCCGAGCACGGTCAGCCCCAGATTGAGGTTCAACGAGACCAGGCCGGATTGCTGGGCGAAACCCTGGGCGTAGGGCAGCGACGAACCGGGCAGGGTCTGGCCGGAGAAGTTGTTGGACGCCGCGCTGGCCGAGTTGGCCGCCAGCGCCTTCACGGTCGCGGTCGGACCGACACCGCCGCTGGCGGCGAAGTTGATCCCGAGGGACGCGCCGACCAAGTTCAGGCCCTGCACCAGGCTGGCTGATTGCGTTCCCAGCAGCCCGGTATCGTTCTGCGGCGTCGGTGTGGAACTGACCGGATTGCCGGGCGGAGAGGTGGCGGACGCACTCGTTCCGGGATTGTTGAGCAAGGGCCCGGCGGCCACGAGCTGGAGGACACTCGCGCCTACTGCACCCGTCGCCGACGCGGTGCCGTCAGCCGCGATCGTGGCGGTCGCGCTGCCCGGCCCGAACTGAACATTTGCCAGGCTCGTGCCCAGGAGGGTGCCGCTGACGGAGATGGTGCCGGGGTTGGATTGGGCCTGAGCATTCCAAACGTGGCCACCGTTGCCACCACCGTTGCCGACGGCCAGTGGTCCGGTGGCGAAGATGGTGCTCTCGATCTGGACAACCGCTCCCAATGCGCCTGCGGCCGTCGACCCCGTGCCCTGTACTGCCTTGTCCCACGTCACCCGGACAGTTGCGACCAGCGCCTGCTTGTTGTTCGACGGGTCAAAAGTCAGGTAACTCGAGATGGTGTAGGTGGACACCGCCGGCGCCGGCTTGATCGTCGTGGTATGGGGGAACAGCGGCGCAGGCGGCGAACCGGTGGATACGGTGGGAATGGTGCGGCCCTTGAAGGTGCATGGCGCCGCCCCGGACGTGCAGGTGACGAGCGGGTCGGCCGGCGTCGTGAGGTCGGTGACGCTCATCGCCAGGTCACTGAAGTTGAGTGCCTTGATCTGCTCCATGGCCTGGTTGGCCAGCTGGGTGGCAGTATCCCGCTGACGGCTGAAACCGATTGAGGCAAAGGCGTTGAACATGGTGGCGGCCAGAACGAGTAGCGCGGTCGAGATGAGGACCATCGCAACCAGCACCTCGACGAGGGTGAAGCCCTCCTCGGGCTGGTGCCGCGACGGCCAGGACAGACGGCGCACTCTCCGATTAGGGGCCACGGTGGGAACATCGCCAACCGAACATCGCCGCTTGAGCCGAATCTCAGATTCCCTGACCGCCGACCGGTACCCTGGGGACAATGGCGACACCGACGGCTGCCGCCCCGACATCGGTGTCGACTCGTGACGCCATCTTGGCGTCGGCGCTCCGGCGCTTCGCCGAGCACGGTTACGACGGCACCTCGCTCAACGACATCGCCGAGGACGTCGGGATCCGTCGACCCAGCCTGCTGTACCACTTCGAGTCCAAGGAGGCGCTGTACCGCGAGGTGTTCGAGACCGCCCTGGCGGACTGGTTCCGACGTATCGGGAGATCAGCGTCGTCCCCGCGCGACGGCTGGGCCCAGATCGACCGGGTCCTCGATGACAGCTTCGACTTCGTCCGGGAGAACCCGGATTTCGTGCGCATCTTCCGTCGCGAGGCGCTGGAGGGCGGAAGCCGTCTGGCCTCCGAGCTGGCCACCATGCTACGCCCGGAGCTGGACCGAGCGGCGGGCTTCCTGTCCAAGGAGATGGCGGCCGGGCGGTTCCGCCGCCACGATCCCGCTCAATTGCTGCTCACTGGCTATGGCGCGCTATTGAGCTATTTCAGCGACGTTCCGTTTCTCGAAACCCTCCTGGCCCGCGATCCGTTGTCGGCCCAGGCGTTGGACGAGCGGCTCGAGCATGTGCGGGTATTCTTCCGCGCGGCATTGGAACCCTCGGCCTGATACGCGACGGTTATGTGAGGCGTCCTTCGGCCCGTCTGGTTACGGCCGCGCTGGTTGCCGCTGGGCTGGTCGCGGCGGTGCTCCCGGCCGCGCCTTCCCCGGCCGCGACCGCCGCGCCCGCCGCGCCCGCCGCG
>JALYXV010000340.1 GCA_030947025.1 Actinomycetota bacterium | reverse complement strand
CCCTGAATGAGCGGGAGCGGAGGGAGTGGGATTTGAACCCACGGGGACTTGCATCCCAAAGCTTTTCAAGAGCTTCGCATTCGGCCGCTCTGCCATCCCTCCCTGAGCCCGAAACACCCTACCCGGGCCCCTGCCTCCGGATCCGGCCCCGCAGTGCGCCGATCCACTCGTCCGCGGCCCGCCACGCCGCCTCCGCGTCCCGGCGCCGCTCGGGCCCGTGGGCCCCGGCCGCGGGATACGACCCGAGGAACTTCACCGCCGGCAGGGTAGCGTGCAGGTCGCGCAGGCAATCGGCGACCACCTCGTCATCGACGTGACCGTCGAGGTCGATGATAAAGCAGTAATCCCCGAGCCCCTTCTTGGTCGGGCGGGACTCCAGCTTGGTCAGGTTGAGGTTGCGGGCCGAGAACTGACCCAGGATCCCGTGCAGGCTCCCCGGCTTGTCGTCGAACTGGAAGCACACGATGCTGGTCTTGTCATGCCCGGTCGGTTCCGGGATCCCGTGCTCGGGCCGGGCCACCAGGACGAAGCGGGTGGCGTTGTCGTCGTGGTCCTCGATATCCGACGCCAGCACGTCCAGTCCGTACAACGATGCCGCCAGCCTGGTCCCGATCGCAGCGGTCGCATCGGGCTTTTCTTCGCCAACCATCCGCACCCCTTCCGCGGTGGAGGCGGCCGCCACCTCCTCGACCCCAGGGAGGTGGGCATGCAGCCACCGGCGGCATTGGGCCGTGGCGTGGGGGAACGACACCACCCGCTTGATCTCCTCCAGCTGGGTCCCCGGCGGCGCCAGCAGGTTCTGCTGGATGACCAGAACAACCTCGCGCACGATCAAAAGGTCCCGCTCGAACACCAGGGCATCGAGGTTGGTGTTCACCGTCCCCTCGATCGAGTTCTCTATGGCCAGGAATCCCAGGTCGGTCTGTCCCGCCTCCACCGCCGCCACCACGTCGGGGAACGTCGGCAGGGGCACCACCTCCGCCGCGGCCAGGTCGGGCTCTGACAGCAGCGCCTCCTCGGAGAACGTGCCGGGAGGCCCGAGGAAGCCGATGCGGGGGGGCCCGGAGGCGCGATCACTCATGGTGCGGGCAGGATAGGGCGGTCATGGATGCCGCCGCCCTTCGAAATCTGCTCGACCAGGTCCGCTCGGGCGCCTGTAGCCCCGACGAGGCGGTGCGGGCGCTGCAGCGCCTGCCGTTCGCCGACTTGGGGTACGCCCGGGTCGATCACCACCGCTCCCTCCGCCAAGGTCTCCCCGAAGCCGTGTATGGACGGGGAAAAACCCCAGCCCAGTGCGCAGGGATCGTTACGGAACTCCTGTCGGTCCCCCATGGCGGGCCGGTGTTGCTGACCACCGTCAATGATGCCCAGGCTGAGGCGGCCATGAAAGCCAACCTGGGCGGCGTCCGCACGGGGACAACCGTCGTCTGGCGCCCCGCGCCCGGCCGCCCGGAGAAGGTCCTCATCGTCACCGCCGGCACCGCCGATCTACCCGCCGCCGACCAATGCCAGGCGACCCTGGCTGCCTTCGGCTTCAAAGCCGCCCTCGTCGCCGACTGCGGCGTGGCGGGAATCCACCGCCTGGTCGATGTGCTGGACGATTTGGCCGACGCCGACGTGGTCGTGGCGGTGGCGGGTATGGAAGGGGCACTGGCCAGCGTCATCGGCGGCCTGACCGGTGCGCCCCTGATCGCGGTACCGACCAGCGCCGGGTACGGCGCCGGCCTGGAGGGTGTCACCGCCCTCCTGGCGATGCTGGCGTCGTGCGCGGCCGGGGTCGTGGTGGTGGGGATCGACAACGGCTTCGGCGCCGCCTGCGCCGCCGCCCGCATCCTCGGACCCGCCATCGCGATAGAAAGCAAGGAGCCGACATGACGCTCCGGCCTCCATGGCGGCTCCGCCCTTCCGGCCCTGAGGGGCCGCGGCATCTGGGCGCCACACCGGGAAAGTCGGGTCACACGTGACCACCGTCGCCTGGTGGCATTGCTTCGCCGGGATCGCGGGCGACATGGCGCTGGGCAGCCTGGTCGACGCCGGGGCCGACCTCGAGGCGGTCGTCGAGGTGTTGCGGGCCCTGCCCATCGAGGGTTGGCGCATCAGCGCCGAGCCGGTGCTGCGCGGCGGTGTGGCCGCCACCTATGTGAACGTCGAGGCGGCCGAGACCGGCGTGGTCCGTACCCACGCCCACATCGCCGGTCTCATCACCGAGGCCCGGCTGCCGGAGCGGGTGAGGCAACGGGCGCTGGCCACCTTCGCCGCCCTGGCCGAGGTCGAGGGCCGGCTGCACCGGCGGCCCCCTTCCCAGGTCCACTTTCACGAGTTGGGTGGGATCGACGCCATTGTCGACATCGTCGGGACATGCGCCGCGTTGGAACTGCTGGGCGTCGACGAGATCCACTCCAGTCCCGTTGCCACCGGTTCGGGGATGATCCGGAGCAGCCACGGCGCCCTGCCCAACCCGGCGCCCGCGGTCGTCGAGTTGTTACGGGGCGCGCCCACCTACGGGCGGGACCTGCAGGTGGAGCTCACCACGCCGACCGGGGCGGCCCTGTTGGCTGCCCTGGCGGTCGGTTGGGGTCCCATGCCCCCGATGCGGGTGGACGTGAGCGGCTTCGGGGCCGGCAGCCGGGACCTCGACGGTCTGCCCAATGCCACCCAGGTCGTCATCGGACGGGCCACCCTGGCCGAGGGTGCGGCCATCGAGTCGCTGGTCAGCACGGGCTTCCCGACTGTCCTGCTCGAAGCCAACCTCGATGACGCGACCGGCGAGGTCCTGGCCCACACCGTCACGGAGCTGCTCGCGGCCGGGGCCCATGATGCCTGGATCACCCCCATGATCATGAAGAAGGGCCGTCCCGCTCACGTCGTGAGCACCCTGTGCGATCCCGCCCTGGCCGATCAGGTCGTCAAGGTCCTCATGGCCGAGACCGGCACGCTCGGGGTGCGGGGCCAGACGCTCACCCGCTGGCTGGCCCGCCGCGATCAGGGGGAGGTTGAGGTCGACGGCTTCCCGGTCCGGGTCAAGGTGAGTCCCGGGCGCATCAAGGCCGAGTTCGACGATGTGGCCCGGGTGGCCCGACGGGTCGGGCGCCCCATCCGGGAGATCACTTCCCGGGCCGAGTCCGAGGCCCGGCGCCGGGGGGAGCGAGCCGAACATCCGAGCGCCCAGCCACCCGACAGCGACGGCCCCGACGGAAGGGCGGGCTAGCGGCCCTCGGACGGGTCCCGAACGGGCGATCTCGTCATAGTGACCATGGATGCCGAAGGGGCCATCGGACGAGGGGGACGCCGCGCGGGCTAGCGGCCTCGCAGGCGGGCCAGGAGGGGGATGGCGACGATCTTTTCCTCGGTGAGCTCCTCCCACCGGATCGTGGGCGGGGGCCGGTTCCCCGGGCGAGGCGCTCGAATGACTCGTTCCGGGGTCACGATGATGTTGACCCCGGTGTCGTGGGCCGTGGTCGGGATGACCCCGGCGGGGAGCACCTGGCGCTCGTGGACGGTGGTGACGACGGTCGTGTCCGGCCCGATCAACCCCGCCGCCGACGCGAGGGCGAACTCGAGATCGCTGAAGCCGCCGCCCTTGCCCAACCGGGCGCCGTCCTCCCCCACCGCGACCGAGCCCGCGACCACGAGATCCACGGGCTCGAGCTGGTCCAGATCGACGGTCAGGGCCGATCGGGAGGCTCCCTTGATGGACGAGGCGGCCCGGAACGAATCGGCCAACCGGGCTGGGTCGAGCAGGAAGAACGGCCGTTCCTGGGCCAGGCGGGGAACCGCCATATAAACGGTCTTGCCGTCCTCGAGGGCCCGCTGGCGCACCGGCCACTGGGGCGAGTCGGGATTGGCCTTGACCGTCGCGGCACCCTCCCATTCCTGGGTGGCCGCCAGGCGCCGGGGCGCCGCTTCGGCCCCGACGAAGTTGGGGATGCGTCCCCGAGGACCAGGAAACCTGCTGACGCCCGCCTCGCCGAGCCCGGTCCACACCTCCTCCCGTAGCGCCGCCTTGGCGGCCAGCAGCCCGGCGTCGCCCCCGGCGTCCCGGTCGTGTTGCGGGACGGTTCGACGGGGCCGGGCCACGCCGCCCACGGTAAACGTTTCGCCGATACCTCCGTTGAGCCGTCATCATGGGGGTGTGCTCCAGGCCCGCGATCTCAGCGTGGAAGTGGGAGGGCGGCTCACCCTGGTCGAGGCGTCCTTCGCCGTGCGCGCGGGCGAGAAGGTCGGGCTGGTGGGGCGCAACGGTACCGGCAAGACCAGCCTGCTCAAGGTGCTGGCGGGGGAAGCACCCCCGGCCGCGGGCACCTGTGTGCACCGCGGCGATCTGGGTTACCTGCCCCAGGACCCAAGGCCCCGCGGCTCGGGTGTCGACGCCACCGGTTTGGGCCATGTGCTTTCCGGCCGGGGCCTGGACGAAGCGGCCCGCCGGCTGGAGAAGCTCCGGCTGGCGGTCGAGGACGACCCGTCGGAGCGCAATGTGGACCGGTTCTCCCGAGCCGAAGACGCCTTCCGGGGCGACGGCGGCTACGGGGCGGAGTCAGACGTGCGCCGGCTGGCCCACGGCCTGGGCCTGGCGCCCGATCGGGTCGACCTGCCCATCACGGTGCTGTCCGGGGGCGAGCGCCGCCGCATCGAGCTGGCGCGGATCCTGTTCGCGGGCAGCGATGTCCTGCTGCTGGACGAGCCGACCAACCACCTCGACAGCGACGCCAAGAACTGGCTCATGGGGTTCCTTCGCACCTATCGCGGCGCCCTGCTGGTCGTGAGCCATGACCTGCATCTGCTCGATGCCGCCATCACCCGCGTTCTCCACCTGGACGAGGGTGACATGGTCGAGTACAGGGGCACGTACTCCCAGTACCGCAAGGCACGGGCGGCCGACGAGGAACGCATGAGTCGACTGGCCGAGCGCCAGAAGTCCGAGATCCAGCGGCTCGGATCGCTGGCCGACGCCATGCGCCACCAGACGGCCAAACGGGCTCGGGTCGCCAAGACCATCGACCGGCGCGTCAGCCGCCTGCAATCGGAGGCGGTGACCGGCCCGGCCAAGGAGCGCAAGTACCGGGTCCGCCTACCGGAGCCTCCCCACTCCGGTCGACTCGTTCTGGAAGTGACCGGGCTGGCCAAGGCCTACGGCGGGCCGCCCGTGTTCGAAGGCGTCGACTTTGCGGTCGAACGGGGCCGGCGCCTCCTGGTCATGGGGCTCAACGGGGCGGGCAAGACCAGCCTGCTGCGCATACTGGCGGGGGTGTCAGAGCCCTCGGCCGGCACGGCCCGGTGGGGCCTCGACGTCTCCCTGGGCTATTACGCCCAAGAGCACGAGGGCATCCGAGCCGGCGTCGCCGTGCTCGACCACATGCGGGAATCGGCGGCCGGACCCATGCCTGAGATGGCGATGCGAGGTCTCCTCGGGATGTTTGGCTTGACCGGCGAGATGGCCTTCCAGAACGCGGCCACGCTGTCAGGTGGGGAAAAGACCAAGCTGGCCCTGGCCCAGTTGGTCGCGGGTCGGCACAACCTGTTGCTGCTGGACGAGCCGACCAACAATCTCGACCCGCCTTCACGGGAAGCGATCGGACAGGCGCTGGCGGCGTGGCCGGGCGCCATGGTCGTCGTCAGCCACGACAGCGCCTTTGTGGCCGAACTGGACCCTGACGAAGTGCTGCTGATGCCCGATGGGACAGTCGATGCCTGGAGCGAGGATTTCCTCGAGTTGGTCTCACTCGCTTAGACGCCCCCGCTCCGCGGGGAGTCCGTGCTGATGTGCGGGAGGGTTTCGCTGGATTTTGGCCGTGAACACACGCAATATTTTTGGGCGTGAACACACGCAATATTTTTGGGCGTGTACACACGCAATATTTTTGGGCGTGTAAACACGCAATATCCAGCGAACCCCCCGCTATCGACGCCCGAGCAGGTGGTGGCGGCTCCTCGGCTGCCCCGCCTCGGTGGCGGGCTGGGTATCGGCAGGCCCGGGGCCGCCGTTGACGACGGCATTCCGGTCTCGGAGTTCGCCCGTTGCGACTGTCGAACGGTCTGGCGCCGGTGACGCCGCCGGCGTGGCCGGGACTACCGGCCGGAGGGGAGTAGTGGTGGGAGTCTCGCCCGTCGTCTGCGCCGCTTTGCTCGTCGCGGTCACCCGCGCCACGTGGTTGGCCGAGGCCAGCCGGGCCACCTCCGCGTCGGTAAGACGCTTGCGGGCCTCGGCTCGTTCCTCAGCCTCCGGGCCATATGTCGGGTCCACGGCCCGGGCCAGCAGCTTGCCGTGCCACCGTTCGCCCTGGACACCGCCGACCAGGCCGCCCAGCACGAAGGCGGCGATGGCCACCAGGGCGCCAATGAGAATGAAATAACGCCACTGGTTCCAGGTGTCGGCGACCTGGATGTGCCGAGCCACTCGGGCCAATCCGGTGTCCGCCCCGATGCCGACCACCGCCAAGGCCAACACCGCGGCCAGGACCGCGCCGATCACCCCGGCCAGCAGGCCGTGAGTCGCGCCGCCGCGCCGTGACATGCGGCCGCTGACATAGCCGCCGAGCATGAAAGAAAGGAACATGGCCGCGACCAGGATCACCGCGGCCGCAGTCTTGAACTGTCCGCCAGTCCACGAGGCGAAGTTGGTGCCGCCGTTGATGCCGACCACGACGGTGCTGGCCAGCACCGTCAACAACGCCAATCCGGCCAGTCCGGTAAGGGCGCCGGCCAGGACGCTGATCACAGAGACTCGCCCCATTCCCGCGTCCCTGGCCAGTGCCCTTCGGTCCCGCCTGGTTTCGACTCGTTGGACGTTTCGCATACTCAACTTCTTCCTTGCATTCCAGGTCCCGCCATTGAAGAGCAGATTCCCCCGCCTCCGAGACCCGAAACCTCGGGACCGGGCCGCGGCCGCCCGGGTCTCCTTTACCCCCTTCTGGGTTTGAGTTCCTCTTCGGCCGCCCGCAAGTGCTCGACCCCTATCCTCACGGCGAGGCGGGCAATGTCGAGGGCCGACACGTTGCCGCTCGGCGTGCGCCCGGTGCGGGACCAGTCTTGGCCGTGCCCATCGGCCATGGCGTCGGCCAGCGACCGGGCCGCGTCGCCGAGGCGCGCCAATACCGCGGCCGGATCCCCGCCCCCGCCGCCTGTCGCCCCGGGGGGATTGACCGGGGGGAGCTCCACCTGGGGGTCGCCCGCAACCAGCACGCGGCCCAGCGCCGATCCGATCGCCTCCAGCGCCTCCGCCGTCCAGGCGGCGTGCTCGAGCGGCGACAGCCCGCCTTCAGGCGGCCGGCGGACCAGGTCGTCGGGGCTGTCGGCTCGATCGAACGCCTCGGCGAAGCGGCGGGGCAGCGATCGCACGGTGACGTTGGCGTCGGACGGAGAAACCCGGCTGGTGTCGAAACCGGGCGATGGAGAGGCCATGTCGTCACCATGCCATAGGCCAGTAGGGTCGGCGCCCATGACGGAGTACATCGGTCCCGGAGTGCTGCAGATCGACACCCTGCTCGGTGGCTGGGAAGAGGTCACGGCCGGCTACCTGGTCGAAGGCCCCGCGCCCGTGCTGGTCGAAACGGGCAGCCAGTCCTCGGTTCCCGCCCTCCTGCACGCCCTCGAGGCCCACGGCGTATCCGCCGACGACCTGGCCGGCGTAGCTATTACCCACATCCACCTCGACCACGCGGGTGGAGTCGGCGACGTCGCCCGGGCCTTTCCCAAGGCCACGATCTACGTCCACCCGAAAGGGGCCCGCCACCTCGTTGACCCGACCAGGCTGGTCGACTCGGCGGCGCGGGTGTACGGCCCGTTGCTGGACAGCCTGTACGGCCGTCTCGACCCGACGCCCTCCGAGCGCATCCAGGTCCTGGAGGACGGTGACACCATCGCCATCGGGCCCAACCGGCAACTCGTGACGGTCGATTCCCCCGGCCATGCCAAGCACCACCTGGCGTTGCACGACACCGAGAGCGGCATCCTCTTCGCCGGAGACGCGGTCGGCGTGCGCCTTCCCGGCGCGGGAATCATCCGCCCGGCCGCCCCGCCGCCCGATTTCGACCTCGACCTGGCCGTCACGTCGCTGCACCGGTTTCGGGACCGCCAACCGGCGGGCGTGGCGCTGGCCCACTACGGCCTGCTCCCCGATCCCTTGCCCATGCTGGAAGAGGCGGAGGAGATCCTGCACCGCTGGGCCGCGGTGGCCGAGGCGGCCTGGAAAGAAGGCCGCGATATCGCAGCCGCGTTGGAGGCGGCGTTCGGCGGGGAGTTGAGCGGCCGCGATCCGGCCGAGCGTGAGAAGTTGGAGACGCTGAACGGCATCCATTCGAACGCGGCCGGCTTCCGCCGCTGGCTGGACAATCGAGCCTCGACCGGAAACGGAAGCCAGGCCGACGCGACGTGATCGAAGCCGTGATCTTCGACTGGGGCGGAACGCTCTCGGTCTATGTCGATATCGACATGGAGGACATGTGGCGCATGGCGGCCCAGCACCTCGCTGCCGGCAGCGATCACCGCCGCGAGGACGAAATCCGCAACCGCCTGGTCGACGTGGAAGCGGAGGCGTGGGCCGGCATCCCGCTGGACCAGCGCAGCTTCACGTTGGCCCAGCTGCTGGCCAAGGCGTCAGAGGCGCTGCACCTGGACGTGGCCGCGGCGGTCATCGAGGAGGCAACCCAGGGTCACCTGGACGCATGGACCCCGCACATCCGCCACGACCCCGCGGCCGGGGCGGTGCTGGCCGCCCTCAAGGAGCGGGGGCTCAAGGTGGGGTTGTTGTCGAACACCCACTGGCCGCGGGAGTTCCACGAGCACTTCCTCGCCCGTGACGGCCTGGTCGACTACATCGACGCCCGCCTCTATACCAGCGAGCTGACCTACAGCAAACCGCATGCCAGCGCCTTTCGGGCGGCCCTGGACGCGGTGGGCGTGGCCGATCCGAGCCGGGCCGTGATGGTGGGCGACCGGGCCTACGACGACGTGTTCGGCGCCCAGCAGGCCGGCCTCCGGGGCGTGCTACGACCCCACGGCGGGGTGCCCGGCTACGACGTCGAGCCGGATGCCGTCATTGGGCCCCTACCCGAACTGCTCGACGTTCTCGACCGCTGGCAATGAAACGGGTCGCGGTCGCGGTGGCGGTGGCGGCCGGGGCGGTACTGGCCGCGTGTGGCGGCAGCGGCAGCAACGGCGGCAGTGCGAGCGGGAGCGGCGGCAGCGGCGGCAGTGCGAGGGACCACCACGGCTCCGGCGGCCGGCACTGACTGGGGGAGCCCGGACCAAACGAGTGGGTCCTTCACCCACACCTTCACCAGGCCGGCAATTACGCCTACCGGTGCACCATCCACAGCAACATGTCCGGCCGGGTGGTGGTCACGCGGTCGTGACGGACCGGCACGGGGCGCGGTTCCCGGCGGCTACGCCACCCCGAAGGCAATGCCGCAATGCCCGCAGTACACGACCGTGATGACGACGGTTTCCCGGGGGACCGGATCGGGATCATCCGTCCCGCCCGCGCCTTCCGGTTCCGGAGCCGCCCCTTCTGGCCCCGCCCCTTCTGGGCCCGCCCCTTCTGGGCCCTCCGTTTCGGTGCCCGCCGGGACGGTAAGTTGGCGGTAGCGGGCCTCGGTGGCCAAGGGCGACTGGCAGTTGGGACAACGCGGTGGCGGTCCGACCACTTCGGCTGACCCCAGCCCCGCCGGTTCGGTCGCGCCGCTGAGCAGGGGGCGCAGCACCGTGCGGCCCTGGGAGGCCCAGCGGCGCAGGGTACGAGCCGTCACCGGCGCCTTGGACTGCTCGACGGGTTCACCGGGCGTGGGACGGGGGCCGACCCGGATCAAAACCGCTTCGCGCACCTGGTCCAGGTTGCCGGCCAGCTCGGCCAGGATCCGCGCCCCACCACCGTCGGGCACGGCGATGAGCCCCAGCAGCAGATGCTCCGATTCGATCTGGGCCGAGCTGAGCTGCAGGGCCTCACGCAGCGCCCGCTCGAGCGATTTCTTGGCCAGGGGCGTGAACGGAGGGCTGTCCACCTTCCCGCTGCCCGGGGCGTGGACCCGCTCCGCCACCTTCTGGCGGACCTCGTCGAGCGTCACTTCGAGTTCGGTGAGCACCGAGAAGGCGGTCCCCTCCGCCGACGCCACCAGGCCAAGGAGCAGGTGCTCGGTGCCGATGAAGTCATGGTTCAACCGCCTGGCCTCTTCCGAGGCCAGGGCCGTCGCTCGTCGGGCCTCCTCGGCGAAGCGCTCAAACATGACTGGGCTTCACGCTAGTGCCCGCGAGAGGGCGGGATCTCGGGCGAAGACATTGACGTTAACGTCAAGGTAGGACGGTAGGGTGGGGCGGCGCTCGGCTGGAGAGAGGAGACGCGCGTGAACGTCGCAACCAACGGGTTGGCCCCGCCCCCCACCCCGACTCGCCACCCTGATCGCTACAAATGGACGGCGCTGTCCAACACCACGCTCGGGATCTTCATGGCGGCCCTGGACGCGTCCATCGTCCTCATCTCGCTGCCCGCCATCTTCCGGGGCATCCGCCTCGATCCGCTGCAGCCGGCCAACATCGGCTACCTGCTGTGGATGCTGATGGGGTACCTGGTTGTCACCGCGGTCCTGGTGGTGACCTTCGGGCGGCTCGGTGACATTTTCGGCCGGGTCCGGATGTACAACGCCGGGTTCGCGGTGTTCAGCGGTGCGTCCCTGGCGTTGTCCCTGTGCCCCTTCACCGGGCGCCAGGGCGCCGTCTGGCTGATCGCCTGGCGGGTGGTGCAGGGGATCGGCGGGGCGCTGTTGATGGCCAACTCCACCGCCATCCTGACCGACGCCTTCCCGGTGGAGCAGCGGGGCATGGCCATGGGGATCAACATGGTCGCGGCCATCGCCGGGTCGTTCATCGGCCTGGTGGCGGGCGGCATCCTGGCCGCGGTCGACTGGCGGGCCGTCTTCTGGATCAACGTGCCGATCGGTCTGTTCGGGACCGTGTGGGCCTACCTCAAGTTGGGCGAGACCGGTATCACCACCAAGGCCCATGTCGACTGGTGGGGCAACCTCACCTTCGGCGTCGGACTGGTCATGATCCTGGTGGGCCTGACCTATGGCCTTCTGCCCCACGGTCATCACAACATGGGCTGGACCGGGCCGTGGGTGCTGTTCGAGCTGCTGGGCGGCGTGGCCGTACTCCTGCTGTTCGGGTGGATCGAGACCAGGGTGCCCGACCCCATGTTCCACCTCGACCTGTTCAAGATCCGAGCGTTCTGGACGGGCAACACGGCCAGCCTGCTGTCGTCCATCGGTCGGGGCGGCCTGCAGTTCATGCTCATCATCTGGTTGCAGGGGATCTGGTTGCCCTTGCACGGCTACAGCTTCGAACGCACGCCCCTGTGGGCGGGGATCTACATGCTCCCGCTCACCTTCGGCTTCCTTGTGGCCGGGCCGGTGTCGGGCTGGTTGTCGGACCGCCACGGCGCCCGGCCCTTCGCCACGGGTGGGATGTTGGTGGCGGCGCTCTCCTTTCTCTTGCTGTCATTCCTTCCGGCCAACTTCAGCTTCCCGATCTTCGGCTCCCTGTTGCTGCTCAATGGCATCGGGATGGGCCTGTTCGCCGCCCCGAACACGACGGGGATCATGAACAGCCTCCCGGCCCGCCAGCGCGGCGCAGGTTCGGGGATGCGGGCCACGTTCATGAACACCGGCATGGTGCTGTCGATCGGCATCTTCTTCTCGCTCATGGTGCTGGGCCTGTCCGCGTCGCTGCCCCACACGATGGCCGCCAATCTCCAGGCCAATGGCGTGGCGCCCGCCGCCGCCGCCAAGGTGGCCCGACTGCCCCCCGTCGGCAGCCTGTTCAGCGCCTTCCTCGGTTACAACCCGATGGAGAAGCTGCTCGGGAGCGCAGCCGCGGCCCATGTGAGCCCGGCCCAGTGGGCCACCATCACGGGGAAGCGGTTCTTCCCCAACCTGATCTCGGGACCGTTCATGAAGGGCCTGCGGATCACCTTGACGGCGTCGATGATCATGTCGCTCATCGCCGCGTGGGCCTCCTGGATGCGCGGCGCCAAGTACGTCCACGACGAGGGTGGCAGCGGGGCCGAGTCGTTGTCCGTCGCGGGCGCCGACGATCGGGCCGCCGACGATCGGGCCGCCGACGCCCGGGAGGCATCGGAGCCCGGGAAGCGGGTACCGGCATGACCGTCGACCCGGGCGCCAGCCGGCGCATTGGCGAGGTGGCGCAACAGGCCGGTGTCACCACCCGCACCCTGCGCTACTACCAGGAAGTGGGCCTCCTGGCGCCCGGGCACAGCCCGGGCGGCAGCCGTCGCTACACCGATGCCGACGCCGCTCGCCTCCGGCGCATCATCGAACTGCGCAGCGTGATGGACTTCGACCTGGAACGCATCCGGGAGATCCTCGAGTCCGAGGACCGCCTGGCCGAATTGAAGGCCGAGGCTCAGCGAGGGATTTCCCTCGAACGCCGCCGCGAGATCGTGGCCGAAGCGATCGCCATCAACGCCCGCATGCGCCAGCAGGTTCGGGCCAAGCGGGCCGTGCTGGACGGCTTCCTGGCAGAATTGGAGGCCAAGGCAGAGTACTACGTCACGATCGCGGCCGATCTGGGCGTCGAGCGTCCCGATCAAGTGGACCCCACGCCTGCGGTGACCGGGTAGAAATCCGCGACCGGCTCGTGCCTGTTGCAAATACGGTTGACCAGTGTCGATCGACGACCACGCCCGGCGGGCCACGGTCCGCAACGCCCTCGGCATCGGCGTCGCCACCGGCGCCTACGGCCTGTCCTTCGGGGCTCTTTCCACCGCTGCGGGCCTCTCGTTGCTTCAGACCTCGGCGCTGTCGCTGCTCATGTTCACCGGGGCCTCGCAGTTCGCCATGGTGACGCTGGTCGGCGGGGGCGGCAGTGCCCTGGCCGGGGCCGCCACGGCAGTCCTGCTCGGCACCCGGAACGCCTTCTACGGCCTTCGCCTCTCCCGGGTGATCGGTGGCCGCGGGCGAGGGACCGCCCTGGCGGCCCAGTTCGTCATCGACGAGACCACGGCCATGGCGTTGGCCGCCGGCTCCGACGACGCCGCTCGGCTGGCGTTCTGGGCCACCGGGCTGTCGGTGTTCGGCCTCTGGAACTTGGGCACTGTCATCGGAGCCCTGGGCGCCCAGGCCATTCCCGACCCGAAGACGCTGGGCCTCGACGCGGCCGGGCCCGCCGCCTTCGTCGCCCTCCTCGCCCCCCGCATGAAGGGCCGGCACACCTGGGCGGTGGCGCTGGCCGCCGCGCTGGTGGCCCTGGCGTCGGTGCCCTTGGTGCCCCCAGGCGTCCCGGTTCTGCTGGCCGCAGTCATGACCGTGGGCGCCGGCCTTCGTCTGGAAGGTCGGGGAAAAGGATGACCCTGTGGGCTGCGATCGTCGGTGCCTCCGTTACCTGCTATCTGCTCAAGCGGGCCGGGCTGTCGGTGCCCGAGCGAATACTCAACGACCGCCGTGCAGCCCGAATCGCCGACCTTCTCCCCGTCGCCCTGCTCGCCACCCTCATCGCCACGCAGACCGTTTCGACCGGTCGCCATCTCGCGGTCGACGCCCGAGCGGTCGGCCTGGCGACGGCCGCGGCGGCCCAGCTGCTCCGGGCCCCGTTCCTGCTCGTGGTAGCCTCGGCGGCCGCCACGACCGCCGCGGTCCGCCTTCTGCACTAGCGCCGCTTGGCTTTCCCCGCCATCGCGTGAGTGTCGGGCGGCTTACCGCGGGTAGAGATCCATCGTCGGAGGCGAGAGGGAGCGCAGATGATCAAGGCTGGAGGCAGCATGAGACTGGCCGCGAGCAGGTACACGGTTTGAGCCCCTTGCCCTCCCCGCGCGACAAGATTGTCGAAATGCTCACTGAGAGCGGCGACACTCTGGCCGTGGCTGAGTCACTGACGGGCGGCCAGCTTTCCGGCCAGCTGGCTCAGCGCCCGCGGGCGTCCCGATGGTACCGGGGGGCGGTGGTCGCCTATGCGTCCGACGTCAAGCATGAGGTGCTCGGTGTTCGGCCTGGTCCGGTGGTGAGCCGCCAGGCGGCGTTGGACATGGCCCGCGGCGTCGCCAAGCTCCTCGACGCCACGGTGGCGATGGCCGTTACCGGAGTTGGTGGCCCCGAGCCCCAAGACGGCGAGCCCCCGGGGACGGTCTGGGTGGCCATCTCCGCCGATGGATGCGACGACGCAGTCCGGCTGGATCTCGAGGGCACGCCGGACGAGATCGTCGAGCAGACGTGCCGGCACTCCTTCGAGTTCCTGGCCGAGCACCTCGGCCGGGCCAGGTAGGGCCCGGCCACTCGGACCGGCGGAGGGAGTGGGATTTGAACCCACGGTGCCCATAGGACACAACGGTTTTCGAGACCGTCCGATTCGGCCGCTCTCGCATCCCTCCTGGCGACGAAAGCAGGTTACCGCGGGATGGAGCGGCGCTTGATGAAGAACTCCTCGAGCAGACGGGCGGCGGGTTCGGCCATGACGCCCCCGGTGACGGCGAGCTCGTGGTTGAGGCGAGGGTCGACACAGAGGTTGTACAGCGAGCCGCACGCGCCCGCCTTGGGATCGGCGGTCCCGAACACCAGCCGCCCCACTCGTGCCGCGACCAGTGCTCCCGCGCACATGGGACACGGTTCCAAGGTGACGACAACGGTGGCACCCGAGAGGCGCCAGCTGCCGGTCGCCTCCGCCGCCGCCCGCAGGGCCAGGATTTCGGCGTGGGCGGTTGGGTCATTGCGCTGCTCGCGTTCGTTGTGGGCGCGGGCCGCGACCTGGCCCGCCAGCAAAACCACCGCGCCGACGGGCACATCCCCGAGGGCGGCGGCCTGGCCCGCCTCTTCGAGCGCCACCGCCATGGCCTCCTCGTCGGTCACGGCGGCACCATAACGCTTCAGGCGTGATCCGGCCGGGCGGTAATGAATCGCCGGCAATCAGAGCGGGCGACCGGCTTCCGCTCACCCGGGTCCCGCGGGTGGGCTCAGCCAGGTAGCGCCAGCGCATGGGCAATTGTTCGCACCTGGGCCGGTGCCACACTCCTCCGGTAGCCGGCGTCGTGGAATCCCGGCCGAAGGATCCTTGATGGCTCGGCCGCAGGCGGGCGACAAATGCTGGGTCACGGGATAAAAGGGATCCTCGTTCAGCAATCGACGCGGGTGGTAAGCCCGGCCAAACGGGGCGCGACGGCGAAGACATCGAAGCGGCGTAGTCCGCTGGGCCGTCGAATGCGCCGGCCGCGGTTTGCGCCGCGCTGATCCACAGGGCCCGACTGCGACCGTGACGGCAAGGAAAATGCGGGATGTCGTAGTCGGGCCCCGAATTGAGCCCGACATCATGCAGAAGTCGTCGCCGGCGGGCGCGGCCGAGTGATGTCACTGCGCCGGCGCCGGCCGCCACGAAGGTGCCTATGCGGGCACCGATTCCAATAATTTGCGTGCGGGTCAAGGTTGGCAGTCGTGCAACGGTACAAGTGGGACGGGCGCGGCACCGGCCAGGACGCGGGTTACCTGCCGGCGGCGTCCCTCGTGATGGCGAATTTGCCGAGGATCGTAGCGGAACATCTCCGCGCCTGACAGACTTAACGGCGTCAGGAAGTTCTGTTGGACGTCGGGCTTCGAGCCCGGTGCGAGATTGGTGGCCCGTGAGGGTCTGTATCGCCGCGCCCACAGTGGTGGTGCGGTTAGCCAAGGTGCCGTACGCATTCGTTTGGGGGGCGATTTGTGGCGCAATTTGGTGACGAATCCGGCTCGGCCCGCCGCCCGAGAGGCGCATTCTTGAGGGAGATCATCGGGAATGGGAGGGGATCCACTTCGGAGACGAAGGGAGTACGTACTATGTAGATCACCGCGCCGCGCCAGAATGAGCCACACTGTCTTTCGCGACAAGGCTGCGAGTTTCTGCCAACCAGGTCCTTGCTGGTGCAAATAAGCGCAGCATGTCGTATTGTGTATCCCCGGTAACGTCTCGTCATGTAAGAGGGAGTTCGATGGCCAAACAACAAGTTGTGAGTTACAGCTATACCTGTGATGTGTGTGGGGGCGTGATCCCCGACTCCGATGGCGAGGGCGCGACTCGCAAGGTCAGCTGGGAGGGCACCGACTATGTCGTCGATGTCTGTGCCATACATGGTTCACAGTTGGGTGCAATCCTCACTGAACTGAAGGGGTTTGTCGAAGCCGGTCATCGTGAAGCGGCCCGCCGGGGTCGTCGCTCGGCGGCCGCCTCGGCGAGCGCATCGGCGACCAGAGCACCAAGGGGGAGGCGGGCCTCGGCGTCGAAATCGACGTCCGGGACCGGTCCCAAGCGCGGTGACCTTGGAGCCATTCGTTCGTGGGCTCGTGAAAACGGCCTCCAGGTCAGTGAGCGGGGCCGCATTCCTGGTGCGCTATTGGCCGCCTATGACGCAGCCAACAGCGCCCCTGACACGTCGGCGCCCGCCGCGACACCTCGCAAGCGCGGTCCCCGCAAGAAGGCGGCCGCGGCCGCCAGCTAGGGAGTCGGTTACAACCGGAGCGCGCACGAGCGTTACTCGTGGTGAAGGCGCGATCGGATTGCCGGTCGCGCCTTCCCGCGTCTAGATCGCGATATGGACGTGCAACAAGACGAGCGGCCAGACCAACACCGCCAGGATGGCGGAAAGGATCTCGGAGACCGTCTGGAGATGGGCCAAGAAGTGATGGCTCGACGCCACGATCACACCGATGACGAGCCAGATGACGCCTGCGAGCGAGATGTGCCGGGTACGAAGCATGGATAGAAGCTACGCCCCGGGTGCCACGCGTGCACCGACGACCGACGAGTGTCACTATTCGTGAATGTGACTTAGGTAGCGGCGGCGGGTGGTCGGTTGAGGGCGGAAACCGGGCTCCGCAATACCGCCCCATTTGGGTCAGGGTCGGGCATCGGCTGACGGATCGGCTGACGGATCGGCTGATGTCCAGCGGAGAGGGTGGGATTTGAACCCACGGTGGGTTGCCCCACACACGATTTCCAATCGTGCCGATTCGGCCGCTCTCGCACCCCTCCAGGTGTCGGATTGCTACGCTACCGCCCGCGTGGTGGCTCCCGCCCGGTACCATGCGGCAGCAGTCCGATGCTCGGTGCGACGGTCGGGTCCTGCGCAACGACGCACCGTGAACCGGGTCAGGGCCTGACGGCAGCAGCCCTCAGCGGAACGTGTTGTGTGCCGCAGCAAGCCTGACCGCCGCACCGAGCATCGGCACTGCAGGGGACACCGGTCCGGCTCGACCGGCCGTCAGGGGCGAAACCGGCGACCAGGCGAGCCACGCGGTCACACTCCTGCCGTAGGCTCGAAAATCGATGGCCGATCCCGCTGGCACCGAATCTCCTGACGGCGCAGCCGACCCGACGCCGGTCGGGCTGCCGTACCAATCGCTGTACCGGCGTTTCCGTCCACAGCGTTTCGCCGACGTCCGGGGCCAGGACCACGTGACCCGCGCGTTGCTCAACACGGTCCGCGATGACCGCGTCGCCCACGCCTATCTCTTCAGTGGTCCGCGGGGGACGGGGAAGACCTCGACCGCGCGGATCCTCGCCATGGCCCTCAACTGCGCGCACCCGGTGGAGGGAGAGCCTGACGGCACCTGCCCGTCCTGCGTCGATATCCGCAGGGGGGTGTCGGTCGACGTGCAAGAGCTGGACGCCGCGTCCAACCGCCGGATCGACGAGATGCGCGACCTGCTCTCCCGGGTCGCCCTGGGCACGAGGGGGCGCTGGAAGGTCTACATCATCGACGAGGTGCACCAGCTCACCGCCGACGCCGCCAGCGCGCTGCTCAAGACCCTCGAGGAGCCACCGGCGCACGTCGTCTTCGTCCTGGCCACCACCGACCCTCAGAAGGTCCTGCCGACGATCCGCAGCCGCACCATCCCGTTCGACTTCCACCTGCTGCCCAGCGACGTGCTGGGCGATCTCCTCCGGGACGTCAACGACCAGGCCCACCTCGGAGTCCCTCCCGAAGCCATCGACCTGGTCGTCCGGCGCGGCCACGGCTCGGCCCGTGACGCCCTGACGGTTCTCGACCAGGTGGCGGCGGGCGGTGGGTCCGAGGACCAGGCCCAGGTGGTGGCCCAGGTCGTGGAGGGCCTGGCCGAGCGGGACGCGGGCGTGGTGCTCATGGCGGTCGCGGACGGCATGGCGGCGGGCCGCGACGCCCGCCGGCTGGCCGCCGAACTGATCGAGTACCTGCGCAATGGTTTCCTGGCGACCCTGGCCCGGGGGCTCGTCATGCTCCCCGACGATGCCGTCACCGAGGTGGCCGAACAAGCGCGCCGGCTGGGCCTGGCGGCCCTGGTCCGTGCCATGGAGGTGATCGGTCAAGCCCTGGCCGACATGCGCGACTCGGTCGATCCCCGGGTCACGCTTGAGGTGGCCCTGGTCCGGCTGTCACGGCCCGACGCCGACATCAGCCCGGCCGCGCTCCTGGAGCGAATCGAACGTCTCGAGCGGGGGGCACGAGGGGAGGCCGGGGGCGCCCCGGGGACTGCTCCCACCTCGCGCCCGAGCGAGCGGGGGGCGCCGCCCGGACCGCCGGCTCGTACATCGGTTCCGGCCCCGCCGCCCATGCCGTCTGGGCGCGCGGGCGGGGCGGCGCCGGC
>JALYXV010000286.1 GCA_030947025.1 Actinomycetota bacterium | reverse complement strand
GGCGGCGGGCGGCGGGCGGCGGGTGGCGCGTGGCGGGTGGCGGGTGGCGGGTTAGGCCCAGCCGAGTTCGTGGAGCCGGGCGTCGGAAATGCCGAAGTGATGGGCCACCTCGTGGATCACCGTGCGCTGGACCAAGCTCACCAACGCCTCGGCATTGGCGGAGCGCCCACAGATGGGTCCACGGAAGATGAAGATCCGGTCGGGCATGGCACCGACGTAGTTGAGCGGGGAACGATTGGTCAGCGCCACCCCGTGGTAGAGCCCGAGCAATGTGCCATTGACGCCGTCCAACTGCTCGGCGCTGGGCCAATCCTCGACTGTGACCACGACGTTGTCCATGAGCCGTCCCAGGTGTTCGGGCAGGCCGTCGAGGGCGTCGGCGACCAGCTCTTCGAACTCCTTGCGGCTGGCATCCATGCCCCGATCCTCTCACGCCCTTGCTTTGCGGGGTAAAACAAGGTATTACTTGTTTTAGTACCACTCGAGCAGCACCCGAAGAGGAGGTCGCCATGAGCGTCGCCCTGATCACTGGAGGATCTCGAGGTCTGGGCCTGGCACTGGCCCGCGCCCTGGCCGAGCGTCACTGGCAGCTGGTGATCGACGGGAGAGATGGGCAGGCGCTCGAGACCGCGGCTCAGGAGCTGGCGCAGATCACCACGGTCCGTGCGATCACCGGCGACGTGGCCGACGCCACCCACCGCCAGGCATTGATGGCGGCGGTTGCGGAGTTGGGCCGGCTGGACCTGGTGGTCAACAACGCCAGCGTCCTCGGGCCCAGCCCTCAGCCTGAACTGGCTGCGTACCCGCTGGAGGTCCTGCGTCGCGTGTTCGAGGTCAACACTTTGGCGCCCCTCGCCCTGATCCAGCTGGCCTTGTCGACCCTTCAGAGAGACGGCGGCCGGATCGTCAATGTCACATCCGACGCGGCCATCGAGGCGTACCCCGGCTGGGGTGGCTACGGCTCTTCTAAAGCGGCACTGGAGAGGCTCACTCGGGTCCTGATCGAGGAGTGCCCGGGATTAAGGATCTATCTGGCCGACCCGGGCGACCTTCGTACCCAGATGCACCAAGAGGCCTTTCCGGGCGAAGACATCTCTGACCGTCCACTGCCCGAGGTGGCCGTGCCGGCGCTGCTGGCCCTGGCTGAGGATGACATGCCCAATGGCCGCTACCGGCTGCAGGAGTTCGAGCAATGGCTACCGGTATGGCCCCGCGCCGCAGGCGCCGCAGGCGGCGGGGGCGCGGGCGGACTGGCGACTATGGAGCTGATCGAGGGTGGTCGCGGCCGCGAGGAAGCAGGCCTGTCGGCGAAGCCGGTCGGGGCTCCGGTGGCGTGATGTCGCCCGCCACAACCACTCCCGTCGGCCCGGCGCCCGGGGTCGGCTCCGCTGGATCGGCGCCCGGTGCCACTGCGGGGCCAGGTGTCGGCCTGAGTCTCCAGTTTGTCCTGCCCGAGGGGTTGGAAGCCTCCGAGCCTCCCGAGGCACGGGGCTTGGCTCGCGATCAGGTCCGTCTGCTGGTGGGCTGGCGACACCGTCCTGAGCTGGTCCACTCCGTCTTTCACCGCCTCCCTGATTTCCTCGCGGCAGGAGATCTCCTCGTCGTCAACAACTCCGCCACCCTGCCGGCCGCCCTCTCAGCCGCCGGACCCGACGGGGCCGCGCTGGAACTTCATCTCTCGACCCGACTGGACACCGGCCTCTGGGTCGTCGAGCCCCGTTTGGCGGCCGAGCCGGCCAGTCGGCCATGTCCATCTGCGCGGGAAGGCACAGTCATCGGGCTTGCCGGGGGAGCGAGGGCCGAGCTATTGGCCCCCTACGGCACGCCCGGGCGTTTGTGGGTGGCCGCGCTGCACCTACCGGCCTCCGTCGACGAATGGCTGGCTCGTAATGGCCATCCCATCCGGTACCGCTATGTTCCCTCCGACTGGCCGCTCGATTACTACCAGACGGTCTTTGCCCAAGAGGCGGGCAGCGCCGAGATGCCAAGTGCGGCTCGCCCGTTCAGCGCCGCCCTGGTGACTGATCTGGTGAGCCGGGGAGTCTCGGTCGTCCCCATCACGCTTCACTGCGGCGTGTCGTCGCTGGAGGACCACGAGGCACCGGCGGCCGAGCGCTTCCACATCGAGGAGTCAGCGTCCGACCTGGTAAATCGGACCCGACGCCGTGGACACCGCGTCATCGCGGTGGGGACAACCGTGGTCAGGGCGTTGGAAACCGTCGCTGACGAAAAGGGTCGCGTGCACCCGGCCAGCGGATGGACCGATCTGGTCATCACGGCCGAACGCGGTGTGCGCGCCGTCGACGGCATGATCACCGGTTGGCACGAACCGTTGGCCAGCCATCTGGCCATGCTCGAGGCGGTGGCGGGTACCGACCTGCTGGCCCGGTCCTACCACGCCGCCCTGGCACGCGGCTATCTCTGGCATGAGTTCGGCGACAGCCACCTCATACTCCCCTGAGCATCGGTGCGTAGGGTAGGGGGCGGCCGTTACGGCGATGGCCAGAACCGGTGACCATCCGGCCGTGCGGAACGGCGGGTCGGCCGAGCTCACTCACGACCGATCCCAGCTCGCCATCGGCCGTGTCAGGCGAGAAGTCGCTGATTGGCACCCCCCGGGGTTGGCCCAGACGGTGCCATAGAGTGTTGCCGTGGGGGCGCCCGTTATCAATGTCGAGCGGGAAGTGAAGCTCGACGCCGGCCTGCACTTCGAGTTGCCCGAGCTGACCGGAGTCCTCCCCGGTGTTGTCGCGACCCGCTTGCCCAACGCCAAGCTCCAAGCCACCTACATCGATACCGCGGACCTCCGGTTGATGCGCTGGGGCGTCACGCTGCGGCACCGCCGCGATGCCGTTGGCGGAGCCGGCGCCGAGTTCGGCTGGACGGTGAAGCTGCCCGGCGACGCCGACGGCGTCGCCCTGGTTCGTACCGAGCTTTCATGGCCCGGACCATTTGGCCCGCTGCCCGCCGAGGTGGCCAGCTTGGTCCGCGCCCAGGCGCGTACGGCTCGGCTTCTGCCGGTCGCCAAGTTGCTGACCGAGCGTCATCGGGTTGAGCTGAGGGACAGCGAGGGCCGCAAGTTGGCCGAGATCGACGACGACGTGGTTTCGGTGATGGATGGCCGGCGCCTCGCCGCTCGCTTCCGGCAGGTGGAGCTGGAGGTGGCCGACGCTGCACCCGCGGAACTGCTCGACGCGGTCATGCAGGCACTGACCACGGCCGGAGCGGTCGCCGGTGACGACCGGCCCAAGGTCGTCCGCGCCATCGGCCCTCGGGCGAGTCTCGGTCCGGACGTTGTCATCCCCCGGCTGGACAACAAGTCGACCGTCGCCATGGTTGTGGGCGCAGCGATCGCGGCGGGCGTGACCAGGATCATTCGCCACGATCCTGGGGTCCGCCTCGGTGACGACCCTGAGCACGTGCACCAAGCGCGAGTCGGTACCCGCCGTCTCAGGAGCGATCTGCGGACGTTCTGGCGGCTGCTCGACCCCCAATGGGCCGTACCGGTCCGGGACGAACTCGGCTGGCTGGGCGGAGTCCTGGGCGAAGTTCGCGACGCCGATGTTCTTACCGGACGGCTCCGAAGCCAGATGCGGACACTTGCGACCGTTGACGCCAAGGCTGCGGCCGCCCTGCTTCGTCGCCTGGCGGCGCAGCGGGAGGAGGCCCGGGTACGGGTACTGGAAGCGCTGGACAGCGAGCGTTATGTGCTCCTTCTGGAAGATCTGGCGCGAGCGGCTGCGAATCCCCCGCTTGCCAGAGAAGAGCACCACGTCGGGGCCGATCGCGACTTGTCTCCGTCCGTCCAAGCATCGTCGGCGCTACTTCCACCGAAAGGCAATGGTTCCGTGCCGGCGCGGACCAACGGCCGTGGAACCACCGAGCTGGCGCCGGTCTCGGGGATGACGGGAGGCGAAAGCCGCGGCCCAGTGGCCCTGCCCACGAGCGGCACCACACGCGCGACGGTGCCCATCGCCGCGCCGGGGTCGGCGGGGTCGGCGGGGTCGGCGGGATCGGCGGGATCGGCGGGCACTGTCCTCGCCACGCCGGGGCTGACCACGACCGCCCTCGGCGCGTCGTCGGGACCAACTCCTCCGCCCGCTCCCGGAACTGCAATCGCGCTGGCAGGACGTCCGTCACAGCTGGCCGACCGCCGTGCTGCCGAAGTCCTTCCCGCTCTTGTCCGTCGACCGTGGAAGCACCTGCAGGATGCGGTCGAGCATCTGGGCGAGGACCCTCCCGACGAGGCGTTGCACGAGATCCGGATCCGGGCCAAGCGGATGCGGTATGCGGCCGAGGCGGTCGCCGGGGTCATCGGCAAGCCAGCTCGCCAGCTGGCGTCCGCGGTGGCCGCCCTCCAGGGCGTGCTGGGCGACATGCAGGACGCCGTTGTGGCCGAGACGTGGCTGCGCCGCCAGGCCTGTTCTGCCCCGGCCAGCCGGGCGCTGGTGGCGGGCGAACTCGTCATGTTGCAGCGTCAAGAGCAGGCGGCATGCCGGGACGAATGGGTGCGACCGTGGAAGGCCACGTCCAAGAAGTCATTGCGGAGCTGGCTCAAGGACTGAACCGGCGCCCGGGGGAACCAACGACCGGCTGAAATCGGACCGGTGCAGCCGAACCGGCTGAACCGAACCAGCTGAACCGACAACCGCCTCAGCTGGACCGGTCGAGCCAACCCTACGCCGACCCCAAAACACCGGCCCAAGGCGGTGCCCCGGTGTGCCCGAGCACGTGGGCGGCATGCTCTACAGTCGCTGGTCGTGCGGATTGCCGCCCTCGACCTTGGCAGCAACTCGTTTCATCTCCTGGTCGCGGACGCGCACCCGGACGGGACCTTCGAGCCGCTGGTGCGGGAAAAGGAGATACTCCGCCTAGCGGACAACGTGTCCCGAAATGGCCGCATCGGCGAGGAGACCGCGGCCCGGGCCGTCGAAGTGGTCAGCCGCTTTCGCGCCCTGGCCGAATCCGTAGACGCCCACGAGATCGTCGCCTGTGCCACGAGCGCCCTCCGCGAGGCCGAGGACTCCGCCGCCCTCGTCGACCGGATCGAAGGCGAAGCCGGGGTCCGGGTGGACGTCATCAGCGGCAAGGAAGAGGCCCGCCTCATCTTCGCCGCTGTTCGCGCCAGCGTGGTGATCGACCCGGCGCCCGCCCTGGCTCTCGACCTGGGGGGCGGCAGCCTCGAGCTGATGATCGGTGACCAGCTCGGCCTCGCCTGGTCCAAGAGCGTGAAGCTCGGTGTAGGCCGGTTGGCGGCGGAGCTGGTGCGCGACGATCCACCGTCGGCCGCCGACCGCCGGCGCTTGGCCCGGCGGCTGACCGCCGTGCTGGCGCCCATCGCCATCGAGGTGGAGAGCCTCAGTCCCGAGATCCTCATCGGCAGCAGCGGGACCCTCTGCGCTCTCATCCGCATGGCCGCGGCCCGTCGGACCGGGACCGTCCCCCCATCGGTCAACCAGCTGAAGGTGCGCAGCAAGGACCTGCTGGCGGTGCACGAACAGATTCTTGAGTTGACCGCGGCCGAACGCGAGAAGCTCCCGGGAGTCGACGCCCGCCGGGCCGACCTCCTGCCCGCTGGGTCGATGCTCCTCACCACCGCCATGGAACTGTTCGGCCTCGACGAACTGATCGGGTGCGAGTGGGCCCTCCGGGAGGGAATCGTGCTCGATGCCATCGGCCACCACACGATGGCGGACTGGAGCGGAGAGGCACGTAACCTCCGCCGTGAGTCAGTCGACGACCTGGGGCGGCGGTGCAACTGGCAGGAGCGCCACGCCCGTCACGTGGCCCGCTTGGCGGTGGACCTGTTTGACGGCACCGCCGAGTTGCACGGGCTGGGCCACCACGAACGAGAGCTCCTCGAACACGGAGCTCTCCTTCACGACATCGGCGAGCACGTGAGCGTCGAGGGCCACGACAAGCACACCGCCTACCTGATCCAGCACGGGCGGCTTCGAGGCTTCGCACCCGACGAGGTCGCCGTGTTGGCATCTCTTGGCCGCTTCCATCGCCGCGGGAACCCGAAAATGTCGTTCGAACCGTTCGCCTCCCTGCCGCCCGCCCGGCGGGAGCGGACGACCAAACTGATCGCCCTGCTCCGCATCGCTGACGGGCTGGACCGTAACCACGCCGGATCGGTCGAGGGGATCGGGGTCAAGCTCGAGGAGCGCCGGGTCCGACTTCTGATCCACGCCACCGGCGACATCGATCTCGAGCTTTGGGGCCTCCGGCGCAAGCGAGAGCTGTTCGAGCGGGTATTTGAACTTCCACTCGAATTCGAGGTAGTCGAGGACTAGCGACTCGCCCTGGAGGGGCGTGGCGCCAGGCCGCCACGCCCCTCCAGTACCTTGGGCCCCGGTGCGAAGCATTTTCCGGCTACTGACGATCGCCCTGGTCGCCGGCCTCAGTCTGGCGGTCGGGATCACGGGGCTTGCCTTCCCGGTCAATGCCCTCCTCAGCCAGGCGGCCGAGTCCATCCCCAACCCGCTGCTCGACATCTTCAAGCAGCAGGCCCAACGTTCCATTGTCTACGCCGCCGACGGCACCGTCTTGGCCGTCCTCCACGCGACTGAGAACCGATCTCCGGTGAGTATCGACCAGGTACCAAAGGTCGTGATCGACGCCGTCCTCGACACCGAGGATGCTCGCTTCTTCACCCACGGTGGCATCGACGTCAAGTCCACCGTCCGAGCCCTGGCGTCAGACGTGAAGCGGGGCGCCGCCGTCCAGGGTGCGTCCACGATCACACAGCAGCTGGTCAAAACGGTGCTCAACACACCGGAGAAGACCCTCGATCGAAAGCTCAAAGACGCCGTCATCTCCACCCGGCTCGAGGGCCGCTATACCAAAAAGCAGATCCTCGAGGCGTACCTCAACACCGTCTACTTCGGCAACGGCGCGTACGGAGTGCAGGCGGCGGCCGAGACCTACTTCAACGAGAACATTTCGGCCGTCACCCCGGTTCAGGCCGCCCTGCTGGCCGGCATGATCCGCGATCCCCAAGGCTACGACCCGCTCCTCAACCCCCACGACTCAACCGCCCGGCGCAACTTTGTGCTCCAGCGCATGGTCACCCAGGGGCATCTGAGTCAGAACGACGCCACGTCGCTGGCCAAGACCCCAACGCCAAGCAAGCTGACTCCTCCCCAGGGCACGGGCGACACCAAAGACGACTACTACGTCGAGCAGGTCAAGCAGATCTTGCTCAGCCAGAGCACCACACTCGGCTCGACGTATTCTGAGCGATACAACGCCCTGTTCAAGGGTGGGCTCAGGATCTACACCAATCTCGACCTCCACTTCCAAGACTTGGCCGAGCAGAGCATCGCTCAGAACATACCGGCAGTCGTCACCCAGAATGGGTTCACCGGCGCACTTGCCTCGATCGACCCAGGTACCGGAAAAGTAAGGGCGATCATCGGAGGCCCGGGCTTCGACCGGGTCAAGTACGACCTGGCGACCCAAGGGCTGCGCCAACCAGGATCGGGATTCAAACTGTTCACACTGCTGGCCGCCTATGAAGCTGGCTACGGCCCCTACGACACCGTTGACGGCTCCTCGCCGTGTGCCGTCAAGTTCAACGGCAACACCGCCCTGATCAAGAAGCCCATCAGCAACGATGAGGGTAAGGCATTCGGCCCGCTCAGCGTGATCTCGGCCACCGCGGGATCTGTCAACTGCGCCTTCATCCGCATCGCCCACGAGGTCGGTCTGAGCAAGGTGGTCGAGATGGCCCATCGCCTGGGGCTGCACGAGAAGTTTCCCCTGAACCCGTCGCTCGTGATCGGCTCGGAGGAGACCACGGTGCTCGAGATGGCCGGGGCCTACGCCACTCTCGCGGCCGACGGCGTCTACCACCAGCCCAGTTTCATCGACCACGTGGTCGACAGCAGCGGAGCGACGGTCTTCGCCGCTAACCCGGTGGGGAAACGGGTCCTCGATCCCCAGGTCGCACGCATGGCGGTGATGACCCTGCGGGCCGTCGTCCAGTACGGGACGGGCACGGGCGCCTCCCTGCCCGACCGCCCAGTGGCAGGCAAGACCGGTACCACCGAGCTCAACACCGACGCCTGGTTCAATGGCATCACGCCGCAGCTCGCCACGACCGTGTGGATGGGTGACGCCAAGGGAAGGACGCCGATGCAGTACCCGAGCACGCCCATCTCGGTCTTCGGCGGCACATACCCGGCGACGATCTGGAGTGCTTACACCGAGGCGGCACTGAGTGGGCAGGCCGCGATCAGCTTCCCCGAACCTGATCCGAACCATATTCCCGGCGGGAAGTTCATCAACTCGTCGCAGCTGCGGGCCGACTCGCCGACCGACTTCTATTTGCCGACACCGCGGCCGACGCCGAGCAGATCCACGTCGCCGTCGAGCACGTCGGTCCCCGGCTCGGTCCCAGTTACGGTGCCCCCGCCACCCCCGACATCGGCGCCGACGGCAACAACCGTGCGGCCGCCTTCCACCCACCCACCAACCACTTGCGGGTCAATCGTCACGCCCCGGACCACCATCACCTTCTGCCATTGACACCACTCTCCGCGGCCAACCTCGACGCCCTCCTCGCCGTTCAAGCGCTCGACACCGATTTGGACCGGTGTCGCCACCGGAACGCGTCGCTGCCCGAACGAGCTGAGTTGGAGGCCATCGCCACCCAGCTAGCCGGGCTGGAACAACAGCTGGCCGCGGCCATTACCGAGCGCAATGCCGTGGCCGAGCGACAGCAGGCGCTAGAGCACAGCTTGGCCGGGGTCGAGAACCGCGCGGCCGAGGTCAAGAAGCGCTTGTACGGCGGGACGGTCTCAGCCACCCGAGAGTTGCAGGCCATGGCGGCCGAGGTCGATTCTCTGATTGCTCGGGGTTCCGAATTGGAGGAGCGGGTGCTCGAGGCGATGGAGGAGCGCGACCCGCTCGACGGCCGTGTCAACACCTTGGATGGGGAAAAATCATCGCTCTTGGCGGCTCGGGTCGCGGTCGGGGAGAAGCTCGCCGCGCATGAGGCCGAGGTCGGCGCGGAGATGGACGCCCTCAACTTCGCTCGGGCTGAGGCGGCAGCGGACGTTCCCGACGACCTGATCGCCACCTACGAGCGTCTCCGCCAGCGGTTGGGTGGCGTTGGCGCGGCCCGGCTGGTCGGATCGCGGTGCGGCGGGTGCCATCTGACCCTTCCGGCCACCGAACTCGATCAGCTCCGCCGGCAGCCGCCCGGAACGCTCAACTATTGCGACCAGTGCGGGCGGATCTTGGTACCGACGTAGCCGTGCGCGTGCCCGCTTACCTCGAAGTGGCGGACAGAAAGGTGTTCGCCAGTGCGGTTGACTGGCCCGGCTGGTGTCGCTCGGCCAAGGACGAGGCGGCCGCGCTCAAGGCGCTCGTGGCCTACGCCCACCGTTACGCCGTGGTCGCGCACCGTGCCGGTTGGACCCTCGGTGCGACGCGGCCGTGCGGGGCATCGGAGGCCGGTGATGCCTTGGTCGGGGAGTTCGCCGGCACGACGCTCGCCGGTGAAGGTATCGAGGTTGACGTCGTCGAGCGGTTGCCCGGGTCGTCAGGTACGACCTTCGGGGTACCCATGGCCATCGCCGATGGAGATCGGGTGGCGCTGTCGAGTGCCGCGGCCGAGCGGCAGGCGGAGCTGGTCGCGGCGGCCTGGGCAGTGCTCGGCCAGGTCATCGCCACCGCCCCCGCCGTGTTGCGCAAAGGCCCTCGTGGCGGTGGCCGGGATCGCGACGCTATTGCCGCCCATGTCAACGAGGCCGAGATCGCGTACGCCCGCAAGCTTGGCGTCCGGCTGCGGAAGCCCAAGATCGAGGAGCTACGGGAGTCGCTGTTGTCGGTGCTGCGTATGCCCTCAGATCGCCAGGCCCTGGCCGAAGGGGGATGGCCGGCCCGCTATGGCGCCCGGCGGATCGCCTGGCACGCACTCGACCATGCCTGGGAGATCGAGGATAGGTCGAGCTAGCGGGCTCTTGCGGCGAGGGGGCGGTCGCTCCAGCTCGTGTGCCGGAGCGGTTCGACCCGCCGGGCCCGGAGTCACTCCATCAAGGCGAGATAGTCGCAATCGGCGCGCTGGGATTGCGGTCCGCTCAAGGCCACACCGCGACGGCCGCCTCGGTGCCTCTACCGTCGGCCTTTGGCCCCGCGGCGGTGGGGCCCTTCGCCCCGACCCGTGCAGCGGTGGCGAGAACGTCGCACATTCGACTCCCGTGTCGTTTGCCCTTTTCCAGCAAGAGGTGACCGCAGCGGTCACTTCTTGCCGAGAAGGCCGGGGGTCGAGTCGCGCCGAGCTGATCGGCTGCTGACCGTCGCTGCGTCGGCCCGGCTCGCCCAGTTGGCATTCCGGCATGAGGTGACCCCGGCGGTCACTTCTTGCTGAGAAGACCGGTGGATCCGTTGCTCTACCGGATCCGCGGCCAGATCGAGGAGCCGGCGACCCGCCGATGGGGCACCGGACGGATCAGGGCGGGTCGTGTCGGCGACACGACCGATAAATGACGAGCGCTCCCTGCGGCCTTGTGCCGCTGACCCTCGAGGTAGGCCCGTCCGGACCGCAGGCCCCGGACGGCGGTGCTCGTGGGAGCGAGGCGGCCTTTACTGGCCGTGGTCGATGGGCTGCTCCTGGTCATGACCGTCACGACGGGTGAGTTCGCCCGCCATCACCTCCTGGCTGAGCACGTTGCCAGGAGGGGCCAAGGGACACGCCCACGCCGCGTCATAGGCGCAGGACGGGTTATAGGCGAAGTTGAGATCGACCACCAGTGTGCCCTTGTGGCTGTCGCCGCCCAGGTCTGCCCCTTTGACCGTATCGATGAGGTATCGCCCGCCGCCGTAGGTCGACCGGCCCGCCAGCGCGTCCTTTACGGGTACAAAGACACCGCCGCCGTAGGACGACAGCCACCAGACGTCGAGATTGCCCCATGGGTCGAGGTGAAGCCGCCCAAGCCGCTCAAACGCGACGACGCCGTCTGTGCCGGTAGGGACCTCGAAGCGGCTCGGTGGCAGGTCGCGGTCGAGCTCGGCTTCGGCCCGGTAGGCGGGATCGTAGGGAGCAATGGGCAATCCAGAGAAGCGCACCCGGTCTTCGAGAAGCAGCGGCGACTGGGGATGGTGGCGGAATAGCTCGTTGCGGGTTTCGCGCCATCGTTCATGGGCGGCGCGGATGTCACTCGACGCCCGTATCTCGGCATAGAGGGCCGCGATGCGGCGACGCCAATCGAGAAGCGTGAGCGACATTCAGTCCGCGTCAGTCACGATCCACATGCCACGACCGCAGCTTCATCGTTCATATGATCGATCATGGCGTATACAAAGGCTGTGATCCACCGACCAGCCCATCGGCAGGACCGGTGTCAGGTTGGCACACAGAGAGCCAGGTTTCAGGATGGAAGGTCAGGGCTGTAGCGACTTGGGGGTGAGGACGTCCGCGATGTGCCACATTTCGACGCTTCCTTCGCCATGTTGATGGGAATGGCGAACTGGCTGCACGCGCCGGGATACTGGCTGGCTCGGTAGCTCATCCAGCGGGGTCCTGGCGGTCATCTACCTGATCGCGTCCGTGGACGCGACCAACCAGTTCAGGCCGCTCCTGGGGCGAGTGGGGGCCTGCTGCCTGCCCCCAGGTTCCTGGCTCGGATCGGGTTTCCGGCGTTCGCCCAGCCTGGTCCACCTCTACTACGCGGGCCGGTTCTTCGGGGTCGGGCCGGCTTGTGCACGCTGCTGGCGTTGGCCACCGTGGCCGGACTCCCTGAACGTGGTCCCGTCTGGTGCTCGATGCTGGCCTGGCTGACCTTGTGGGGCTTGTACCTATCATCGTCAATGTGGTTAGGGCTCGTGCATCTATAAAGCGCGCGATTGGGGGGGTTGGTCGACTAGAGTTGAGGCGTGGAACGCGAGGCCGACATTGCTC
The DNA here is from genome assembly GCA_030947025.1 of Actinomycetota bacterium. GTDB lineage: Bacteria > Actinomycetota > Acidimicrobiia > Acidimicrobiales > Palsa-688 > JALYXV01. The sequence goes on along the minus strand of JALYXV010000286.1, from coordinate 49 downwards.
GTAGGTGGGAGTTGTTGTCGCCTCATCTGAATGAACGCCAGCGTCGTTT
>JALYXV010000322.1 GCA_030947025.1 Actinomycetota bacterium | reverse complement strand
CCCCGCGGCCGCCCCCGCCCGCGCCGCCGCCCGAGCCGTCCTCGGCGCCCCGGGCTTCGGCCGCCCCGAGCTCCTTGACCAGCTGCTCGATGACCAAACGGGCATCGCCCACGATCGGGACGTCGGGCCGGCGGATCTTGCCCAGCTCGGCTGGGTCGATGTCGACATGGATGATCTTGGCGTCAGGTGCGAAGGTGCCCACCCGTCCCGTGACCCGGTCGTCAAAACGGCTGCCCAACGCGATCAGCAGGTCGGCACGCTGCATGGCGGTGATGGCGGTGAAGTTGCCGTGCATCCCCGGCATGCCGAGGCACAGCGGATGGCTGTCGGGGAAAGCCCCGCGTGCCATCAAGGTGGTGACCACATGGATGCCGGTGAGCTCGGCCAGTTCCCTGAGCTCGGCCGCGGCGTGGCTGTTGAGGATTCCGCCGCCGGCATAGATCACCGGGCGACGGCTCTCCGCGATCAGCCGGGCCGCTTCCTTGATCATCCGGGGATGGCCCTTGGTGGTCGGGCGGTAACCGGGGAGCGATGCCGCCACCTCGTCGTCGGTCGGCCAGTTCCACTCGGTCGTGGCCTGCAGCACATCCTTCGGGAGGTCGACCAGCACGGGACCGGGCCGGCCCGTGGTGGCGATGTGGAATGCCTGGCGCAGCGCCATGGCAATGTCGTCCGGGTTCATAACCAGCTCGTTGTGCTTGGTGACCGAGCGGGTGATGCCGACCGTGTCGCACTCCTGAAAGCCGTCGGTGCCGATCATGGCCCGGGACACCTGCCCGGTGATGACCACGATGGGCACCGAGTCCATGTAGGCGTCGCACAACGGGGTGACGATGTTGGTGGCGGCCGGGCCGCTGGTCACGATGGCCACTCCGGGGCGACCGGTCACGTGAGCGTAGCCCTCGGCCATGTGTCCCGCCCCCTGCTCGTGGCGGACCAGGATGTGGCGGATGGGCGAGTCGATGATCGGGTCGTAGGCCGGGAGAATGGCCCCGCCGGGCAAGCCGAAACACACCTCGGTCCCTTCCATCTCGAGGCTCTTGATGAGGGCTTGCGCCCCGGTCAGTTTCATCCCGGCATCCCGGTCCTTCCCTAGAAAATGAAACGACCTCCCGGCTGGGAGGTCGTGCGCACGCGTAAGGCCTCCGCGTGCGTCAGGTGATGAGTACGAGGTGGAGCTGGGCGGCCATCAACCATCGATTGTGGCACCGCCGGCACCGTTTGCGCAACCAGGGGCTCGGTCTGGACCCGTTGTGTGCAAATCAGTTACCTATATCGGTCGCGATTTGCACAAAACGAACGAAAAACCTCGAAGTGAGCCACGGCCCGCCCGGCCCGCCGCCCTCGCCGGGAGGCTAGGGCTCGGTGATGGCCCCTCGTTCGGCCCCGGTCACGAGCTTGGCGTACTTGGCCAGGACGCCGGTCGGGTAACGGGGCTCGGGCAGTTTCCAGTCGAGCCGGCGGCGGGCCAGCGTGTCGGCGTCGACCAGCAGGTCGACGGTCCGGTTGTGAACATCGATCACGATGCGGTCCCCATCGGCGACGAAGGCGATCGGTCCGCCGTCGACTGCCTCCGGGGCCACATGCCCGATGCACAAGCCGTGCGTTCCTCCGGAAAAGCGGCCGTCGGTCAACAGGGCGCAGTCCCCGCCCCGCCCGGCACCCTTCATGGCACCGGTCACGGCCAGCATCTCGCGCATACCCGGACCGCCTTTGGGCCCCTCGTAGCGGATCACCACGACGGCACCCGGCTCGATCCGACCGGCCAGGATGGCTTCCATGGCGCCGTCCTCGCCCTCGAACACTCGAGCGGTGCCGTCGAAGCGGTCCCCGTCCAGTCCCGCCACCTTGACGACCGAACCCTCGGGCGCCAACGTGCCCCGCAGGATGGCGATCCCCCCGCCAGCGTGGATCGGGTTTGTCAACGGGTGCACCACCTCGCCATCGGGTCCAGGTGGGCCGATGCGGTCCAGGTTCTCGGCCAGCGTGCGACCGGTCACGGTGAGGCAGTCCCCATGCAGCAGCCCCGCCTCCAGCAACTCGCGCATCACCACCGGGATCCCGCCGATACGGTCGATGTCGGTCATGTGATAGCGGCCGTGGGGCTTGGTGTCGGCCAGGTGCGGGACCCTGCGGCCCACCCGGTCGAAGTCGTCGATGGTCAACTCGACCCGCGCCTCGTGGGCGATGGCGAGCAGATGGAGCACGGCATTGGTGGAGCCGCCCAGCGCCATGACAACGGCGATGGCGTTCTCGAACGCCTCCTTGGTCATGATCTGCCGGGGCCGGATCCCGAGCTCCAGCAACCGGATCACCGCCTGGCCGGTGGCGTAGGCATAGTCATCCCGCCGGCGGTCGACGGCCGGGGGCGAAGCACTGCCCGGCAGGGCCATGCCCAGCGCCTCGGAGACCGACGCCATGGTGTTGGCGGTGAACATGCCGGCGCAGCTGCCCTGGGTGGGGCAGGCGTTGCGCTCGATGAGGTCGAGTTCCTCGTCGGTCAGACCGCCCTGGGCCCGGGCGCCCACCGCTTCGAAGACGCTGACGATGTCGAGCGCCTCGCCCCGGGTGCCTCGCCCGGGGAGGATGCTGCCGCCGTACAGGAAGGCCGACGGGAGGTTGATCCGAGCGGCCGCCATCAGCATGCCCGGCAGGGACTTGTCGCAGCCCGCGAAGGTGACCAGGGCGTCGAAGCGCTCGGCGTGCATCATCACCTCGACGGAGTCGGCGATGACCTCCCGGCTGACCAGCGACGCCCGCATGCCCTCGTGGCCCATCGAGATCCCGTCGGAGACGGCGATGGTGACGAACTCGAACGGGAAGCCCCCGGCGTCACGCACCCCTTGCTTGGCCCGCTTGGCCAACCGCTCAAGGGGGAGGTTGCACGGGGTGACCTCGTTCCACGAGGACGCCACGCCGACCTGGGGCTTGTCCCAGTCGGCGTCGGTCATGCCCACCGCTCGGAGCATGGCCCGGGCCGGGGCCCGCTCGAACCCCTCGGTGACCTCGCGACTGCGCGGCTTCATATCGCTCGCCATGGATGAATCTTACGCAGGGGATGCAACCGGCCGGCCGTCCCCGAAAAGCCGGTCGACCCTTAGGGGCTCGCCCCCGACCCGGCCTGGCGTTCCCTCAGGAGGGCGGACACCGCCTTGAGGTCGGCCTTGCCTGCGGTCGCGGCCTTGACCTTGCCGACAAAGAACCCCTGGAGCTTGTCCTCGCCCGCCACGAAGCGGCCCCATTCGGCCGGGTTGGCCGCGATCACGCTGTCCACCGCGCGCCCAACCGCATCGGCCGCCATAGCTTCGAAGCCCAGTTCCGTCGCCACCGCGGCCGGTTCCCCCCCATGTTCGAGCAGGTAACGCAGCACGTCGCGCGCCTGCGCCGTCGTCAGCTCTCCCCTTGTTTCCATGAGCAGAAGCCGGCAGAAGCTGTCCGGGTCGAGGGGCTGGCTGCCGTCGAGATGGGCGGCAGCCTCGTTGGCCAACCGGCGCACGGCCAGGGCGGCGTCGGCCCCGCCCGCCACGGCCGCCATGACGTAGCTGTCCAAGTCGAGCCGGACCACGGTCACCACCGCGTCGCTGTCGGCATCCAAGCCCGACGCATCAGACACCCGATCCCGCCGGTCGGCCGGCAGGGCGGGCAAGGCCGCGGCTACCGCGGCTATCCACTCAACGTCTGGCTCCAGCGGTACCAGGTCGGGCTCGGGGAAGTACCGGTAGTCGTACGCCTCCTCCTTGGACCGCATCGAGCGGGTGGAGCCGTCGGCCTCGTTCCAGTGGCGGGTCTCCTGCACCACCCGGCCGCCCCCCTCGACCAAAGCGATCTGGCGAGCCACCTCGTATTCGACCGCCCGGCCCAGGCTGCGCAGGGAGTTCATGTTCTTGATCTCGCAACGGGTGCCCAGCTCGGTGGTGCCCACCGGGCGGATCGACACATTGGCGTCGACCCGCAGCGAACCTTCCTCCATCTTCCCGTCGGATGCGCCGGTGGCCACGAGGACCGCCCGCAACTCGTCCACGTAAGAACGGGCCTCGGCCGCGCTACCGATGTCGGGAGCGCTGACTATTTCGACGAGCGGGACGCCCGCGCGGTTGTAGTCCACCAACGAATAGCCCGCGTCGTGGATCCGGCCCCCGCCACCGACGTGGGTCGTTTTCCCCGTGTCCTCTTCCATATGGGCCCGCACGATCCCCACCCGCTTGCCCCCGGGGAGGTCGAGCCGGCCGTCGACGTTGATGGGCTGGTCGTACTGGCTGACCTGGTAGTCCTTCGGCATGTCGGGGTAGAAGTAGTTCTTCCGATGGAAGATCGACGGCTCGACCCGGCAGTGCAGGGCCAGGCCGATGCCCATGGCGTATTCGACGGCCATGCGGTTGATGACCGGCAGCGACCCCGGCAGGCCCAGGCACACGGGGCAGACGTTGGTGTTGGGGGGCGCCCCGAAGCTGTTGCGGCAGCCGCAGAACAGCTTGGTCTCGGTCCGCAGCTCGCAGTGCACCTCGAGGCCGACGACGGTCTCCCACTCCTGCGGATCAGAACCAGGCGGGGAAATGGGGGCGGGGGTGGCCGAAGCGTCGACGCTCATACCGCCGCTCCCTCCTGGGCCCGGGCCGCCGCCTCGACGGCCGCAGCAACCTGGAACATGACCGTCTCCCCCAGGGCCGGGGCCAGCACCTGGACCCCGATGGGAAGCCCGTCGGCACCGGTCCCGAACGGCACGCTCATGGCCGGGTGCCCGGCCAGGTTGGACGGGATGGTGCACAGATCGGAGAGGTACATCGACAGAGGATCGGAGGTCTTGGCTCCGATCTCGAACGCTGTCGTCGGGGTGGTCGCCGACAGCAGCACGTCGAAGGACTCGTAGGCGGCCTCGAAATCCCGGATGATGAGGGTCCGCACCCTCTGCGCCTGGCCGTAGTAGGCGTCGTAGTAGCCGGCCGACAGGGCGTAGGTGCCGAGCATGATGCGCCGCTTGACCTCGGCCCCAAAACCGGCCGCCCGGGTGGCGCAGTACATCTCGGTGATATCCGACCCCGGCACCCGAAGGCCGTAACGCACCCCGTCGTACCGCGCCAGGTTGGACGACGCCTCGGCAGGGGCGATCAGGTAGTAGGCCGACAGCCCGTACACGGCGGCCGGCACCGAGACGTCCTCGACCTTGGCCCCGGCCGAGGCCAGGGCCTCGGCGGCCCGGCGGATCCGGGCCACCACTTCGGGGGCGATGCCCTTAGCCAGGGTGAGCTCGGTGACCACGCCGATCCGGAGGCCATCGACCCCTTCGCCCAGCCGGGCCCGGGCCGACGGCACCGCCCCGGGCAGAGAGGTCGAGTCATTGGGATCGTGCCCGGAGATGACGTCGAGCAGCGCGGCGGCATCGGCCACGGTGCCCGCCAAGGGGCCGATCTGGTCGAGGGAACTGGCGAAAGCGATCAGGCCGTAGCGCGACACCACGCCGTAGGTGGGCTTGACCCCGACCACGCCGCACAGCGCGGCGGGCTGGCGGATCGATCCCCCGGTGTCGGACCCCAGAGCGAGGGGGGCGAAGCCCGCGGCCACCGCGGCCGCACTGCCACCGGACGACCCTCCCGGGACACGGTCGAGATTGTGGGGGTTGCGGGTGGGGCCGAAGGCCGAGTTCTCGGTCGAGGAGCCCATGGCGAATTCGTCCAGGTTGGTCTTTCCGACGATGACCGCCCCGGCCCGGCCCAGCCGGGTGACGACGGTGGCGTCGTAGGGCGGCAGCCACGAGTCGAGTATCCGGGAGGAACAGGTGGTCGGGACCGCCCGCGTGCACAGATTGTCCTTGAGGGCGACGGGGACGCCGGCCAGCGGGCCGGGGTCTCGTCCTTCGGCGGCAGCCTGGTCCACCGCCGCCGCGGCGGCCCGGGCGTGGTCGGCCATGACGTGGTTGAAAGCGTGAATCCGTTCGTCGCCCTCGGCGATGGCGGCCAGGTGGTCCTCGACCACATCGGCCGCCCGGCGCCGGCCGTTGCGCACGTCCTGCGCCAGCGCCAATGCGGACACCGCCCGGGGAGCGGACGGCGTCATGGGGCTTCGCCCAGAATCCGGGGCACCTTGAACCGGTCGGCCTCCGCTTCGGGCGCCTGGGCCAGCACTTCGTCCCGATCGAGCCCGGCGACGACCCGGTCCTCCCGCAGGACGTTGCGGAGGGGCAGCGGGTGGGCGGTCGGGACCACGCCGGCGGTGTCCAACGCCTCCACGTCGCGCGCATGCTCGAGCACCGCGCCCAGCTGCTCGGTGAACTGTCGCAACTCGTCGTCGGTCAGGTCGAGGCGGGCCAGACGGGCTACGTGGGCCACGTCCGCTCGCGAGATCGGCGCAGGCATGGCGCTCATGGTAGGCGGGTACACAGCCATCCGGACCGCCCATCCCGGCGGCCCATCCGGGCGGCCCATCCAGGCGCCCCAGCCGCGGGCTACCGTGCCCGGTACCGACCGAGGAGATGACCGTTGGTTGCGACCTATCCCTTCCTGAGCGACCAATGGATGGCCGCCGCGCGGGAGATCCGACAGGAGCTGTCGTCCGGAGCAAACTCCTCCGACCAGGTCATCAAGATGAACCAGATCGTCACCGATGTGCCCTTCGGCTCGGGAACCATCCACTCCCACCTGGACACGTCCTCAGGGGAGGCGGACCTCGAGCTCGGCCACATCGACGACGCCGACGTCACCGTGACCCTCGACTACGGCACCGCCAAGGCCATCCTGGTCGAGGGCAACCCGCAGGTGGCGATGCAGGCGTTCATGGGCGGCAAGATCAAGGTCGAGGGCGATCTGGCCAAGCTGCTGATGATCCTGCAGGCCATGGCTGCGGCCCCCGATCCGGCCGCCGTGGCCATCGCCCGGAGGATCCAGGAGATGACCGAGTAGCGCCATCCAGAACAAAGCGGGAAAAAAGGGTCTGGGGCGGCTGTGTGGCAGCGGCTGGGGATCACTGCCTCAACATCGCCGCCTGCCAGACCCTGTGCCAGCAATCGTACGGCAGCCCCGCTTCTTAGCGGAGGATTCATTCGGGAATGGCTCGAACGGACTAGTTACACCGGGCCGGGTGGCTGGTCGACGGGCGGGCCGAACAGCCCGGAAAGCTCATCGTTCAAGTCCGTGATGGTCCAGCGGCCCGGGCGATCCACCCCCTCGCCGATGGTCCACGGCGTCATTTTCCGGACGGTGCCGCCCTGCACGAAGAACACCGTTCCGGTCGCCGGACACCCCGTCGTGGCCAGCCAGCCCACCACGGGGGAAACGTTGGCCGGGTCCCAGATGTCGAACGCCGTCTCATCCTCGGGCGCCTTCACGATGTCGCTCAACCCCGCGGTGGCCGACGTGAGACGGGTGCGGGCGGCGGGAACGACGGCATTGACCCGCACGCCGTAACGTCCCAGTTCCTGGGCCGAGATGATCGTGAACGCCGCGATCCCCGCTTTGGCCGCGCCGTAGTTGGCCTGGAACGGATTACCCATCAGGCCCGACGTCGACGACGTGTTGATGACCGAGGCGCGGACTGCGGCGCCCGACTTGGCCTGCCCCCGCCAGTACGCCGCGGCGTGGCGGGTGGGCACGAAATGGCCCTTCAGGTGGACCGCGATCACGTCGTCCCACTCATCCTCGGTCATGTTGACCAAGGCCCGGTCGCGCAGGATGCCGGCGTTGTTGACCAGCACGTGCAACTCGCCGAAGCGGTCCAGGGCCGCCTCGATCAACCGGCGGCCGCCGTCCCACTCAGCCACGTCGTCGTCGTTGGCGATGGCCTCCCCTCCGAGCGCCTCGATCTCCGCCACGACATCGTCGGCCGGGGCGCTTTCGCGGGTTCGGCCGTCCATGGCGACACCCCGGTCGTTGACGACGACCCGAGCCCCTTCGGACGCCATGAACAGGGCGTGCTCCCGGCCCAGCCCCCTCCCGGCACCGGTGATGATCGCAACCCGTCCTGCCAGCGCGCCCACGCGCCCACCTTCCGTCCCATGCTCAGCGGGGCGAGACTAACCCGAACCCGCGCCCGAACCGCGGTCCCTGACCACGGCCCGAACCCGCGCCCGAACCACGGCCCGAACCGCCACCCGAACCGCCGATGCTTCAGGTCGTGAACAATGTGACCGACGAGCCTCGCAGCACCTGGGCCCCTCCGGCCGGCGACGTGCGGGTGACGTTCCTGGTCGGGTCCCCGGTGACCCCGCTCACGTTGAAGCCGACCGCCTGCATCGCCTTGGTCGCGGCTTGGACCGACAGGGTGCGGACGTCGGGGACCGCCACCAGATCGGGGCCCTTGGACACCGTGACCGTGACGTTGGTCCCCACTTGGACCGTGGACCCGGACGATGGGTTGGTGCCGATCACCTGGCCCTTCGGTACAGAGTTGCTGAACACGTCGTACTCGACCGCCGTCAGGTTCACCGCCGCCAACGCGGCCAGGGCGGACGAGAAGCCCCCGCCTGCGACCGCGGGCACCGGCGTGGTGGGCGGCCCCTTCGACACCACCAGGTCGACTGCACTGCCCTTGGGCAACTGGCCGCCCTGGCCCGACCAGGACAGCACCACGCCCTTCTGGGAATTGTCGTAGCGGGAGCTCACCGCTCTCAGCTTGAGCCCGGCCCCGATCAGCCGGTTGCCGGCGTCCTGCTGGGAGAGCCCGGTGAGGTCGGGAACCGTCACCGGCGGCGGCCCGAGGGACAGCACGACCGCCACCAACGACCCCTCGCGCAGCATGCGGTTGGCCGGTTGGGCCTGGCTGATGACGTGCCCTTTCGGCACCTGCTCGTCATAGGCCTGCCTGGCGACCTGCAAGCGGAAATGCGCGGGCGCCAACGCCTGCTGGGCCGCCAGGTCGGTGTCGTTGACCAGGTTGGGCACGGGATGGCTGGGCTTCACCACCCGGAACCAGGCGAACCCGCCCACCCCCAACCCGGCCGCCACAAGTACCGCGACCAGCGCCAGGAGCAATCGCCGGAAGCGGCGACGGGGGGAAATCCGGGCCGATGCCGCCACCGGCCCGTCGACGGGAAGGGGCCGCTTGGTGCTGAAGGGTGACGCCGCCGCCTGCGGGTCGGCGATTCGCGTCGGCACGTAGCGGTCGACCCGCTCGGCGTCGTACAGCTTGGCCTGCCCGGGGAATTCGGTCTGGTCGGGATCATCCTCGATCGTGATGGGGTCGGTCTCGGCCGCCAGCGTCAGCGGGGCGGGCGGGGGCAGCTGGCGGCCGGCGTTGGCCAGGGCGGCCGCCAAGGTGACCGCGTCGGACCGTGCCCCCGGATCGGCCTTGCCCGCGGTGGCGATCGCGGGCGCCAGTGGTCCGAGCTGGTCGGGAACGGGCAGGTCCCGGTCGACCCGGGCCATCAATGTGCCCAGCGTGGTGTCGGCAGCAAAGGGAACCCTGCCGGTCACCGCCTCCACCATCACCAGTGCCAGGGCGTAGATGTCGGCCTTGCCGTCGAGGGCCCGGCCGCCGATCTGCTCCGGTGCGGCGTAGCGTGCCGTCCCCAGCATGCTCCCGACCGGTTCGGTCCAGGTCGCCTCGGCCAAGGCCCGGGCCAGGCCGAAATCGGCGACCGACACCTGGCCCTCGTCGTCGAAGAGCAGGTTGGCGGGCTTGATGTCTCGGTGCACCAGGCCCCGCTTGTGGGCGTAGTCGAGGGCCCGGGCGGCGTCGCCGCCGATCCGGGCCGCCTGGGCCGGGCTGAGCAGCTGGCCCCGGTCGAGCAGGCTACGCAGGCTGCCCCCCTCCAGCAGCTCCATCACGAGGAAGGGGCTCCCCTGGTCGTCGCCCCAATCGTAGACCCGCACGATGTTGGGGTGGCGCAGGGCGGCCACCACCCGGGCCTCGGCCTGGAAGCGCCGCAGGAACGCATCGTCGTCGGCCAACCCGGGATGCAGCAGCTTGACCGCCACCCGCCGGCGCAGGGTGACGTCCTCGGCCACGTAGACGTGGGCGGACGCGCCGGTACCAAGTGGTCTCGTTAGGCGGTAGCGGTCACTGAGGACGCGCCCCACGTGCTCGACGATGCGGGACGTCGCCACGTTTTTGAGGGTACTGGCGCCGGTTGCCGTCCAGGGGGATGCCAGTACCAGTGGTCGGCGGCCACAATGGCGGGGATGCGCGTGGCCCTGGCTGACGAACTGGAAGAGTTCATCCGCCGCGGGGACCTGTGGGACGAAACGCAGCTGGCCGCCCTCATCGCCACCCTCGAGGCCGACGCGGCCGCTGGTGACGTGATCACCGGGTTGCTGACCCAGCCCCTGCGATCGGTGCGCCTTCGGGTCCAGATGGGTGACATCCCCGGACGGGTGGCGGGCGACGTCGAGGGGATCGTCTACCCCCGGCTCTGGAAGATCATGGAAGCGCTACGCGACGACATGCCCGACGGCGAGCTGCGGATCCGCATCGAGGTGTTCAACCGGAGGCTGGCCCGGTGCTTCGCCGACGAGCCGGCCGCGGCGGGGCCGGTGAACACACCCGCCGCGCCCCGGCTGGCCGCGCTCGAGACCGCCCCTTTCCCCGCCCCGAGGCGGCAGTCGTGATCACCGCCCGCCGGGCCGTCATCTCCATCATCCTGGCGGGGTGCGCCGCCCTCATGGTGTGGGGCTTCACCTTGGTCCGGCCGACCCACACCCCGCCCATCTTCAGGAACTCCGCGGTGAAGACGGTCAGTCCCGAGCCGGGCAACCTGGTGCTGCGCCAGGATCGCGTCAGCGTCACACTGGCCCAGGGCTACACCTTGGCCTCGGACAGCGCGGACGGCCTGTCGATCGAAACCAACGGAGCCATAATCGGCATCCCCCAGGACGAAGTCCAGGTCCTGCCCGGGCAGAATCAGTATTCATTTGCCCCGGGCGTGGGCCGGCAGTTTTCCGAGCTGCCGGTCGGGCGGGTGTGCGCCATCATCCAGATCAAGAAGGCAGCCAATCCGGGCGACCCGGGCGATCCCTTCAAGTGGTGCTTCCAGACCCATTAGCCGGCCCCCCGGGGCGCGGCAGTTCACCCGTCTCGAGCAAGTGGGCGAAGCCGGCCTCATCCAGGATGGGAACGCCGAGCTCGTGCGCCTTGGTCAGCTTGGCCGTCCCGGGCTCGGTGCCCACCACGACCGCCGTGGTCTTTTTGGACACACTCCCCGGTGCCTTGCCGCCCCGGATCTTGATGGCCTCCTCGGCCGCTTCGCGGGACCAGCCCTCCAGCGTGCCGGTAACCACGACCGAGGCTCCCGCCAGCACCTGAGGGGCGCTCGGCCCTTCAGGCCCCTTGAAGTTGACTCCGGCGCGGCGGAGCCGCTCGACGACGTCGCGGTTGGCCTCGAGGGCGAAGAACTGCCCGACGCTGGCCCCGATCACGGGCCCGATGCCCTCGATGGTGGCCATCTCCTCAACCGGCGCCGCCATGATCCGGTCCAGGTGGCCCATGGCCCGAGCCAGCACCTGGCTTCCCGTGCCGCCCAGGTGCCGGATCGACAGCCCGACCAACAGATTGGCCAGGGGGCGTTCCTTGGACGCCTCGATAGCTCGCTCGAGGTTGGTGACAGAAATGTCACCGAAACCCTCGAACTCCCGAACCCGGTCGAAATCGAGCCGGTAGATATCGGCCACGTCGGCCACCAACCCGGCCCGGGCGAACTGGGACACCGTTCGCTCGCCCAACCCCTCAATGTCCATGGCGCCCCGGCTGGCGAAATGGCTGATGCGCTGCACCCGCTGACCCGGGCAGTCGGTGTTGACGCAGAAGGTGTCGCTTTCCCCGGCCAGGCGGACGAGCGGTTGGCCGCAGATGGGGCAACTGGTCGGGAACCGCCACTCGGGTAGGCCGGGCGGCCGCAGCGACAGGACCGGGCCCCGGACCTCGGGGATCACGTCGCCCGCCTTGCGCACGATGACAGTGTCGCCCGGGCGGACGTCCTTGACCCGGACCTGGTCTTCGTTGTGCAGGGTGGCCAGCTGGACCCGGCTGCCGGCCACGGTCACCGGTTCGAGCATGGCGAAGGGGGTGGCCTTCCCGGTGCGGCCGATCGACACCATGATGTCCTTGAGCAGGGTGGTGCGCTCCTCGGGCGGGAACTTGAAGGCGATGGCCCACCGGGGGGCCTTCGAGGTGGCGCCCAGTTCGAGCCGCTGGGCCAGGTTGTCCACCTTCACGACCACGCCGTCGATCTCGTAGTCCAGGTCGTGACGGTGCTCGAGCCAGTGGCGGCAGTAGTCGTTGACCTTGTCCAGGCCGTGCAGCGTCCGGATGTTGGGGTTGACCGGGAAGCCCGCTTCCTTGAGCCACGCCAGGGTCTGGTTGTGCTCGGTGAAGGTCGGGCCACCCTCCTTGGCGCCCAGCTGGTAGGCCCAGAACGCCAGCTCCCGGCTGGCGGTGATGCTCGGGTCCTTCTGGCGCAGCGACCCAGCGCCCGAGTTGCGGGGATTGCTGAACACCCGCGCCCCCTCGGCGGCCTGGCGACGGTTGAGCTCCTCGAACGCCGAGATCGGCATGTACACCTCGCCCCGCACTTCCAGGAGCGACGGCACGGTCTTCGCCGCCAGCCGGTCGGGGATAACGGCGATGGTTCGAACGTTGGGTGTCACATCCTCGCCCACCACCCCGTCCCCCCGGGTGGCGGCACGCACCAGCTGCCCGTCCTGGTACAACAGTGACATGGCCAGGCCGTCGATCTTGAGCTCACAGGTGAAGGCCACGTCGCCCGCGATGAACCGGTCCATCCTCTTGGCCCACGCCTGCAGGTCCTCGAAGGTGGTGGCGTTGTCCAACGACATCATGGGCTGGAGGTGGCGGGCCTCGGCGAAAAGGGTCGAGACCCCGGCCCCCACCCTCTGTGTCGGCGACTCCGGCGTGCGCAGGTCCGGGTATTGCTCCTCCAACGCCTGCAGCTCGCGGATCAGGGCGTCGTAGTCGGCGTCGCTGATCTCGGGGTCGTCGAGCTCGTAGTAGCGGCGATTGTGGTATTCGATCTGCATCCGCAGCTGCTCGGCTCGCTGGGCGGGGGCCTGGGTCAACGCCATCGTCCCTGAGGCTACCGAGCCGGTGTGACGGTTTGACTGGTGGCGCGCGACGATCGAGCCCGTGGACGTGCGTCGCCTCTATCCCTCGTATCCCTGGTTGATCCGGGCCGGCTGGCTGGCGTTGCCGTTCGCCGCCGGACCGGCCTACGGCGCCGCCCTCCATCCCCACAGCGACGCCGTCCGGCTGGCCGCCACCATCCTGCTGTGGGCCGGATGGGCGGTCGTGCTGCTCGGCACCCTCGTCCCCCACCCCCTCGGGCTGACGGCGCTGCGCCTGGCCGCCCCGGCCGCGGCGGTGGCGGCAATGGCCGCGGCGACGACGGGACGGCCATCGGTGGCGGCGGCCACTGCGGCGGTGGGTGTCACCGGTCTCGACCTGGTGCTGGCGATAGCGCCGCCCACCGGGGCGTGGTACGTCAACGGCCCCGCCTACCCGAACGAGCGTCGCTACCCGCTACGCCCGCCCGGCCCGCTGCTGCTCGGCCCGCTCGAACTGTCCTGGGCCGCGGTCGTCGGTGCTCCGGTGGGGGCCATCCTGCTCCTGGCGGCCCGGAGTTGGCTGGCCGGAGCGGTGACGCTGCTGGTCGGGCTGCCGGTCGCAGTCGTGCTGGCCCGTTCGCTTCATGGCCTGTCGCGGCGGTGGCTGGTGTTCGTCCCCGCGGGCGTGGTGCTGCACGACCCCATCACCTTGCTCGACCCGGTGTTGTTCCCCCGCCGGACCATCGAGGCGCTGCGACCGGCTCCGGCCCAGTCGGATTCGCTGGATTTGACCCAGGGCGCCCTTGGCCTCACCCTCGAACTGGTCCTCACCGAGAAGGTGCCGATGACCCGGGCCCGTCCCGGGCAGCTCGGGGGCGAGCAAGGCGCTTCGGCCCGGCTGTTGTTCACCCCGACCCGTCCCGGTCAGGTGCTGGCCGAGGCCGCCCGCCGCCGCGTCCCGGTCGGCTGAATCTGGGTGTCTGGGCCGCCGTCGGACCCGGCGTCCCCGGATTCCGCGTCAGCTGGCGTGGCCCCAGCACCCAAAACCTGCCACAGTTCCGGCCGCCCATTCGCCCGGTCAGCCGACCGCTGCGGCCCAACGATCCGCGTCAATGGCGGCGCCCCAGCACCGACAACCGGTCACGTCCCCGGAACTGCCAACCGGGCCCGAGTTCGTCGGAACTCCTAACCTTCGGCCATGAATGGTGACGCCATCCGGGCCCGCTTGGATGCCGGTGAAACGGTTCTCATTGTCGGGTGCTTCGATGCACTGTCCGCCCGGCTGGCGACCGCGGCCGGGTTCCGGACCTTGTTCCTGTCGGGCTACTGCACCGCCGCCACCCAGCTGGGCCTGCCCGACTTCGGGTATCTCACCCAGACGGAGATGGCCGAAGCGGCCCGGCGAGTCTGTGCCACCGTCCCCGAGGCGGCCGTGGTCGTCGATGGGGACACCGGCTACGGCAACCCGCTCAACACCATCCGCACGGTAGAGCTGTACGAGCGGGCCGGGGCCGCTGGCATCTTCCTCGAAGACCAGGTGTGGCCCAAGAAATGCGGCCACATGGCAGGCAAGAAGGTTGTCCCTCGCGAGGATTGGCTGGCCAAGCTGCGGGCCGCCGTCGACCACCGGGACCGGCTGTTCGTGACCGCCCGGACCGATGCCCGGGCCGCGGTCGGGCTGGAGGAAGCCTGCGAGCGGGCCCGTATGGCCGCCGACCTCGGCGTCGACGCCATCTTCGTGGAGGCACCTGAGTCCCCCGACGAGATGGAGACCATCGCCAAGGCCACGCCCGGCTGTGTCCGGGTGGCCAACATGATCGAGGGCGGCCGGACCCCGCTGCGGACACCGGCGGAACTGCACGACCTCGGATTCGACCTGGTCACGTCGCCCCTCACCGGCCTGCTGGCTGCGGCCCGCCAGATGCAACGGGCTTTCGCCGTCCTCTACGACCGGGGGACGCTGCGCGACAACCTCGACCTGGTGACGTCGTTCGACGAGTTCGGCGCCATCGTCGACCTGGAACAGCATTACCGGCTGGAGGCGCGGTATGGGGCCGGTTCGTCCCCCGAGGAGCGCTGAGCGTTCGCGTCAGGCGGCACTGAAGACGATCGCTAGGTATCCCCATTTGTCACCAGCAGTTAGTGGTTCTGTGCGCGCGAGCTGCGTCCAGCCAAACCGTTGGGTGCAATTCGTGTGCCTATCCCCGGCTTTGCACACAATCTCCCGTCTGCACACAAAGTCGGCATCCTGCACACAAAGTCGGCGGCCCTGCCATGATCCGGACAGGCAACCCTAGGGTACGAGCGTGGATGATGTTCGGTGGGGCGTGGTTGAGCGCATCGGTGGCGGGATGATTGCCTTCGGGGGTGCCATCGCGGGGGTGTCAGCGGCGATTTTGACGCCTGACAAGAGTCCTCACTTCCTCACGAACCCGTTCGTTGTGGGCGGCATCGTCCTCGCCATAGGTGGCTTCGTCGTCATGCTCACCGGGTTGGGCGGCCAACTGATCCGCCGCCGACGCCCGGGCTCTCCCCCTAAGGGTGTGTTGGAGGCATCCGTCGAGCTTGCGAATGAGGCCGCACGGGATTGGTCGGCTGATGAAATCCTGACGGAATACGAACGGCGCGGGACGCCGGTCGCTGTTGAGGACCCACGGAACGCCGTATTTTCGGCATTGTCACGCGCGACCCAACGGGGATTGCTCGTACGGACCGGCCGTGGCCGATACATGGCTACCCAGTTCGCGGCCAAAGAGGGCAAGCCCGATCCCGATCAAGGACCCATGGTTGCCGCTGCCCGTGGAAACGGGTACGCGTGGCGGCCGGAGCATCCGGAGGTGGACACCGAAGAACCCTTCTAAAAGATCGAGGCCTCGGAGGGCCGATGGTTTGCGGCCGTAACCCTCCGAGACCTCTAGCCCCTGTCATTGGGAGATGAACCTCGGGTTCGCACCCGGGGGATCCGCGTTCGAATCGCGGCAGGGGCACTTGTGCGCCACCATCTTACTCCGACGCGTCCTCGGTGCGGGCATCCCCCGCCACCTTGCGGGGCCGGTCCCAGTACGGGGATCGACAGCCGGGGCACGTTCGTGGCTCGGGGTCGCCTTGGTGGCGGGGCAGCCACTCCTTGCCGCACCGCTCGCAGCGATAGCCCCAAACCGTCATCTTCACCTTGGCCACGCCACCAGTATGTACGTTCAAACAATCGCGGTCAACCCCCAGACACGCACTGTTGGTTCAACTATGATGGTTGTACCAACAGTGTTCGACGTAGGGAGTCACCGTGGATCAGCGGCAGGCCAAGGCGCTACACATCGCAGCAACCACCAAGCTGGCGCCCGACAACGGCCGCTGGAAGGTCCCCTCGCAGACCGGCAACGGCACCACCTACTCGGTTGTCGTCACCCGCGACGGCTCATGGTTCTGCACCTTGCCCCGACTTCGAGGAACGCCAGAGCGCCTGTAAGCACGCCATGGCGGTCGAGATCACGGTGCAGCGCGAGTCCAACGGCAACGGCGTGACCTACTCCGAGACGGTCAAGATCAACCTACTCGCAGGACTGGACGGCCTACAACCTGGCCCAGACCCATGAGAAGGCCCTGTTCGTCACCATGCTGGCCGACCTGTGCAAGCTGGTCCCGGCCCCGCCGCAGACCAGCGGCCGACCCCGCCTGCCGCTTGGCGACATGGCCTTCGCCGGTGTCTACAAGACCTACGAGCGGTGCTCGGCCCGGCGCTTCGCCACCGACCTACGCGAAGCCGAGGACAAGGGCCTCATCGAGCGGGCACCGAGCTTCAACGCCGTGCTCAAGTACATGCGCGACCCGGCCATGACCGACACCCTCACCGCCATGCTGGAACCGTCCAGCCTGCCCCTGCGGGCCGTCGAGACGCAGTTCGCGGTGGACTCGTCGGGCTTCGGGACCAGCAACCTGCACACGTGGTTCAGCACGAAGCATGGCCGTGAGATCACGCAGCGGGAGTGGCGGAAGGTGCATGCCATGTTGCGGCACCTCGACCCACATCGTCACCGCCGCCGTGGTCACCCCCAACGCGGCCAACGACGCCCCCATGCTGCCCGAACTGCTCGCCACCACCGCGGGCAACTTCCCCCACGTGGACGAGGTCTCAGCCGACACGGGGTACTCGTCCAAGTCCAACGCCAAGACGATCGAGAAGCACGGCGCCATGCCGCTCATCCCGTTCAAGTCCAATACCGTCAAGCCGCCCGAAGGCTCGGCATGGGCTCGCATGTACCACCAGTTCGCCTACCACCGCGACGACTTCTTGACCCACTACCACCGCCGCTCCAACGTCGAGACCGTGTTCGCCATGGTCAAGGCCAAGTTCGGAGACGGACTGCTCGCCAAGACCACCGAGGGGCAGACCAACGAGGTCCTGGGCAAGTTCGTGGCCCACAACCTCTGCGTTCTCATCCCAGCCTTCTACGAGCTTGGGATCGAGTCCACGGTCGACGCCGCCTCGGCCCCCGCCCAGCGGCTTGCGCTCAAGAGCTAACGGTTCCGGCGAGCCAGTTCGCGATTCAGATCGTCAATCGCCTTCAAGAAGGACTGTAGATTCATCTCCAACTCGACAGACACCTCAAGAACCCTGCCGGTATCATAGGATACAGCCAGATCACAAGAAGTGATGTCGGTAAGGTTCCCCGTTGGGTTGACCTGGAGGATGTAGCCCACGACTCTGACTCGCTGACATCCCCGAAGATCAAACCCGAACCAACTCACCTACGCTTGGTTCTAGGAGTCCTCGTTGTTCGTACACGGATTTTCGCTGACTTCACGTTGCCGCCAGCAGCGGTCAACAGGTCCAAGAGCGCGATCGGGTCGCCATCGTTGAGCCTCTCAACAAGTTCCGGGTGTTGCTGAGCGATGTTCTCCGACGTCGTATCGACCGGGTCCTTGACCGTCCGCTTCGCGGCCTTCGGTTGCGTGTGTTGATGCGAACCTGTGCTGGCCGTCATCACTGCATCACTCTTGGCTGCCATGCAAGCCTCCTTGCCATTGTGTCGCGGGGACCACGACCGCGAGTGGGGTGATCGGCGCCGCCCGAAGGAGGGCGCGACTACTTAGAGGCACTAAGGCCAATCGGGATGCTCCTGAAGGGAAGAGAGAGGGGCTCGTATATAGCGGAAGGCAGCTCTACGAGAACTCCGTGGTCATGCTCCCAATACACAGGAGCCCTGCCATGGATGTCCTGGAGAGAGTTGCCTCGTCCACCTAGGATACTCAACGTCTCCTCGGTTTGTAAACTTTAGTTTCTGAGGAGGCCCTCTGACCAGCGGTTTCGCGGACAGAGTGCATCGGGAAGATCGGCCCGGGGTCGCCTCCGGGGCCTGATGACTTTCTGTGCAGATCAGCCACTTGCACACAAACTCGACGGTTTCAGAGGGTTTGTGTGCAATTCGTGTGCGTATCCCGTCGCGATTTGCACAGAACGCCTGTCAGCTGGGCCCCTGTACCTCCTTGTGGGGCGCCCGCGCTTCCATGCGGGCGTAGAAGATCGCCGTGGCCACGGTCAACCCGATGAATCCGACCGCGAACAACCATGTCATTGGTCTCGACGTGTTGAAGTCCCGATGGGCCCGGACGGCCGCCACCAGGATCAAGGCCAGCATGAATCCTTCGACCTGCAGCAAGATCCGGGCGCCCGTCCAGCGCCGGTCAGAGAAGGCGCCCAAACCGGCGAAGCCCAGGGCGAAGATGGCGCCCATGACCCGAGCGGTGAGCTCGGTGAGCTTCCACGGCCAGATGGGGATGGCCGTCTTCGGGAAGAGAAACAGGAACACGCTGCTGGCGGCCGCGGCTGCGCCCAGCAGTCCGATGAGAGTGGCGGTCGCGGGGGACATCACCAGATCATCAGGGGTGGCCTCCGACTCCTCTCGCCGATTCAAGAGCCAGACTCCGAAGACGAGAAACGGTGTCGTGAAGTAGAGACCGGCCCACAACCAGAACGCCAGGTTGGAGTGGATGAACTTGTTCCAGTGCACGATCGTCGCGATGCCCATCAGTGATGCGAACAACCCCACCGAGATGAAGCCGCCCTCAACCCGATGCCATTCGGTGGCCCGGGCCGCCCGGAGGAAGAAGTAGGCGCCACCGAGGTAGACCGACCCGAGCACCATCGGGGTGAAGGGCGGAACGATCTTCCAGGCAAACAGGCGCGCCGTGTCCTTGGCCGACGGGTAGAAATACAGGACCACGAAGGCCACCAGCAGGAACGGAATGATGAAAACGGAAAGAACCCGGGTGGCGGGCAACACGCGGTCCTGCCCCGTCGCCGATCCATCAGTCGGAGAGACCATGTCCCACCCCCATACACCAAGCCCGCTAGAACAATACCGTCTGGCCGGCCGCTCGGCGTGTCTCTCGCCCGTCTGTCAGCCCGCCTGGGCGCTTTCGCCTACGAGCATGGCCTTCCCCCGAGCACGAAGCGGCGGTGTGGCGTAGGATTTGGGCCCCACGAGCCGCGTGGCGATCTCGCTTGAGGTCGTCCAACTCCCTTGCTTGAGTCGACAGGCATCTTTGACTCTTTCCATCGCGGAATGAGTCAGGTGGCTCTCCCAGCAAAAGGAGTCAGCCCATGCATTGGGCGCCGACGGACGTGCCATGCCCCCGGATCTGAACTACAACGGATCTCTCAGCGACGCCCTGCTCTCCCTGGCCCGCATCCTCTTGGTCGACCAGACCGTCGACCAGACCCACGATGCGGTAGCCCGCTTGGCCCACGAGACGATCCCTGGCTGCGACGCGGCGAGCATAACGGTCATCGAAGTCGGCCGGCCCCGTACCTCCGCGTCGACCTCGGCGCTGGCCTGGGACGTGGATCAGCGCCAATACGGCAGCGATCAAGGACCGTGCCTCGACGCCATCCGCCTGCAGACCGCGGTGCGGGTCGACTCCTTCGCCTCCGAGACCCGCTGGCCCGAGCTGTCGCCGGCCGCGCTGGGCCACGGCGCCCGCAGCTCGCTTTCACTGCCTCTTCTGGCGGGGGACGAGCCGGTCGGCGCGTTGAACCTCTACTCCCGGATCGAGGCAGGGTTGGTGGCAGCCGAAGGAGGCGGGTATCGCTTCGCCACCCAGGCCGCCATCACCCTGGCCAACGCCACCGCGCTGCACCGGGCGCAGGAACTCGCCCATCACCTGAGCATCGCGCTCGAACGGCGCGATGTGATCGGACAGGCGAAGGGGATCCTCATGGCTCAAGGAGGTCTCTCCCCCGAGGAGGCCTTTGATGTCCTGCGCCGGGCATCGCAGCGCAGCAACCGCAAGCTGCACGACCTGGCAACCGAGATGGTCGAGCGACGATCGGCCGAAGGGTCGGCCAAGTAATGGCCCGGCGGCCGACCCCCGCGGGTTCGGGCAGCTCACTTGACCGGTTCCGGCGGGCCCTCATCCTCACCCGCGAGGAACTTTGGCTGAAGTACATCGGATTGGGGGGCATGGCGGGAATCGAAGACATGACCAGCTATCTGGCCGGTCGTGGCGACCTCGGCCGCCTCGAGCACAACACCATTGCCCAAGCCCTCAACGAGCAGTACATCGATCTGGGCCAGAACCATCTCGTGCCCTACCTCGACTGACGACCAGCCCGAGGGTTCGTCGGAGCGGCTGAACGGGTAGTGCAAACGCACGGTCTGACGCGCGCTGCCCTGGCGGCTCGAGTCAGCGGGGCGGGTTCAGACCAGAGCCTGCCCCACCGATCAAGGCGGCGGCCACACCGACTGCGAACCTCCAGAAGTTCTAGCGTCAGAGGTCGTGGCGACGGTCGCGGTGGTCGAGGACGATCCACGGATCCGCGCCGCGGTCTGCCGAGGACTGACCGACCGGGGACACTCGGTGCTGGCCGCCGCGACCGGTCTCGGAGCGTTGAGCGAAATCGTGAACCATCGTCCCGACGTCGTGGTCCTGGATCTCGGACTTCCCGACATCGACGGGCTGGAACTGCTTCGGATGCTGCGGGCCGTGAGCGCCGTTCCGGTGATCGTGGCCACCGCACGCGACGACGAGCGTGAGATTGTTCGCACCCTCGACGCCGGGGCAGACGATTACGTCGTCAAGCCCTACTCGGCCGAGCAGCTCGACGCCCGCATCCGGGCCGTGCTGCGCCGGGTGAAGGACGACGACGGTGGGACGCCGATCCAGATCGGCGGCCTGGCCATCCACCCACTGAGCCGCGCCGTCCTGATCGACGGCGTGCCATTGGAGCTGAGCCGCAAGGAGTTCGACCTGTTATGGCATCTGGCCAACCGCCGGGGCGAAGTGGTCTCCAAACGCGAGCTGTTGGCCGCGGTATGGCGCCAACCGTACGGCGGGGCCGAGAAGACGATCGATGTCCACCTGTCGTGGCTGCGCCGGAAGCTGGGGGAGACCGCCAACGCCCCGCGCTATCTCCGCAGCGTCCGCGGGGTGGGCGTGATGCTGGTTGACCCTGACACTCCGTGAGGCCCCGTCTGGCGCTGACGGCCGCTGCGGTCACCTCCATGATCGTGCTGGCGTTCTGCATTCCGTTGGCCCGCCTGATCCAGGTGGTGGCCACCAATCGGGCCCTGGACGCGGCCAAGCTCGAGTCCCGTTCCCTGGCCGGAGCGCTGGGCGCGGTGACCGACGCGGGCACGGTCAGGCAGCTGGTCCAGCAGGTCAATGCGGGCAATCCCCGCCCGACCACGGTGTACCTGCCTGACGGCACCGTGCTGGGAGCGGCGATACCGGTGGACGCCGAGGTGCAGCTGGCCCGGGAGGGCCGATCCTTCACTGTCGCCGGGCCCAACGGCGGCCGCGACGTCCTGGTCGGCGTGGTCACGCCCGGCGTCGGCTCCCGGGTGGTACGGGTCCGAGTAGCCGGCGCCCTCCTCAACCGCGGGGTGCACCGGGCGTGGACCATTATCGTGGCCATCGGCGCCTTGATCGTCCTGATCGCGGTCCTCTTGGCCGACCGGCTGGGCCAGTCGATCGTGGCCCCGATGGTTGAGTTGTTATCGGTGACCCGCCGGCTGCAGGCGGGCGAGTTGCAGGCACGGGTCGAGCCCGCCGGTCCCCCGGAGGTGGCCGAGGTGGGCCTGGCGGTCAACGATCTGGCCGAGCGCATCGGCGATTTGCTGGCCGCCGAGCGGGAGGCGTCGGCCGATCTGTCACACCAGCTGCGCACCCCGTTGACCGTGCTGCGCTTGGATGCGGAGGGTCTGGAATCGGCGACCGACCGGTTCCGAATCGCCAGCGACATCGACCAGCTGGAGCAGGTCGTGACTCGCGTGATCGAGGAGTCCCGCGACGGGTCCCGCCGCGAGTCCCGCGTCGGTCACGGGCGGTCCGACCTGGGCACAGCGGTCCGGCACCGACTGACGTTCTGGTCGGTTCTGGCTGAGGACCAAGGCCGGGAAATCCGGTCGGACATCCCGGCCGGACCCGAACCCATCGGTGTGTCGGTGGCCGAACTCGATGTCTGTGTAGATGCCTTGCTCAACAACGTGTTCACCCATACCGCGGCGGGGACGCCGTTCTCGGTCGAGGTAGTGCGCGGGCCCGACCGGCGCTGGACGCTGATCGTCCAGGACGCGGGCCCGGGTCTGCCGGGCAACTCGCTCCCCGCCCGGGGCACGAGCGGCGGCACCGGGACCGGCCTCGGGCTCGACATCGTCCGCCGTACTGCCGAGGCATCGGGAGGTTCTGTCGCCGCCCGACGGGGCCACGAGGGCGGGGCACGCATCGAGGTGACATTCGGCCCGCCCACCGGCGGCCCCTACTAGGGCAACGGCCGCCCGGCGGCGACCACCGGCGGCCCAGGCACGAACGGCTAGCCGCCGATACCGCCCTTGTTGAGCTGGAAGGGCAAGGCGAAGAAGCACACCGCGCTGACCGGGATGTTGCGACCCTGGCCGACGAAGTTGACCTGGACGAAGAACGGGCCGCCCGTGGTCACTACCGCCTGGAAGCCATCAGCGGGAAGGGCGGCAACGAGTTGGATCGACGTGGCGCTGGCGCACGCGACCGCGACGCTGCCTCCGTCGGTGGAGTAGGTGGCGCTGGCCCCGGTGGGCGCAACGGTCGTGGGGGGCGTCGTGGTGGGCGGCGGGCCCGGGCGGGCGGGCGGCTTGGTGGTGGGCGGCGACAGGGCCGTGGTGGTGGGCGCGGGCGCAACCGCCACGCCGGCCGGCGGTCCGCTGCGCCCACCGGACGTGACGGTCGGACGGGTGACCGACGCGGGCGCCGGCGGCGCGCTGCGAGGTCCGACGGTCGTGGTGGTGGTGGTGCTGTGCCCGGACGAGCCGCCTTGCAGGGCGACGACGACGTCTCGGTGGGCCACCACTGGCGCGGGGCGATCGGTCACGTCGGCCGCCACCACCGACACCGCCGCCCAGACGATCAGAGTGGCGGTAACGGTCATGGCCAACCAGATCCCCGCGGCGAGATAACGGCGCACCTCTCCCAGGATGCCCGACCGCGACCGAGGCGGGCGCTAAGCTGCGCCTAAATTCGGCTAACCCAAGGCTAACCCAAGGCTAACCCTGTGCTGGGGCGATGGGCGACAGTTGGCCACGAATGGCGCCGGCGGGAAAATCGGACGTGTGGATGTTGGTGTAGAAGCCGCCGGGGTTGTCGATGATGCTCTGGACCAGCGTCTTGTCAGCGTGGATGCACCCCGAATAGACGCCGTGCCCACCGGTCAGGGGTAGCGGGATGACTACCGGTCCGGCCGTGCCTGCGTCGCCGATGTGGATGTGGGCGGCCGTGGGGGGCTGGGAGAGGCCAGTGGCCCGGAGCAAGTAGCAGACCTGCCCATTGGCGGCGTTGAGAAAGACGATGCTGGAGCCCTTGGCGTCCAGATCGCCGACGTGGCCCACCTCTCGAGCGCCGGTCATGGTGGAGTGAAGCACCGCGACCGTGCTGGCCGTCGATGGCTGGAAGGCGGCCGACCCCGCTACTCCGATGGCCAAGACCATCAGGACCGCGGCGAAGGCAGGAACCCGGCGAAGCATGCGCATTTGTCTACTCCTTTCGGAGGGAGGCGTTCCGCCCCACCCCTCAACTATCCCAAGGTCGCCGACTCTAGACCGACGGCATACAGCGGCGCCGAACCGGCGGTGACGGCGGGCAACAGAGCCGCCGCGCCAGGCAGGAGCTGCTGGCAGTAAAACCGGGCGGTGGCCACCTTGTCCGAGAGGAAATCGGCGTCGGCCGCGCCTTGGCCCCTCATGCGGTGGGCCGCCAGGGCCGAGCGGGCCAGTAGCCAACCCCCCGCCACCAGGCCGAACATCTCGAGATAGGGCGTGGCCCCGGCCAGGGCGTCGTTGGGCTCGGTGGCCACCCGACCGAGCAGCCAGTCGCTGGCCTGGCGCAGGGCGTCCACGCAATTGGCCAGGCCCGCGCGGATGGGTTCGAGCTCCGGCCCGGCCCCGGCCAAATCCCCCTCGAGGGCCTCCATGTCGCCGAGGAGGTCCTTTACCACCCCTCCTCCTCGCATCGGCAGCTTGCGGGTCACCAGGTCGATGGCCTGGATGCCGTTGGTGCCTTCGTAGATCGGGGCGATCCGGCTGTCGCGGTAGAGCTGGGCCACACCCGTCTCCTCGATGTAGCCCATGCCGCCATGCACCTGTACGGCCAGCGACGCCACCGCCACCCCGAGGTCGGTGCACCACGCTTTGCAGATCGGAGTCAGGAGGTCCACCAGCTCCTGGGCGGCCTGGCGCCCGTCCGGGTCGGCGCCGTGGCGGGCCCGGTCCATCGATGCGGCGTTGGTGTAGAGCAGGGCTCGCATGGCCTCGACCTGCGCCTTCATGGTGAGGAGCATGCGCCGAACGTCGGGATGCTCGATGATGGGCGAGCTCTCGGTCCGGGGCGCTCCGACCGCCCGTCCCTGCCGGCGTTGCCCGGCGTACTCCCGCGACGCCTGGTAGGCCCGCTCGGCGACGGAAAGGCCCTCGAGACCGACGGACAGCCGGGCCACGTTCATCATGTGGAACATGTAGCGCATGCCGGCATTGGCCTGGCCCACCAGGTACCCGACCGCCCCGCCGTTGTCCCCGTAGGACATGACGCAGGTGGGGCTGGCGTGGATGCCCAGCTTGGCCTCGATGGACACGCAGCGCAGGTCGTTCCGGGGGCCCAGCGACCCGTCCGGGTTGACCAGGTATTTGGGCACGATGAAGCACGAGATGCCCTTGGTGCCGGGCGGGGCGCCGGGGACCCGGGCCAGGACCAGGTGGATGATGTTGTCGGCCAGGTCGTGCTCCCCGAACGTGATGAAGATCTTCTGGCCCGTGATCCGCCACGACCCGTCGCCGTCGCCGTCGCCCGACGGCACCGCCTTGGTGCGCAGGGCGCCGACGTCGGAGCCCGCCTCGGGCTCGGTCAGGTTCATGGTGCCGGTCCACACGCCCGCGATCATCTTCTCCAGGTAGGTGGCCTGCTGCTGGGGCGTGCCGTAGCGGGTCAGCATGTCGATGGCGCCCTGATTGAGCAGCGGGCAGAGCGAGAAGGCCATGTTGGCCGAGGTCAGGATCTCCTGTATGACCAGGGCCACCACCCAGGGGAAGCCGCCGCCGCCGAAGGCGGGGTCGAAGGGCACGGCGCCCCAGCCCGCGTCGACGTAGGCCTTATAGGCCTGGCGGAAGCCGGGCGGGGTGACGACGTTGCCCTCCGGGCCGAGAACGCTGCCGATCCGGTCGCCGACCCGGTTGAGGGGCCCGAACACCTGGGCCAGGAACCGGCCCGCCTCCTCGATGATGCCGAAGCAGGTGTCGGCGTCGGCGTGGCGGAAGGGGTCGAGCTGGGCCAGACCAGGCAGATCGACCACCTGCTCGAGGACGAAGCGGATATCGCGAAACGGCGGGACGTAGTCGGGCACACCATAAGGCTACGACGGGGAAAAGGGTGCCCGCCGGTGGCTAGCGGGAAGATGTGCCCACTCGGCCGGGTTGTTGAAGGGCATGGTTGACGCGCGCAATGAGTCCGGAAATGACACGGTCGATTTTTGGTTTGATCCGCTGTGCCCGTGGGCGTGGATCAGCTCGCGGTGGCTGCTCGAGGTGCAGCAGTTGCGGCCCATCGCCCCCCGTTGGCACGTGATGAGCCTGGCCTACCTCAATCAGGACAAGGACATCCCCGACGAGTACCGCCAGATGCTGGCGACCGCCTGGGGGCCGGTGCGGGTCTGCATGGCGGCCGCGGAGAAGGCGGGCGACGAGGTGCTGGGCCCGCTCTATACCGCTCTGGGCAACCGGTTTCACCGGGAGGGCAAACCGCGCGACCGGGCCACGATCGAGGAGGCGCTGGCCGAGGTGGGACTTCCGCTCGAGCTGGCCGACGCCATGGACGACACCCGTTACGACGAGGCCCTGAAGCGATCGCACCACGCCGGCATGGACCAAGTCGGCTATGAGGTCGGGACACCGGTGATCAGTGTCAACGGGGTGGCCTTCTTCGGCCCTGTCCTCACCCCGATCCCCCGGGGTGAGGCGGCGGCCAAGCTTTGGGACGGGGTGCTGGCGGTGGCCGGCACCGACGGGTTCTTCGAGCTCAAGCGCACCCGCGACCGCGACCCGATCTTCGACTGAGCGCACAAGGGTCAAGTCGGACTAGTCCAGACTGACTACGCAAAATAGCCCGAATGGGGCATGTACAAATCCGGCATTTGTATCGATTATTGACCTCGTGCACCATTTTGTCGGAACGTACCATGCCTGAACCAGCCACCGGCGACCGCTGGGCGGTGGTGCTTGAGGTGAAGCCGGGCCCGGGCCAGGGTCCGTGCGAGATCGAAACGGTACGTCAGCTGGTCTTCTGCTTGCGGGAATTGCGCGCCACCGCGCTGTACAGCGCCGATCGGTACGCGGTGCAACTTGACGTCGAGGCCGCCAGCTTCTCGGACGCGTTGCGGATGGCCCTGGCTGCTCATCGTCAGGCCCTAGACGAGCTCGGCTTGACCGCGCCGGTGTTCCTGCGGGCCGAGGTGCTGACCCGGGAAGTGCTGCAGGATGAATGGGAGGGAGGGTCGGCCGACGCCGCCCCGCGCTGCGACATGACCACCGTCCCGGCTGGCGTCTACCAGGCCACCCGGGCACTGCTCCAGGCCACCACGGTGGCGCAGATCAGGGCGGTGCTGGTTCAGTTCGTGGTCGAGTCGGGGGGCTCGGTTCACGTCGGCCCGTCCAGTCCGGAGCCCGGGATCGTCGCCACCGGCCTGGGATTCAGTCCCGATGAGCAGGTCCACGCCACCGCCGAGGCCATGAGCATGGCGGGCATGCTGATCCAGCTTTCACTGCCCGCCCTGGTCGACGATGCGCGACTCGTCGGTCAGCGGCTCAGGCGCCAGCCCGATTGCCGCTGAGATAGGTGGCGAACCAATCGATCATCGCCTGGTAGGCCGCGGCCGCCTGGGTGGCGTTGTAGTTGGCGCCGGTGTTGTTCATGAACGCATGGTTGACACCAGGGAAGGTCTTGATCTCGTACGTGCGCTTCACCCCGTCGAGGCCGACCTTGGCGACCTCGCGGTTGGCGTTGACCCGGCTGTCGAGTTCGGCGTAGACGGCCAGGACGGCCGCCTTGGTGTTGGAGAAGTCGGGCCGGGCCGCCTGGCCGTAGAAGGGCACGGCCGCCGCCAAGGGCGGTGGATCGCCCGCGGCCAGCAAGTCCCAGGTCATGTTGCCGCCGAAGCAGAAGCCGGTGGCCCCAAGCTTCTGGCCGGGAGCCCGCCTCTCGAGCTCGACCAGGGTCGACTTCATGTCGTGAACCGCCTGACCGGACGAGGCGTTCTCGCCCAGAAGGGACTGGACCTCGGCTGGGTCCGGATGGGCCGCGGTGCCGCCCTGCTTTGAGAGCAGGTCCACGGCGAGGGCGGTGTAGCCACTGGCGGCCAAGCGCCCGGTGATGGACCGGATGAAGTCGGTGATCCCTCGGTTCTCGTGAATGACCAGCACCGCCCCTTTCGGTGCCGCGGCCGGTGCGAAGACGCCCTGCACGGTGATCCCGTCGCCCGGGTAGGAGATGTTCTGCGTGGCCACGGCGGCTGGTGCCGAGGAGGCGGCCGGGGCCGCGCTCGCCGCCGAGGTGGCCCCCTGAGGGGGCTCGGTCACCGGTTGGGTGGATGCCTTGTCCTGGCCGCAGGCGGCCAGGAGTGCGGACGCCGGGACCGATCCGAATCCGAGGAACGCCAGGCGCCGCATGGCCTCCCGCCGGGCCAGGCCGCCATCAGCGTGGTTCTCGGCGACCTCTTCGGCCAGGTACCGGACGTTCGGGTCCATCGCCCTCCCAAGGTCAAGTCTGGCCGGACACAGAGAACTGACACGCGCTGATATGGTCGATCGGCGATGGCCAACGACTACCAGTTTGTCACCGAGTGGCGGGTTGCGGGCACGATAGCGGACGTCAAGAACATCCTGGGCGACACTGACCCACTGGCCGTGGCGCGCTGGTGGCCGTCTGTCTATCTCAGCGTCGTGGTGCGGGAGGTGGGAGGCGAGGGAGGTGTCGGCCGGGTGCTCGACCTGCACACCAAGGGCTGGCTCCCGTACACGCTGCGCTGGACACTCCGCGTCACCGAGCCGCTGAGCGACACCGGGTACGCGCTGTCGGCGACCGGCGACCTGGAGGGAACGGGCCGCTGGACATTTGAACAAGACGGGCCTGAGGTCGTGATCACCTACGACTGGCGGGTCCACGCCACCAAACCCCTCCTCCGCCGGCTGGGCTGGCTCCTGAAGCCAGCGTTCTCGGCCAACCACCATTGGGCCATGAAACGCGGGGAGGAAAGCCTCCGACTCGAAATGCGGCGCCGGCGCCAGGCCGCCGGGGGCTCGGGCGGCCCTGTCCCACCCCCGCCCCCCGCCACCTTCGCCCGGCTGCTTCGAAAGCCTCGTTCCTGAGGCTCGGTTCCGGGTGCAATTGGCCAGCCCTTACTCAGCCGGCGGTAGGGCCTCGTCCAGGGCGCGGGTCAAATCGTCGACCGACTGGTAGCCCACCAGGCGAAACTTTTCCACCCCGAGAATGAACAGCACGAACGTCGGGACCGCCGTCACCGCGAACGCCGCGGCGTCGCTGGGCGAGCCTTCGACATCGGCTTGCACCACCTTCAACCGGTCGGCGTAGCGCTTGAGGATCTTGGTAAGGATCGGATCCTCGAGGCGGCACATGGGCGTGTCGGCGTCGGCAAACTCGACCAGCACTGCGGGGGCGCCGGAAATCTCCTGGGCCAGCTCTCCCGGGCGAGCCACGGTGGCCTTGTGGCCGAAGCGAAAACCCACGTGCTCCTCCCTGTCAGCGGTGGGCCCGAAGCCAACGATAACCTCAGCCCGGCCATGTACGTATACGTCTTTCCGGGCCAAGGTTCCCAACGCCCGGGCATGGGGCGGCCGTGGCGGGACACCCCGTGGTGGCCGCTGGTGGACGCCCTGGGAGAGGTCACCCGGCGCGATATCGGGCGGCTCCTGCTCGAGGCCGAAGCCGACGAGCTCAAGGTGACCGGAAATGCCCAGCTGGCCACGTTCACGCTGAGCCTGGTGATACTCGAGGGCGTCCGCGCATCGAGGGGGACCGAGACCGGGCCGGCCGCGGTGGCTGGTCACAGCCTGGGCGAGTACACCGCCCTGGTGGCGGCCGGCGTCCTGGCGGCTGCGGCCGGGGCTGGGTTGGTGGCCGCTCGGGGCGCGGCCATGGACGGGGCGGCGGCCACCAGCCCGGGAACGATGGCGGCGGTGTTGGGCCTCGATCTCGAGGCCGTGGCCGAGGTGTGTGCGGGCGTCGACGGCGCCTGGGTGGCCAACGACAACGCTCCCGGCCAGGTTGTCATCGCGGGCAGCGCGGCCGGGGTCGAGCACGCCGGGGCCCGGGCCCGCCAGCTCGGGGCCAAGCGGATCATGGCGCTGGCGGTGGGGGGCGCTTTCCACACCCCGCTCATGCGACCGGCCCAGGGGGCGCTGGACGCCGCCCTGGCCGAGGCCACCTTCCGCGATGGCTCGGTGCCCGCGGTGGCCAACGTGGACGCCGCGCTCCACACCGCGGCCGATGAGTGGCGTGCTCTCCTGTCAGCCCAACTGACCGCTCCGGTGCGTTGGCGCCAGTCCCTCACCCGGCTGAGTCAGCTGGGCGCCACCACTTTTGTCGAGTTGGGGCCAGGCACGGAGCTGTCGGGCATGGTGAAGCGCACGGTCGAGGGCGCCACCCGCGCCAACGTGGCGGTTCCGGACGACCTGGCCGACCTGGCCGGCCTGGCCCCGGTGCACCCGGTGCACCCGGTGCCCCCGGTGCCGTAGCGGTGCGCCCGGTGGTTCGTGTGATGGTGCGGTAGCGGCGCCCGGCGTGATGGTTGCGACCGCACAGATGGGCTCCGTGCTGGGGATTGCGCCCGTACACTCCTTGCCGTGGTACTTCGGCGCCACCGCCTTCGGGATCTGGGCCGCCGCGGTCGTCGGGTTGACCATACTGGTCAGGCGCCGGTTGAAGGCCAGGGCCCAACGTCGGCGGGCCAGCCAGCGCCGCCGAGGGGCCGCCCTGGAGCCGTGGCGTACCGGCGACGAGCGGGCGCCTTAGCCCGCGATCAGCTCGTTCAGTTCCAGGCCGGTGGTGGCGGCCGACAGCCGCAGCTTCTTCATGGCCCTGCGCTCCGCTTGGCGGATGTCCTCTTTGGGGACCCCACGGACCTCCGCCACCTCGGTGGACGTCAGGGGTCTGCCCCCCACCAGCCCGTAGCGCAGGCACACGATTTCGCGCTCTAATTCGTCGAGGACGTTGAGCAACTCGATCACCTGGGCGGGCAGCGAGGCCACGATCACCGCTTCGAGGGCGGCGCCCGCGGCCGGGTCCTCCAAGAAGTCGCCCAGGACGCCGTCGCCCTCGGCCCCCAATGGTTCGAAGATCGACAACGGTTGGCTGGCCAGGCTCAGCGCCTCGCCTATCTTCTGGGCGGCCAGACCGGTTTCGTCGGCCAACTCGGCGACGGTCGGAAGACGACCCAGGTCGGCCTCGAGCGCAGCCTGTGCCGCCTGCACCCGGGTCACCTTCTCCCCCGCGTGCACCGGGAGGCGAATGGTGCGGCCCGTGTTGGCGATGGCTCGGGTGATGGCCTGACGGATCCACCACTTGGCATAGGTCGAGAACTTGAAGCCCTTGCGGAAGTCGAATCTCTCCACCGCGTGCATCAGGCCGAGATTGCCCTCCTGCACCAGGTCCAGCAGCGACAAACCGGACGACTGGTACCGCTTGGCGATGGAGACCACGAGACGCAGGTTGGCCGACACAAAGGTGGCCGTGGCCCGCTGGCCCTTGACGGCGAGGGTCTGCAACTCGGCTCGTTTGTCCTCCGGGACCGGGCGGCAACCCGCCAGCGTGGCCCTCGCCTCTCGTCCCGCTTCGATGGCCTCGGCCAGGCGCTGCTCGTCCTCTCGGCTTAGGAGGGCGTGCCGGCCAATGTCGTCAAAGTAGAGGCGAAGGAGGTCGCTGACCGAACTGGACGTCGAGACTGCACCGACGTGTCGGATTGGAGAGGTGGTCATGTCTACGGAGGTCACTACCTTAATCCGCGAGGCAGCCGGTGTCTGGCTGTCCGGCCTGCGCGCCGACGGGGGGGAGTTCGGGGGAGGGCATGTGTGTTCGGAGAAAGCGGACGCGGGCCCACGCTTGCTGAGCCGGACATCTAGGTGTGAATATACACTTAGCGGCACCGAGATCAAGATCCCGTGCCGGGAAGGATCCGAGCCATCCAGGTCATCGAGATTGCTTCGGAGCGGGTGACCCGGGCGGATGCCGAGGGCCCAAGGCACAGGAGATCGGTACCCGTGGGGGAATAGCCAAAGCCGGTCGGCAGTCGCCCGTGTCCGACACGCCCGCGCGGACCGAGTTGATCGTCGTCCACCAGTCGCCCACGACCGAGCCCGTTTACGTTCGGTGGAACTCCTTGCTGACGCCTTTCCCCACACGTCAGTCGCATAATCGGGGGATACCCGTGGCATGTTCGTCGTTCTTTGGCGACCTGTACGGCGTGGCAACGATAAGTCGCCCGGCAACGGCCAACCTGCCACGGTACCTCAGACGGCGGCCGCCGCTCAGCCAGACCGACCGACCAACGAACCATGGGAGGCTGCCAACGGAGTGATCCGGCCGGCGGGCGTCGGGCGAACAAGGACTGGGTAGGCAACCAGGGGGAAGCCGATGGCCGGGAGGTGTTCGCAGATGCGCAAGGCGCATGGCTGGGCAGCGATGACGGCGGCCGCGGTGCTGGGGCTGGCCGGGTGTGGAGGAGGCGGGAAAACGGGAGCCAGCCGCACCCCCTCCCATCCCATCGGCGACGCCGCCATCAAGGCGGCGGACGTGGTCGCCCGGCCGGGCGCCTTCCAGCGGCCCCTTGACGCCGCACCGGGTCCCAACGGAAAGGTCATCTACTTCGTCGCCACCGGTGACCATGGGCCGGCCGTCTTCAGCGTTCCCGGTTCCGGGGGCGCCGAGACGCTGGTCACCGATGGCGCGCCATTGGCCAAGCCCACGGGAGTGGGGGTGGCCACCGACGGCCAGCGCATCTACGTTGCCGACCAGGAGGCCCGACCGGCCCAAGCGCCGACCGCAACCGCCGCCGCCGGGGCGCCCGGATCGTCCGCACCAGCCACGTCCGCACCAGCCACGTCCGCGGCCGCGGCGGCGGGCGCCATCCTGACGGTGCGTACAACCACCTCCGCCGGTGGGCTGACTGCCCCAACCGTCCTCCCGGGCACGGTGGGTCGCGCCCCCCGAGGGCTCGACGTTGTCAACCAAGGTGACGCCAACGTCATCTACTTCACCGGGACCGACCCCGGCGACGGGAAGCCCGGCTTGTTCCAGGTTTCCAGCGACGGCGGCACGGTGCTGACCATCGCCGAGGGTGCGCCCTTCACCTCGCCCGACTCCGTCGTGGTGAGCGCGCAGGGCGTGGCCTACGTCACCGATCAGGGCGCCGGTCCCGGCCAGGGCCAGGTCTTCCGAGTGAGCGGCGGCACCGTCATGCCCGTGCTCACCGGTCTCCACCTGGGTGCACCGGCCGGAGTGACCCTCGTCAACAACGACGCCACCTTGCTGGTGAGTTCGATCGACGGCGCGACCCTCTCCGACCAGGTGTTGTTCCTCGACCTGGCCACGGGTACGACGGCTGCCGCCACGAAGGTGATCGGCGCCAACAAGAACAGCTCGGGAGGACTCCACCGGGCGCACAACGCCACCGACCTGGCCTGGGCGGACATCCAGGGCCAGGTCTACCGAGTCCGGCTGGGCGGGGGACCAGGGCTCAGATGATTCTCGCCCGGTGGCTCTAGCCTGGCATCGATGGCTGAACCGACCGTCTACTTCAACCCCGCCTGCTCGAAATGCCGGACTGCGCAAGGCATCTTGGCCGACAAGGGTGTCGACGCCACCTTCGTTCGCTACCTGGACACGCCGCCCACGGTCGATGAACTGCGCGTGCTGATGACCCTGCTCGGCATCGACGATCCGCGGGCCATGATGCGAACCGGGGAACACGTCTACAAACAACTGGACCTGGGAAAAGCATCGCCTGATGAGCTGCTGGCGGCGATGACGGCTCATCCCATCCTGCTGGAACGGCCCATCGTCGTCGTGGGTGAACGCGCCGTAATTGCCCGGCCACCCGAGCGGCTGCTCGGGATTCTCTAGGAACGGCGCCGTAGACAACCAGGTCCTGCACTTCTTCGTCCATCACCGGCGGCCCGGGCTCACCACCGTCGCCCAGGTCGTGACCATGCTGGGCGGTTCTGCCTTCCTCGTCCCGCTGGTAGCTATTGCCGGACTCGCCTTTCGCGCCGGTCGGCGTTCGTGGACCGCGCTCGTTCTGCTCGGCGCGTCCTACGCGGGAGGGGAAGCCTTTTTCCAGATCCTCAAAGCAGTGATCCGGCGTCCCCGACCACCCGCGGCGTTGGCGATCGGCCACTTCGCGGGGACGGCTCTCCCGTCCGGGCATGCCACATTGAGCGTCGCCGTCTGGGGCATGCTGGCTGCTCTGGCGGCGGGAGCGGCCCCCCGGTTTCGGAGCGGGGTGGCCGCCTGGGCCGGGGCGGCGGTGATCGTTGTGCTGGTCGGGCTAACCCGGCTCTACCTGGGCGCCCATTGGCTGAGCGATGTGCTGGCGGGGTGGGCGCTCGGCGCCCTGTGGCTGGCGGCGCTGCTCGTCAGCACCAGCCGCCCGTGGTTCAGCAGAAGATGGCCTGCGTTTCGATCAGGTTCTTCCAGTCGCTCAACCGCTCCCTGACCTGGGCGGGAGTCAGGCGCTGCGTTGACTCCTTGACCCGGTCCACGATCTGGCGTTGCTTCCAGTACTCGTGTGCGGCCGACATGAAGAGGGGCTTGCGGAAGTCGACGAGGTCGGCGGGGGCATCGCCCAGAAAGCCCCACAGGATGTAGGCCAGCTCCATGTCGTAGATCACCGGGGCTCGCCCGAACGAGGCCGCTCGCTTGGCGCCTACCGCGAAGCACCCGGCCACGGCATCCTCCGCGTGCTCGCCTTCGGTCAGCGTCAGCCGGGGCTGCAACCGCCGGGCCAGCTTGAGCCCGTACCCCTGGTCGGGGCCGGTGGAACCGAACTTCGACCCCGTTGGCGGGACCGGGTCGAGCGCTTCACCGGGACGGGTCGAACGCCAGCTATGGGGCACCGGGAGCCGGTCGATGGGCCGGATGCGGTCGGGGCCGGCGAGAGGGACGTAGTCGGGCGCGGTCACGGATGGCTCGGGGTCACGGATGGCTCGGGTTCGTCGCCGCGCCCATCCTGGCCGCCCGCCGTGCCTCGCAGCAAGCCGAACACCAGGGAATCCCGGAGCGCTTCCCACGACGCCTGGATGATGTTCTCGGACACGCCGATCGTGGTCCAGGTCTCCTCCCCGTCGGTCGAGTCGATGAGGACCCGGGTGACCGCGCCGGTCCCCCTGGCCGTGTCCAGGACCCGCACCTTGTAGTCGGTCAGGTGAAGCTGGGTCAGCTCGGGGTACTTACTGCCGATGGCCTTGCGGAGGGCGGCGTCGAGGGCGTTCACCGGTCCGTTGCCCTCGGCCGTGGCGAGCATCCGTTCGTCACTCACGTAGACCTTGATGGTCGCCTCGGTGACGAACGCCCCGTCTTCCCGCTGTTCGGTGATCACCCGGAACGACTCGAGCCGGAAGAACGTCTGCTTCCACCCCGTGGCGGCCCGCATCAACAACTCCAGCGACCCGTCGGCCACCTCGAAGTGGTAGCCCCGGTGCTCGAGCTCCTTCAGGTTGTCCAGCACCTCGGTCAGTCCCGCCCCGTCGAGCGCCAGGCCCAGCTGGCGGGCCTTCAGCTGCACGGTCGAGCGGCCCGACATCTCCGAGACCACGAAACGGGTGCCGTTGCCCACCGCGTCGGGCGGCACGTGCTCATAGGCCTGGGGGGCCCGAGCAATGGCGCTGGTGTGCAGGCCCGCCTTGTGGGCGAAGGCGCTGGCGCCGACGTAGGGCTGGTGGGCGTCGGGGGCGATATTAACCAGCTCGGCGATGTGGTGGGCCACAGGAGTGATCCGCTCGAGCCGGTCCTGGCCGATGGTTCGCACTCCCATTTTCAGGGTGAGGTTGGGCACGGTGGCGCACAGGTCGGCGTTGCCGGTCCGCTCGCCGTAGCCGTTGATGCAGCCCTGCACCTGGGTGCATCCCTGACGAACGGCGACGAGCGAGTTGGCCACCGCGCACCCGGCGTCGTTGTGGAAGTGGCAGCCCAGCTTGATGCCGGTGCCGAGGAGGTCGCGTACGGCGCCCACGATCCGCTCGGCCTCCCCCGGCAGGGTGCCCCCGTTGGTGTCGCACAGGACCGCCACTTCAGCCCCGGCCGCTTCCGCCGCCCGCAGGATGTCGAGGCTGAAGCCCCGGTTGGCGCGGTAGCCGTCGAAGAAGTGCTCGGCGTCGAGGAACACTCGCCGCCCGTGGCCCCGCAGGTAGGCGACCGAGTCGGCCACCATGTCGATGGCTTCGGTGAGGGTGGTGCGCAACGTCTCGGTCACGTGCCACTCGGCCGACTTGGCCACCAGGCACACGGTGCTGGTTTTGGCGTCGAGCAGGTTCTGCAAGACCGGGTCCCGGTCAGCCGGTGTGTGGGCCTTGCGGGTCGAACCGAAGGCGACCAAGGTGGCGGTGTGAAGGTGCAGGTCGCCCGCGGCAGCCCGGCGGAAGAACTCCTCGTCCTTGGGGTTGGCGCCCGGCCAGCCGCCCTCGATGAACTGCACACCGAGGTGGTCGAGCTGTTCGGCCACCCGCAGCTTGTCGTCGACCGTGAGCGACAGCCCCTCCTGCTGGCTGCCGTCCCGCAGGGTGGTGTCGTAGATGTCGACCGCCTCGGGCAGCTCCCGGGCGATGACGCCCGCCCCTACGTGGGCGTGCCCTCCGTCACCCGACATGCTCGACCCAGTCCTTGTGGCGGTCGACCTTGCCCCGCACGGCCGCCTCGTACACCTCCTGGATCTTGCGGGTCATGGCTCCCGGCTCGCCCGTGCCGACCGGGCGGTCGTCGACCGAGCGGATGGGCACCACCTCGGCCGCGGTCCCGGTCAGAAACGCCTCCTCGGCGATGTACAGGTCCGAGCGCAGGATGTGGCCCAGCTCGACCTCGTAGCCCAGGTCGTGGGCGATCGACATCACCGAGTGCTGGGTGATGCCCTGGAGGGCCCCCGCCGTCACCGGCGGCGTGATGATGCGGCCGTTTTTGATGATGAAGATGTTCTCGCCCGTGCACTCGCTGACGTAGCCCTGCGGAGAAAGAAGGATGGCCTCGTCGTAACCCGCCTTGAGCGCCTCGACCTTGGCCAGGCACGAGTTGATGTACATGCCGGTCCCCTTGGCCGCGGGCGGGATGGCGTTGGGATCGTGGCGCTGCCAGGAGCTGATCTTCATCCTGACCCCGTGCTTGATCCCGTCGGCGCCCAGGTAGGCGGCCCACGGCCACACCGCGATGGACACATTGACGCAGCAGGGCATGGGGTTGAGTCCCATCTCGCCGTAGCCCAGGTAGACGATGGGCCGGATGTAGCACTCGGGCAGGCCGTTGACCCGGACGGTGTCCTTGACCGCCTCGACCAGCTGATCGACCGTAAACGGGATCTCGATCATGAAGATCTTGGCCGAGTCGAACAGCCGCACGATGTGATCGGTCAGGCGGAAGACCGCCGGCCCCTGCTCGGTGGCGTAGGCCCGGATTCCCTCGAATACCCCGAGCCCGTAATGCAGGGTGTGGGTGAGGATGTGGATCTTGGCGTCGTCCCAGTCGACGAGCTCGCCGTCCATCCACACCTTCTCGGATTTTGTGATCGGCATCTCCTACACCCTTTCTGCAATGGCGTCGCCAATCGACGACGTCGAGGCACCCTCTTCAGTGTGGCTCTCCGGGCGGTAGCCGGACACCGCTTTGGTGATGCGGTCGGCGGCACCGGTCTCGCCCAGGAAGTCCAGCATCATGGCGGCGGAGATGATGGCGGCCGTCGGATTGGCCCGGCCCGTCCCCGCGATGTCGGGAGCGGAACCGTGGACCGGTTCGAACAACGACGGCCCGGTCCGGGCCGGATTGAGGTTGGCCGATGCCGCCCGGCCGATGCCGCCCGAGACCGCCCCCGCCAGGTCGGTGAGGATGTCGCCGAAGAGGTTGTCGGTGACGATCACGTCGTACCGGAGGGGCGACTCGACCAGATAGATACAGGCCGCATCGACGTGGTGGTAGGCGGTGGCCACATCGGGGTAGTCGACCACGACGTGATCGAAGGTCCGCTGCCACAGGTCACCGGCAAAGGTCAAGACGTTGGTCTTGTGGACAAGGGTCAGGTGGTGGCGGTCGCGGCTGCGGGCCAGGTCGAAGGCGAAGCGGACGCAACGCTCGACGCCGAAGCGGGTGTTGACCGATCCCTGGGTGGCCACCTCGTGCGGGGTGCCCCGCCGCAGGAAGCCGCCCTCGCCCGCGTAGCTGCCCTCGGTGTTCTCCCGCACGACCGCCAGGTCGAGGCCGCCCGCAGGGGACTGCTGGAAGGGGCGGAGGTTGATGTAGAGGTCCAACTCGAAGCGCAGTTTGAGGAGCAGACCCCGCTCCAACACGCCGGGAGGCACGTCGGGGCTGCCCACCGCGCCGAGGAGGATGGCGTCGAAGGATCGCAGTTCGTCCAGGACCGAGTCGGGAAGGACCTCACCTGAGGCCAGGTAGCGCCGGGCACCCAGGTCGTACTCGACGGTGTCCAGTTGGGCGCCCGCGGCCCGGCACACCTTCAGGGCCTCGGCCAGCACTTCAGGGCCGATCCCGTCACCACCAAGTACGGCTATCCGGTAACTAGTCACGCGGTTGAGGTTCCTTAGGAAACGAAACGACCGCCCACCAAGTGGACGGTCGGAGGCGCACGCCGGGGCGGACCGGAGTGCGCTAGTCGATAATTACGATGACGCGGAGAAAGGACACGGCGCTACCAGTGTCGTTGATCCCGCCCGCCACGTCAACCGCCGAGTGGCCGAGTAGCGGACAGCCCAAAAGTAAGGTGGTACTGCATGGCACAGACTCAGCTCACCCGCGACACGTTCGACCGGCTTCAGGACGAGCTCGAGGACCTGAGGACCCGGGGTCGGGTGGAGATCGCCCGGGCCATCGAGGCGGCTCGCGCCCTGGGCGACCTGTCGGAGAACGGCGACTACCACGCGGCCAAGGACTCCCAGGGCAAGATGGAGGCACGCATCCGCCAGTTGGAGGCCATGCTCGGGGGGGCCCTGATCGTCGACGCCGAGGCCGGGTCCTCGGACACGGTAACCACCGGCGTGGTGGTGGCCCTGCGGTATGCGGGTGACGACGAGGTTGAGCGCTACCTGATCGGTTCTATCGAGGAGCGCCGCGAGGGCGTGTCGATCATCTCGCCCAACTCGCCCCTCGGCCAGGCCTTGATGGGCCACGGCCCGGGCGCCCACGTGACCTACGAGGCGCCGAGTGGCAAGCTGGCAGTAGAGATCGTTTCAATCGGCGACTCGGCGGGCGGCACCGCCGGCGGCGGCGGCTAGCGGGCCTCGTTTGGTGCCACCCGGCTGGGTAGCGACTCGCCCTGCTCCTGCCAGCGGGCCATGGTCCACAGCAGGTCAGACAGGCGGTTGAGGTAGGGCCCGACCATGGCGTCGGCCACCATGAGCGCCAGGGCCTGACGTTCGGCCCGGCGAACAAGGGCCCGGGCCACGTCGAGGGCCGCCGACACCCGGTCGTGTCCGGGCAGCACGAATCCGGTAATGGGTGGGAACCGCCCGGTCAGCTCATCGATGAGCCCCTCGATGCGCTCGACCATCGGGGCGGTGACCAACGTCTGTCCCGCTACCAACTTGGCCCGGTTGGCAGGCGCAGTCGCCAACTCGGCCATGAGCACATAGAGGTCCCGTTCGAGCCCGGTCAGCAAGCCGTCGAGATCAGAGCCGGCCTCGGCCTCGGCCCGGGCCAACCCGATGGCCGCCTGGGCCTCGTCCACCGCTCCGTTGGCCTCGATGGCGGGCGAGTCCTTGGCCACCCGCCCTCCGTACAGCAGCCCGGTGGTGCCGTCGTCGCCCTTGCGAGTGTAGATCTTCATGGCCCCGCCGACGCTAACGGGAATCGGCGCCGCGACCGACCCGTCTCGCCAAGAGACCAGGCTGGTGGCGACGTGGCCGCCCTGGGCCAGTTCGTGGGCCAGGGCCATGGAGAAGCACCCCGCGTGGGGGGCGCCGAGCAACTCCTCGGGGTTGGCGCCACCGCCCTCGCCCAGATCAGCGTTCGAGGTTGGCCGGACTCCGCCATCCGAGCACCATCCGGTAGGCGGTGTCGTCGGCGGCGGTCGGGCCCATGGAGTGCGACACCCCGGCCATGAGCAGGCGCATGAGCCGCCACATCGGCTCGTTGACGACCGCCAGCGCCTCGTCTCGTCGTTCCAGCCACCGTTGGTGCGCCTTCTTGGTCCACAGGTGGTAGTTGCGCCGGTCGTTCTGCACTTCGATCATGTCGAAGCCGGCCGCGGCCGCGGCCCGAATGAACTGGGGCATGTACACCATGCGGAACTTCCCCGGCCACACGTACTTGGTGACGACCGAGGCGATCCCGTACCGCCGGGGAGAGGCCGCGAAGTCGCAGTACATCCGGCCCTCGGGCGCCAGCAGCCCCCGCAGCCGCTTCATGACCAGGTCGTAGTCGGAGAGGTCCTCCATCACGCCCATCATGCTGATCCCGTCGAAGCGCCGCCCCGGCTCGAAGGTGAAGAAGTCCTGGTACACCACCTTCCCATCCAGCCCGTCCTCCTTCAGCCGGGCCTTGGAGTACTCCAGCTGATGGCGGGAGAGCGTGATTCCGGTCACCTCGACACCGCGCCGGGCGCAGTAGCGCAAGAACCCGCCCCAGCCACAGCCCACGTCGAGCAATGTCGACCCTGACTTCAGGCCGAGGGACGAAAAGGCGTACTCCAACTTCCGCGCCGAGCCGGCCTCGAGGGTGTCGTCGTCGCCGTCGTAGATGCCCGGGGTGTAGACGGCGAAGTCCCGGTCCAGGCCGAACACCTGGACGTTCTTGGAGTCGTAGTGTTTGGCGATCCAGCGGGGGTTGAGGCGCCTGCGTCCCAACACGAGCGGACTGAGCTGGGCCCACGTCGTGAGGTACCACTCGCGGTCCTGGACCAGGTGGCGTAGCTCCATGACCTGGAAAAGGTCCCCGCCGAAGTCGATGTCGCCATTGATGTAGGCCTCGGCAATGGCGAGCTCCGAGAACGAGGCGGCTGCCGCCAGGCCGGCGTCGTTGTGGACGACGACCTCGAACACCGGCTCCCCGGGGCCGAACTGGGCCGACTGCCCTTTCGGGCCCCGGAGCGCCCACGTGGTCACGCCCGGCCGGGCGCGATCCCGGACCTTGGCGACGACACCTTCAAAGGTCTCCGGCATCCCGGAAACCTTAAGGGCTCAGGTCACCGCCTCGTAGGATTCGGTCAGCCATTCCCGGACCTCTTCGTCCACATCTTCGGGGCCCCGAAGGTTGACGACGTGATAGGTCAGGCCGCCTACGGCGATGGGCTTGCGGGCAATCTTGGCGTGTTGGAGCCTCCGGGGCAGCAGGAACGACAGCGCGACCCAGCGCGTCATGGGCCGCAGCTGTACGAAGTTCCCCGACTTCTTGATGAAGATACCGACCGACACGGGCTCGACGTGCACCGGGCCCACCGTTTCGAGGTGGGCCATGACCGCCTGGTAGATCGGCCGTTCCCACTCGGGGCCGGTGGCGAAGTACTCCTCGAGCGTCATGGCCGGGGCGCACTCGTGCGACTGCCCCCTGCGCCGGAAGCGCCGCCGGCACTGCGGGCAGATCCAGGACTCCATAACGGCCGCCATTCTTTGGGCTTTTGGCGCTTTGTGGGGGCCTCATTGATATAGCAGCGTCAAATGCCCACAAACACGTCAATGCCCACAAACCGGCCGTGGGGCGGCCGGCGGCGGCGGCCGGGTGCAGCGGCGGCGGCGGCCGGGTGCAGCGGCAGCGGCGGCCGGGTGCAGCGGCAGCGCAGCGGGGGCGGTCAGCCGGTGACCGTGAGGCTGGTCTGGGCCCGGGTGCCCTGGTTGCCCACCGCCATCACCTGATAGAGGCCGGGCGGGTCTCCGCTCAATGGCATGTAGGTCGACGTGACCGTCCCCTGGGGGTCAGCGGTATGGCTGGGCCCGACGAAGCGGGACTTGTTGGGCAGGTCGATCTCAAAGGTCATGGCCTCCCCGGGCCGGAACCCGCCCGCCGTCAGGCTGAACGGCGTCGCCACCTTGCCCGACGGAGGGGTGACGGTGAGCGTGCCGGGGCGGGTTTTCGCTCCCCCGCCCCCGCCTGAGATGTGATGCCGCAACCGGGTACAGGCTGGGGTCATCAGCAGGACGAAGATGACTGGCACGCAAATGAAAGTCCGTCGGCGCCTGGGCACGGCTCATGGTACCGACTGCGCCCTCTCCCCCGCTGGGCCACGGGCCCGCGCGGGCGGGGCGAAAAGCTGGTCGGGCAGGCATTTGTCCCCCGGTACCCTTAGGAGATGACGAAGACCACCTATTTAGAGGCGATCCGCGAGCGGGTGGTCATCTTCGACGGGGCCACCGGCACCAACCTCCAGTTGCGCAACCTGGGTCCTGACGATTTCGGTGGCCCGGCCCTCGAGGGGTGCAACGAACTGCTGTGCGACACCCGGCCCGACGTGGTCGCCAACCTCCACCGCTCGTTCTGCGACGTCGGTGTGGACGTGGTCGAAACCAACAGCTTCGGGTCGCTGCCCTGGGTACTGGCCGAGTACGGGATCGCCCACCGCACCCGGGAACTGGCCACCCGGTCGGCCCGCATCGCCCGGGAGGTGGCGGCCGGCTACCGCGGTGGGGGCGGGGCAAGGAACGTCTGGGTGGCCGGGTCGCTCGGACCGGGCACCAAGTTGGTGTCGCTCGGGCAGATCTCCTTCACCGACCTGCGGGACGGCTACGCCGAGGCGGCCGCCGGGCTGCTCGAAGGCGGCGTCGACCTGTTCGTGGTCGAGACGTGCCAGGACCTGCTGCAGGTCAAGGCGGCGATCATCGGGTGCCGCCAGGCCATGGCGGCCGCGGGCCGCGAGATCCCGATCCAGGCCCAGGTCACCATCGAGCTCACCGGCCGGATGCTGATGGGTACCGAGATCGGCGCCGCCCTGACCACCCTCGACGCGGTCCGGCCCGACGTGATCGGGATCAACTGCGCCACCGGGCCCCAGGAGATGAGCGAGCACCTGCGCTACCTGTCCCAGCACGCGCGAGTGCCCCTGTCCTGCCTGCCCAACGCCGGGCTGCCCTCGGTGGTCGACGGGGCCATGCACTATGACCTCACGCCGGACCAGCTGGCCGAGTATCACAGCCGCTTCGTCACCGAGTACGGGCTGGCGGTGGTGGGCGGCTGCTGCGGCACCACCCCCGAGCATTTGGCCGCCGTGGTCGCCGCCTGCCGGGACCTCGCGCCGGGCCGGCGCCACGACACCTGGGAACCCGGCTGCGCCTCCATCTACACCCACGTGCCCTTCGACCAGGAGCCATCGGTGCTGGTCGTGGGCGAGCGCACCAATGCCAACGGGTCCAAGCGCTTCCGCCAAGCCATGCTGGCCTCGGACTGGGACACGTGCGTGGCCATGGCCCGGGACCAGGAGAAGGAAGGGGCCCACGTCATCGACGTGTGCGTCGACTACACCGGCGAGGACGGCGTCGAGGACATGACCGAGGTGGTCAGTCGCTTCGCCACCCAGGCGACGGTGCCGCTCATGCTGGACTCGACCGAGGCGCCCGTCATCGAGGCGGGGCTGCAGCGAATCGCGGGCAAACCGCTGCTCAACTCGGTCAACCTGGAAGACGGCGACGCGCCCGGGACTCGCTTCGACCGCTTCTTGAGCCTGGCCCGGAAGTACGGCGCGGCCGTCGTGTGCACCTGCATCGACCAGGAGGGCCAAGCCCGGACGGCCGGATGGAAGCTGCGGGCGGCCCGCGCCATCTACGACCGGGCGGTCGGGCACTACGGGATGGACCCCAACGACCTGCTGTTCGACCCGTTGGTCCTGCCCATCTCGACCGGCATGGAGGAGGGCCGGCGGGACGGCATCGAGACCCTGGACGGCATCCGCCTGATCAAGCAGGAGCTCCCCGGCGCGGGGACCATCGTGGGCCTGTCCAACATTTCCTTCGGTTTGAACCCTGCGGCCCGCCACGCCCTGAACTCGGTGTTCCTGCACGAGTGCCAGCAGGCGGGACTGGACGCGGCCATCGTGCACGCGGCCCGGATCATGCCCCTCAACAAGATCGATCCGCGGACGGTCGAGGTGTGCCTCGACCTCATCTACGACCGGCGCGACCCGTCAACCGGATACGACCCGCTGCAGGAGCTGCTGGGGCTGTTCGAGGGCGTCTCGGCCACCGCGGTGGTGAAGGAGGACCGCAGCGGCTGGCCGGTGGAGAAGCGGCTGGCCCAGCGGATCATCGACGGCGACCGCGACGGGCTGGAGGCCGACCTGGACCAGGCCCTGGCCGCGGGTACGCCGGCCCTGGCCATCGTGAACGACACCCTCCTGGGCGGGATGAAGGTCGTCGGCGACCTGTTCGGGTCGGGCCAAATGCAGCTGCCGTTCGTGCTGCAATCGGCCGAGACCATGAAGGCGTCCGTGGCCCATCTCGAGCCCCACATGGAACGCTCCGACGAGGGCGGCAAGGGCCGCATCGTACTGGCGACCGTCAAGGGCGACGTTCACGACATCGGCAAGAACCTGGTCGACATCATCTTCACCAACAACGGCTACGAGGTGCACAACCTGGGTACCAAGGTGCCCATCCACGACATGCTCGAGAAGGCGGCCGAGGTCGGAGCCGACGTGATCGGCATGAGCGGGCTGCTGGTCAAGAGCACCCTCATCATGCGGGACAACCTTACCGAAATGAACGAGCGGGGCGCGGCCGAGGTGCCCGTACTCCTGGGCGGGGCCGCCCTGACCCGCAACTACGTCGAGCGCGACCTCCGTCAGGTGTACGAAGGCCGGCTGTTCTACGGCAAGGATGCCTTCGAGGGCCTGCACACCATGGACCGGCTCATGGGGCTGAAGCGGGGCCCGGGCGGTCTCGACGCCGATCCCGAGTTCGGCCGGGCGCTGGGCGGCCGGGTGCTGCCCCCCCGGTCGCCGGCTCCGGCCAAGGGGGCTGCCTCTGAGGTGCCCGCCCGGTCGCCCGAGGTCGAGACGGACAACCACATCTTCGTGCCGCCATTCCTCGGGTCGAGGGTGGAAAGGGGGCTCTCCCTCGACGACATCGCCGGATACATCAACGAGACCGCCTTGTTCCGCAACCAGTGGGGGTACCGCCCCGAGGGTGGGGAAAAGGATGCCGAGTTCAAGGAGCGGGTGCGCGCCATCCTTCGAGCCCAGTTGGCCGAGGCCCGGCGCCTCGATGTGTTGCG
This sequence comes from Actinomycetota bacterium, assembly GCA_030947025.1. GTDB lineage: Bacteria > Actinomycetota > Acidimicrobiia > Acidimicrobiales > Palsa-688 > JALYXV01. The sequence goes on along the minus strand of JALYXV010000322.1, from coordinate 13,255 downwards.
CCCCGCAGTCGCGTACGGGTACTTCGCCGCCAACGCCGAGGGGGACGACCTGATCGTGTGGAAGGACGAGTCCCGTACCGGCGAGTGGCTGCGGTTCGGCTTCCCCCGCCAGCGGGTCGCACCATGGCTGTGCATCAGCGATTTCTTCCGGCCCGTCAGCTCGGGGGAGTTGGACTATGCCGCCTTCTGCGTCGTGACCATGGGGGGCGCGGTGTCGGAGGCCACCGCCGAGCTGTTCGCCCAGAACCGCTACACCGAGTACCTGCATCTCCACGGTCTCGGCGTGGAGATGGCCGAGGCGCTGGCAGAGTACTGGCACCGGCGGATCCGGGAGGACTGGGGCTTCGCAGGCGAGGACGGCCCGAGCCTGGCCGGGTTGTTCCGCCAGCAGTACCGGGGTGGGCGTTACTCGTGGGGGTACCCGGCCTGCCCCGACCTCGAGGACAACGCCAAGTGCGCCGAGCTGGTGGGGGCCGACCGCCTCGGGGTGGAGGTCAACGAGGAATCGTCGTGGCAGTTCCACCCCGAGCAGACAACCGCCGCCATCATCTGCCACCACCCCCGAGCCAAGTACTTCGTCACCTCCCGGGGGTGAGTGTCGCCGCGGGCTATCGCCGCGGTTAGAAGCTCGGGTCCTCGAACACCCCGCCCGGTCGGGGGCTGAGGTCGGCCCTGCTCTGCGATGGCAGGTCGATGACATCCCGGCGATTGGGTCGGACCCGGTACTCGCCCGTTGCGGTGCTGATGCCGGTCCCGGACGTCACGCCGCTGCGGTGCAACTCATCGAGCTCCGCGGCCGACAGTGTCTCGCGGTCGGCCAAGGTGGCGGCGATGAGTTGGAGACTGGACTCGTTGTCGCTCAGGATCGTCCTGGCCGCCTGCTCGGCCCCGGACAGCAGGGTGCGCACCTCGGCCCCGCCCGCGCTGCCCTCGACATAGGGCATCCTCTTGCCGCCCTCACCACTGGCCAGTTCGAAACGGCCCGTCATGGCCCACTGTTCGACCATCCGCCGGGCCAGCGTGGCTGCGTGTTGCAGGTCGTCCTCGGCCCGGGTGCTGGGCTCGCCGAACGTATGTATCTCGGCCGCCCGGCCCCCCAGCAGCACGATCAGCTGGGCCATCAATTCCCGCTTGGTCAGCGTCTCGCGGTCATCGGCGGTCGACCACGCCGACCGCTCGAAGGCGCCCTTGCGGGTGACGATCGAGACGCGGGCAGGCGGCCGCATTCCCCGCAGCAGGAGGGTGAGCAGGGCGTGGCCGGCCTCATGGGTGGCCCGGAGGTGCCGCTCGTCGTCGCGGATCAGGCGGGAGCTTCCCGTGCCTGCGACTACGCGGTGCACCGCCTCCCAAACATCCTCGGGCTCAATACATTCCTGACGCCGGCGGGCCGCCAACAGGGCGGATTCGTTGACGATGTTGGCCAGCTCGGCGCCGTTGAGGCCCGATGTGTCGGCCGCCACCTCAGCCCAGTTGACCAGCAGGGACACCGGGCGTTTAGCGGCGTGGAGCCGCAGGATCTGCTCCCGGCCCCGCCGGTCCGGTCGCTCGATCTGGAGGCGGCGGTCGAACCGGCCGGGCCGCATCAGCGCCGCGTCGATCAGCTCGGGCCGGTTGGTGGCGCCGATGAGAAGCACTCCCGAGGTGCCCCCGAAACCGTCCAGCTCGACCAGCAACTGGTTGAGGGTGTGGTCGAACTCGCGCCCGCCCGAGGAGTGCTCGTCCCGACTGCGCCCGATGGCATCCAGTTCGTCGATGAAGACAATCGACGGCGCGGCCTTGCGCGCCTCATCGAACAGCTGGCGGACCCGCGCCGCCCCCAAACCGACCATCTGCTCCACGAAGCTGGCGGCCGACACGCTGAAGAATGGAACCCCGGTCTCCCCCGCCAGGGCCCGGGCCAGGAGCGTCTTTCCGCATCCGGGCGGGCCGAACAGCAGGATCCCGCGGGGAAGTTCGGCCCCGACTGCCAGAAAACGGGAGGGGTCCGACAGATACTCCCGGACTTCGGACAGCTCGGTGATCGCCTCGTCCAAGCCGGCCAGGTCGGTGAAGCGGGTCGAGGTGTGCTCGGCCGCCATCGGGACCGGTCCGACGGGCGCCCCACCGCCCAAGACCATCTCGCCCGGGTTGCGCAGGGGGTTGTGGTCGACGGTGTCTCCCGGAGCCGATGGTGCCCCGTGGCCCGCACGGACGGGCTGCCCAGGTTGGACCGGCCTGGGGGCGCGGTCGGGTGGACGGTCCCCCCCGGACCGCTCCAACCGCTTCCGCTCCTTGGCCCGGAGACGACCGGGCGCGGTCAGATAGATCGCCACGACGGTGGCACCGATGACAGCGATGACCGAAACGTACAGTTCCGGCCTGCTCCAGATATGCATGATGGGGAAGACCTCAAGCGTGGGCGGCGGGCGCGACCGGCGAAAGACTACAAGATGACACCGACCACGCTCCAGCGTGACGATCGGAGGGCGAAGGCGATGCCAGCGGCGGCACGGGTACCATCAACGGGAACGAGTCAGGGAGAAGATTGATGGCCAGCCAACGGCGCGCGCCAACCAAGCGACCACCGCGACCAGCCGCCAAGAAACCACCGCCTCCGGGCAGCGTCGAGGGAACGGACGCGGCCGAGAGCACGAAGGCGAAAGGCAAGCCGTCCACGTCGCGGGCGGCGGGCGACCGGGCGGCCCCGGCCCGGGCCGCGACATCGGGCACGACCGCGACGTCGAGCACGCCCAAGGCAGGATCGGCGACCAGCGCGGGCGCGGTGAAGAGCACCCAATCGGCCAGCCGGCCCAAGCCCCAGCCCTCGGGGCCCAATTACCGGCCACCAACGGGGGCGACCCGCAGCGCGGCCCGCCGGCCCCCTCCGCCCCCGCGACGCAAAAAGCCCAGGGTGACCAAGAAGATGGTCGGGGCGCTCGTGGCCTTGGCCCTGGTCGCGACCCTCGTCGTGTTCTTCTCGCTGGCCGTCAACGGCAGCACCAACGCCCCGTCGGTCAACGCCGCCCTGTCGGGCCCCGAGCAGGTCGAGGTTCCCAAGGGGCCGGTGCTGGCCTCAGTCGACAGCGCCCGCTATCCCCAGCCGATCGACGGAGTCAAATGCGAGGCCAGCGAGCAGGTGGCGTACCATGTTCACGCTCACGTGGCGATCTTCGTCGACGGCCAGCCCCGCCAGATCCCCTACGCCATCGGCATGGCCCCCCCCCGTGCAGTACAACTCGTCGAACGGCACCTTTGCCAACGGGGGAACCTGCTTCTACTGGATGCACACCCACGCAGCCGACGGGATCATCCACGTCGAGTCGCCCACCCAGACCACCTACACCCTGGGCCAGTTGTTCGACCTGTGGGGCCAGCCGCTCAAGTCCGGCCAGGTGGGCCCGGCTGTGGGCCCGCTCAAGGTCTACGTGAACGGCAAGCCGTTCCTCGGCGACCCCCGCTCCATCCCGTTCGCAGCCAAGACCCAGATCCAGCTGGACGTCGGCTCCCCCGCCCCCGCCCCGATCAGCATCACCTTCCCGTCGAGCATGTAAGGGTCTGCCGATCGGGCGGCCGCACGGCCGCGACCAACCCCGTGGACCACGATCTGTGGCAGGTTCAACATTCGGTGGCGACTTATCGTGACCAGCGCCGATAAGTCGCCGGGGAACGCTGAACCTGCCACGGTTCAGTGAATTCGGGCCATTTTCCGTGACCGAACGGGCTGGCCAGAAGGCTGTATCAACCGAGCCGGTCCCGACTCTCTTGTGATGTAGCCGAGATCGGAGACGACAGTGGCCAAACTGGAAGGCGACAACGGACTGATTGTCGAGGTCACCAAGCGAGGCCCGGACGCGACCGAGCTCGCCGTCCTCAGTAGCGCGGTGCTTGCGCACCCGGCCGTGGCGGAGCAGCTACGAGGGACCGAGCACCGAATGCTCTCGCTCCTGCCGGTGGAAATCCACCCCGAGCCGAAGATCCCCGGCGTCACCGCCGCCATTCACCCGGAGCCGAAGCTCACCGCCACGCCGCCGCCCGCGGAGTTCTTCCAGGCGTTGATCTACGACTACACCAACAACCGAACCGTGACGGCAAGAGGGCGACTGGCCGACCTGAGCGATGTCGCCGTGAGCCACTCGGCCCAGCACCCCCACGTCACGGCCGCCGAATTCCAGGCCGCCGGCGCGCTACTCCTAGCCGACCCCGAGATCGGCCCCGCCATCCAGCGAGGTGAGATCCGCCTCTACCGGGCCATGCCCCCGCTGAGCCTGATCGAGCAGCCCGACGGTCGTCACCACCGGGGAATCCCGGTGGGGATCGAAGTGCTCTCACCCGGGCCCGGACAGGACCGTCATCGCTCGGTGGTGGTGGACATGGTGGCCCATCGAGTCATCCACAACCCCGCCGGTGTCTTCAGTGGGTGTGCCAAGCAGTGCGGCTCGCCCGAGGGGACGTGCACCTACGACGGCGGCACGGGCGGCGAGGTACATCTGACGGTGAGCGACTCGGGCACCAAGATCTGGGACCTCGTCGTCCTGCGCCCCTCCGCCTCCTCGGGCACCAATGGGTCGGGGATCGAGCTGCGCTACGTCGACTACCGCGCCACGCGGGTCCTCTACCGCGCCCACGTTCCCATTCTGAACGTCGAGTACCCGAACCCGGAGTGCAACTGCGGGCCGACCTTCCGGGACCAGAACAACGAGGAGAACGGCTTCCACGCCACCGGAACCGACGTCATTCCGGGATTCCGGCTGTGCACCTCTCCCGCCACCACCATCGTCGACAATGGCGTGGACGGCGGCAACTTCCATGGAGTCGCCATCTGGATCGAAGGCGACGAGGTGGTGCTGGAAAGCGTCACCTCGGCCGGGTGGTACCGCTATGCAAGCCAATGGCGACTGGGCCGGGACGGGACCATCCGACCCCGCTATGGCTTCGCCGCCATCAGCAACGCCTGCACCTGCCTCATCCACCACCACCACGTCTACTGGCGGCTGGACTTCGACATCGCCGAGCCGGGTGACAACCAGGTCCAGGAGTTCAACGACCCACCGATCGTGGGCGACGACAACTGGCACACCAAGCGCTACGAGGTCCGGCGGCCCCGCGACGCCACCCACCAGCGCAAGTGGCGGGTGCGGCACGAGGACCGGGGCCGTGGCTACGAGATCCGGCCCGGGCCGAACGACGGCGACGCCGACGCCGGCTACGGGATCGGCGATCTGTGGGTGCTGCGCTACCACCCCGACGAGATCGACGACGGCGTCGCCCTCTACGAACGCGATCCGGCCAAGTCCATGGAGCACATCGAACGGTTCATGAACGGCGAGGCCGTCGACGAGGAGGACGTGGTGATCTGGTACGCCGGCCACTTCCGCCATGACGTGGCCCACCAGGCGGGCGAGCTGCTCGGGCCCGACCTGGTTCCCTTCGGGTGGCGGTAGCGGCGGCTACCGGGCCAGGAGGGCTCGCGCCACCAGGTCGGTCCCGAAGGCGGTGAGGATGGCCAGGTACAGCAGACCGGTGGCGGACATCACGGCCGAGTAGTAGCGCTCCTTCAGGGCGGCCCGGGTGACCACACACAGCACGATGGTGGTGACCGCGCAGGCCAGCCAGAACCATCCGAGCAGCCCGCCGTAGCTGTCGCTGACGTGGCCGTCCAGGACCTGGATCATCCCGGTGGGCCACAGCAGGACCGCGATCTCGAACGGCCAGATCCACGCCACCAGCCGCACCAGTTCGTTGAGCAAGCCACGCCCGAGGCCCGGTTGCACCAGGTACCAGTGCCCGAGGAGCATGGCATCGGTGACCGCCCCGAGGAAGGCAGCGCCGACGAGTGTCCGGGCGATGGCCAGGCCGGGGGGGCCACCGTCGGCCACCGCGGCGAAAATCAGGCCCACGGCGCCGAGGGCGGGGGCGACCAGATCGAGCCAGGGGGGAAACTCGGGCCAGGCATGATCGACCACCTTGGTCGCCCGGTCGATGCCGGTCATGGCCGCCACGCGGGCGCTGCGCCGCTCGTCCCGCTGGCGCTCCCCCGCCACCCCGGCCTGGCGACGCACGATCGACACGACCAAGGCCACCGCGGCAGCCGCGCTGACCCCGATGGCAAGGGCGTCGCGCCCGCCGTCAGGACGAACGGCCCCGCCCGCGGCTACCGCCCCGAGGGCCATCACCAGGTAGACGCCGCGGAGCAGCCATCCGTACCCGATCCCGATCTGACGGTGCCGGGTCGTGACCCACAAGAAGAACAGCCCGCCGACGGACCACTGCAACAGCACGGTGGCAGCGTCGAGGCGGATCATTGTCCTTCCACCAAACCAAACCAACGGACCAGAGTGCGAATCAAGCGCTTGACCGGGGGCGGTTTTCGAAGTGGCCAAATCAAGAAGTATGCTTTATAGGTCTGTTCGTCGTCTTGCGCCCGGGCGGGAACGGGTTGATGGTGATCCGCTGAGGAGAGACCTAGATGCCGACTTCGCTCGTGGGGCCCGATACTCAAGCCATCCTCGACGCGCCGAAGACACCGGGCGCGGCGTTTGCGTCGCCCGAGGACTGGCGGGATCAATCGATCTACTTCCTGATGGTCGACCGCTTCAACAACCCGGCGGCACCCCCGGTGAACAAGCCTTTTGACGACCCGGGCTTCTCCAAGTTCCAAGGCGGGAAATTCTCGGGCGTGAAGAGCCAGTTGGGATATATCAAGCAGTTGGGCGCCGGGGCGGTGTGGCTGAGCCCGGTTCTGAAGAACCTGCCTTTTGAAGAGCACACCTACCACGGCTATGGCATCCATGACTTCCTGCGCGCCGAGCCCCGCTTGGCCGATGTGGCGGACAAGGCCGACGACGAGCTGCGCGCCTTGGTCGACGCCGCCCACGAGCAAGGGCTGTACGTGATCTTTGACATCGTGCTGAACCACACCGGCAACGTGTTCGCCTACGGCACCAGCGCGGAGTCCGGGTGGCACGACCAACCCCAGCCGGTCGGTTGGCGCAACGCCACAGGCGCCCCTCCGGCCGCCCCCGCGCCGATCGAAGGCATCGCCCCGCCCCGGTCACCCGATGCCCTGGTCTGGCCCAGCGACCTCCAACACGACGGGTTCTTTCGCCGCCAGGGCGGCCCCGACCCAAATGGTGACGACACCGTCGGCGACTTCGCCTCGCTCAAGCAGATGCGTACGGACGACTCCCAGCTGCAAAGCCTGCTGATCCGCTCGTACCAGTTCGTGATCGCCCGCTACGACATCGACGGGTTCCGTATCGACACCCTGCGGTACCTGAAGGGGGACCTGGCGCGGACCTTCGGCAACGCCATCCGCGAGTACGCCCTGAGCATCGGCAAGAAGAACTTCTTCACCTTCGGGGAGGTGCTCGACCAAAACGCCGAGGACGACATCGCCCGGTTCATCGGCCGCAATCCCAACAATTCCGCCGACGCCCAGGTCGTCGGGGTCGACGCCGCGCTCGACTACCCGCTGTTCAACACGCTCAGACCAATGGTGAAGGGCTTCAGCGGACCGAAGACGGTGGTCGACATGTACCAGCGCCGCAAGGTCGTCGAGCGGGACGTTCTCAGCTCCCACGGCGACGCCACCCGATACTTCGTGACCTTCCTGGACAACCACGACATGAAGGAGCGCATCCGCTACATCCAGCCAGGCGACGAACACCGCTTCGATGACCAGGTCACCCTGGGTTTGGCCTGCCTGTACTGCCTCCCGGGTATCCCGTGCCTTTATTACGGGACCGAGCAGGGCCTCAGCGGCAAGGGCAATGACGAAGCCGTCCGCGAGGCGCTTTGGGGCGGCCCGGGCTTCGACACAAACAACCCGTTTTACCAGGCCATCGCCAGCATCGGCCGGGTGCGCGACAAGCATCCCGCCCTCCGCTACGGACGGTTCTACTTCCGGCCCGTATCCGGGAACGGGACCACCTTCGGGATCTCCCCGTTCCCCCAAGGTGTGCTCGCCTTCTCCCGAATCCTGAACGACGAGGAGGTGACGGTGGTGGCCAACACCTCCGGGGCGACCCAAGCCCTCGACGTCATCGTCGACGCCCAACTGAACCAGGTCGGGTCGACTCCGACCCTGCTCTACAGCAACAAGGCCAATCCCACCCCGCCCGACCCGGTCGTTCCCAAGTCCAATGTCAGCATCCAGGAAGTGGACGGATCGGTCGGAACCGGGCCGATCCACTCGGTGCACGTCACGATCCAACCTTTGGAAGTTCAGATCCTCGGTCCAGCTACGAAGTAGCGAAGTACCATCCACGGCCGAGTCGACGTCTGGGAGATGAAGGCGCTGGCCTTCTGGACGACCAGCAAGTGGGCGGTCGTCGGCATCCCCTTCGGCGGGGCCAAGGGCGGCGTGTGCGTCGATCCCAAGGCCCTTTCCCGCTCGAGCCGGACGTCGACATTCTCATACCGGCGGCGTTGGATACCAGATCACGGCGACCATGGCCAACGCGGGCGGCGTCAGGAGATCCACACCCGGCTGAAGAACGTCATGGTCCCGGCGTCCGACGCGGTGTTCCTGGCCGCCGAGGAGGACGCGGTCGACCTTCGCGCGGCGGCCGACACCGTCGCCCTGCGTCGCATCGGCGCCGCCGCGGAGGCCCAAGGCACCTCGGCCTACTTTCGCCCTTCCGACTCAGAGCAGGCCGACGACCGCGGCGCCGTCCACGTTGATGGCGGTGCTGGACAGGAAATTACAGGGCTGGGAGCACAGGAAGGCGACGATCCGGCCGAAATCAGCCGGGTCCCCCATATGGGCCGGGTCGCCCCCCAGCTGGCGCATCCGGTCGGTGGCGTGGTGCCCGGGGCAGGCCAGGTTGAGGGTGATCCCATCGGCGAAAAGGTCCTGGGCCGCCGTCTTGGCCCAGGACCACAACCCGGTACGAGCCAGGTTGGACAACGACAGCCCGGGAATGGGTTGCTTGATGGAAACGGACGTGATCAGGCAGATGCGACCCCAACCGGCCCGGCGCATCCAGGGAACCGACTCTCTGACCAGGCGGACCGAGGTGGTGAGGTTGGCGTTCACTGCCGCCGCGATCTGCTCGTCGGTGATCTCGAACGCCCGCCCGGGCGGAGGGCCGCCTGCGTTTCCGACCAGGATGTCGAGCCCCCCGAACCGCTCCGCCGTTTCGGCCACCAGCCGGGCGGGAGCATCGGGGGCGGTGACGTCGGCCGTGACGGCGTAGACCTCGGCGCCCAACTCCTGGAGCTCGGCCTCGGTCGCCCGCAGCGCCTCCTCCCTCCGGGCGCAGAGGGCGACCCGGGCCCCCTCGCCCGCCAGGGCCAGCGCGCTGGCCTTGCCCAGGCCCGTGGACGCGGCCGTCACCAGCGCGACCTTTCCGGCAATCCCGAGATCCACTGCCTACGCCTCCACCACCGCCAACGCGTGGTCGACCGCGTTCAGGGCTCGAGGGCCGTCGTCGCTGGCCACCACGATGTCCTCGATGCGGGCGCCGTAGCGGCCGGGCAGGTAGATGCCGGGCTCGACGGAGAAGGCGTGGCCAGGGACGAGCGGTTGGTCGTTGCCGACCACGATGTACGGGTCCTCGTGTTCCTCCAGGCCGATCCCGTGTCCCGTGCGGTGGATGAAGTAGGGCCCGTAGCCGGCCCCGGCGATGATGTCGCGGGCCGTTCGGTCGACCTGCTCGCACGGGGTGCCCACCGCCGCCGCCTGCACCGCCGCCGCCTGGGCCCGCTGGAGCACCGAGTACAGCGCCACGAACTCCGATGGTGGGTCACCGGTGAACACGGTGCGGGTGATGTCGGAGCAGTAGCCGTCCATGGTGCCCCCGAAGTCGCACACCACCGCCTCGCCCGGGCCGATGACCCGTGAGCTGGCGTTGTGGTGGGGGCTGGCCGAGTTGGGCCCGCTGCCTACGATGGCGAAGTTGACCCGCTGGTGGCCCTCAGCCATCAGCCGGTGGCCGAGGTCCTCGGAAACCTGGGCCTCAGTGCGGCCCATCAGGGGGATCTCGCCCGCGACCAGGGCGGTGGCCACCCGGTCGGCGGCCGCCGAGGCGGCGGTCAGAGCCGCCACTTCGCCCGCGTCCTTGACCGCTCGCAGCGGCCCGGTCACCGACGACGCCTTGCGCCAGGTGGCGCCCGGTAGCTGGGCCTGGAGTTGGAGGAGGAAGGTGGCCCACGCCCGGTCGGAGATGGCCAGGTGGCGCCGCGTCCCCACCAGCGAGGCCACGATCTCGACCGGGTCCTCGGTCTCGTCCCACGGCTGAACGGTGAACGCGTCGGGGTCCGCCTCGACGCGGGGCGCCTCCAACCGGGGGACGACCAAGGTGGCCCCGCCGTGGGCGGGCAGGACCAGCATGGTGAGCCGCTCCAAGGGCATGGCGGTGTACCCGGTCAGCCAGGGCAGGTCGGCGCCGAGCGAAAGAAGCAGGCACTCGACCCCGCGGGCCACCATGGCGGCCCGGACGCTGTCCAGCCGCCCGAGTCGGGGCGACGTCACGAGGATGACGCGACCGCGGCGGCGTGGGCAGCTTGGCGGGCGTGGTAGCTGCTGCGGGTCAGCGGTGAGGACTCGACATGGGGAATGCCGATCGCCTCGCCCGCCTCCTTGAGCCGGGCGAACTCGTCGGGGGTCCACCAGCGGACCACGGGCAGGTGCCGTGAGGTGGGCCGTAGGTACTGGCCGATCGTGACAATGTCGACTGCGACGCCGTGGAGGTCGGCCAGGGCGCCCGCCACCTCCGGTTCGGTTTCGCCCATGCCGAGGATGAGTCCCGACTTGGTGGTCAAGCCCGCCGCCTTGGCCCGGGCCAGCACCGCCAGGCTGCGCGCGTAGGACGCCGAGGGGCGCACCGCCCGCTGCAGCCGGGCGACCGTCTCGATGTTGTGATTGAGCACCTCGGGGCGAGCGTCGAACACCACGCCCAGGGCGGCCGGCTCCCCCCGGCAGTCGGGGATGAGGACCTCGACGGCGGTACCCGGGCAGCTCCGGTGGATGGCTTCGATGGTCGCGGCGAAGCCGGTCGCCCCGCCGTCGCCCAGGTCGTCGCGCGCCACGGCGGTGACGACGGCGTGGGCCAGGCCCATACGGCCCACCGCTTCGGCTACCCGCCCCGGCTCGGCCCGGTCGGGCGGCTCGGGCTTGCGGGTGTCCACCAGGCAGAAGCCGCAGGCCCGGGTACACCGGTCCCCGTTGATCATGAAGGTCGCGGTTCCCTCGGCCCAGCACTGGTAGATGTTGGGACAGCCCGCTTCTTCGCACACCGTGACCAGGTCGAGGGCGCGCATGGTGTGCTTGAGCGCCCGGTACTCGGTCCCCATCTCGGCCTTGGCCCGCAACCAAACCGGCTTGCGCTCGCCCAGGGGGTGGGCGGTGACGGTATCGACGCCGGCCTCGGCCAAACGGCCGAGCAGCCGCACGGGCGCGCCGGTCGACGGCCCCTCGACCTGGTTTGGTTGCGCCAATGTGGCGGCGACGGAAGGACCGCTTCCCCGGGTGAAGGCGGACAGGTCTTCGGGCCGGACGCGCCAGGCGACATCCTGGCGCTCGGCCCCGGCCGCATGTGGCCCCCCTTTTCCCCCCCATCGCGGTTCGGCCCGCCCGGCCACGGCGTCGACGACTTGGCGCAGCGAGACATCGATGCCCTCGGCCGCCAACGAGGTCACCCCCTTGTCGGTGATGCCGCAGGGGACGATGTGGTCGAAGTAGCCCAGGTCGGGGTGGACGTTCAGGGCGAAGCCGTGCATCGACCGCCCCCGGGACAGGCGCACGCCAATGGCGCATATCTTGCGGTCGCCCACCCACACGCCCGGCATCCCCGGGAGCCGGGCCGCCCCGGGCAGGCCCAGGTCGGACAGCACGTCGATGATGAGCTGCTCGACGCCGTGGACGTAGTCGGGGATGGCGCTGGGCCCGAGGGGCACCGACAAGACGGGATAGCCGGTCAGCTGGCCCGGGCCGTGGTAGGTGACGTCGCCCCCCCGATCGGCCTTGACCAGTTCGGCGCCGACGGTGGCCGGGTCGACCAGCACGTGCTCGGGCTTGGCACTGACGCCCATGGTGTACACGTGGTCGTGTTCGAGCAGGAGCAGCCAGTCGTCCGCTCCGTCCGCGCGGAACAGGCCCCGCTGCAGGGCCAGGGCGTCCTGATAACGCACCCGGCCCAGCCAGCGGATCCGCAGGGTCATAGCTCGGTGGACCAGTCCCGGGTCTCGAGGCTCTGCTTCACGGCCCGCATGAAGGCCGAGGCGTAGGCGCCGTCGACCGCGCGGTGGTCGAAGGACAGGACCAGGTTGCCGACCGGGTGGATGGCGATGGAGTCGCTGCCGTCGGCCGCTTCCACCACGACAGGCTTCTTGCGCACCCCGTCGGTGGCCAAGATGGCGACCTGGGGTTGGTTGATCACCGGGATGGTGAACAGGGTGCCGAACGGTCCGGCATTGGTGAGGGTGAAGGTGCCGCCGCTGATGTCGTCCATGGTGACCCGCTTGGATCGAGCTCGGTCGGCCAGGCTGGCGACCTCCCGGGCCAGCGCCCGCAGCCGCTTGTCGGCCGCGTCGTGGATGACGGGGACCAGCAGGCCCTCGAACTTGAGGTCGACCGCGATGCCGAGGTTGATCCGGTTGTGCACGATGAGGGCGTCCTCGCCGACTGAGCTGTTCATGTGGGGCCAGTCGGCGATGGCATCGATGACGGCCCGGGCGATGAACGGGAGGTAGGTGAGGCTGACTCCCTCGTGCTGCTTGAAGCGTTCCTTCTCGGCCTGGCGCACCCGTTCGACCGCCGAGTAGTCAACCTCCACGGCCACGACGGTGTGGGCCGAGGTGTGCTTGGAACGGACCATGTGCTCGGCGGTCCGGCGGCGGATGTTGGTAAAGGGCACGACGGTGTCGTCCTCCCCCGCCGAGACCGTCTCGGACGCCGGGGCGGGGGCCGGAGCGGCCGCCTTCGGTGCCGGTGCCGGCGCCGGAGCCGGGGCCGGTGCCGGCGTGGGTGTCGCCGGTGCCGGAGTTGGGGTGGGCGCGGCCGGCGCAGGGGCCTGGGCTGCGGTCGGGGCAGGCTGGCGGGAGCCGCCGCGGTCGATGAGGCCGAGGACGTCGTCGCGGGTGATGCGGCCCCCGGCCCCCGTGCCTTCGATCTTCCCCGGGTCGAGGTCGTGTTCGGCGATGAGCCGGCGGACCACCGGTGACAGCACCTTGCTGGCGGCAGGCCGGGGCCCATTTGGGGCGGCGGCCGCCGGCGCGGGCTCAGGTTCGGACTTCGGCTCGGGGTCGGCTGGGGGCTCCTCGGCCGGCGCGGGAG
>JALYXV010000315.1 GCA_030947025.1 Actinomycetota bacterium | reverse complement strand
GCTCCAGCCCGAGGCTCCCGCCCGCGGCCGTCACTCGTGGCGGCCGTAGGTGGCAACCAATTCCTTCCCAAGCCGGGCCAGCGCCACCCTGACCTCCTCCGGCCCGACCACCTCGACCCGGCGGCCGAAGCGAACCAGCTCGCCCGCGGCGACGCCGGCGGTGGGGAACGAAGCGGCGTAGTGCGGCCATGCCCCGTCTTGGCCATCGTCCTCCCCCTGCTCATGCTGCAGGTTGGCCCAGCGCCCGAGCGCGGCGGAAACGTAGCGAATCGCCCCGGGGTCGACCACGAGCTGCACCGTCACGCTGCCGGTGAAGGCCCGAGCGGGAAACTCGCTCTGGACCGACTCCCACGCTTCGGCTAGGTCGAAGCTCTCGGGCCGCTCAACGGGAACGTCGGTCACGACGACCGCCTGCACCCGAGACACCCGGAAGGTACGCAAGCCCGCCTCCGCTCCCGCCAGCAGGTACCAGGTACCCCCCTTCGAGACCAGCCCGTAGGGGTGGATGCGCCGGTCTGCAGCGTCCTGGCCGGGCTTGGCGTAACTGATGTCAACTTGGACGCCGGCCAGCACCGCTTTGCGCAGTGCGGCCAGATGGGCGGGCTGGTCGTTGCTCCGACCCCATCCGACCGGGTCCACCAGCACGGCGGAACCGGCCGCCGCAGCCTGCTCCCGCAGGGGCGCGGGCAGTGCGGCCAGCAACTTTCGCAAAGCCGACTTGACGCCCGGATCGACGCCGACGCCGACGAGGGCGTTGGGGCCGGCGACCAGGAACAAGGCCTGGGCCTCCTCGGCTGTCAGGCCCGACAGATCGATCCGGTGACCGCCCAGCAGGGCCCAGCCGCCCCCCCGACCCCGTTGGGCGTACACCGGCACGCCTGCCCCGCTCAGGCCTTCGAGGTCGCGGCGGATGGTGCGTTCGGATACCTCCAACCGATCGGACAGGTCATCGACGGTCATCTGGCCGTGAGTCTGGAGCAAGAGCACGATGGCGACGAGTCGATCAGCCCGCACCCGTTAAGCGTACCGAAAGAAATAGGCCAGGCCTTGTCCTATTAAGGGCGTAGTTTCGATGTAGTCAACCCGTTGGTCAGTCACCGAGGAGGTCTCAATGTCCGATGCCGATCCCCGCCCCATCATGCACCGAAGCTTCGATCAGGCAGCCCAGGTGGTGAGCGGCGTCACCCCCGAGCAGCTCCAGCTCGCCACTCCGTGCACCGAGTTCGACGTGGCCGGTCTGCTCACCCACCTGGTGGGGGTGGGAGGCCGCATCGCCAGCCTCGGCCGGGGCGAGCCCCAAGCCAACGCGCTGACGGTACCGGAAGGCATCGGCGATGACGAATGGGCCGCGGCGTTCGACGCGACCCGCAAGGAGGCCTACTCGTCCTGGGCCGACGGCGAGGTGCTGGAGCGCAAGCTCGAATTGCCCTTTGGTTCCTTCACCGGCGCGGTTGTGGCCCAGATCTACACGCTTGAGCTCACGACGCACACGTGGGACCTGGCGTCGGCCACCGGACAGCTCGGGGCACTCGACCCGGATCTGGCCGAGGCCAGCCTGGCGGTCGCCCAGGAGATGCTGCCGCCCGAACCTCGGGGCGGGTTCATCCCGTTCGAGGCCGTGATCCCCGTACCCGACGATGCGGCCGCCTACGACCGGCTGGCCGGATTTCTGGGCCGCCCGGTCGACTGAGCGGGCCGCGTCGCCCTCATCGGAAACGGGCCTGCCATTCGCGGGTGACTCCCGGCTCCTAAGCTCGGGGGTATGGGTCCGTGGGACGACGCTGAGGTCGATTCCGACGGCGACGAATTGCTCGACTGGTTGTGGGATCTTCCCGACCGTTACGACGTCGGGATCGAGGACAACCCGCTGATTACCGGTGTCACAGCCGACGGTACCGGTGAGGCCGGGATCCGGAAGCATCTCCGCCGCCCCGGCGAGGACCTGACCGGGACCGAATTCTCGCCACTCACCGAACTGATCGACGACCGGCCGCCGGTGGCCGTGGGCTCCGGTCTCCCCTCCGACCGGGACACCACCAGGTTCGCTCCCCTCGCCGCTACGCCCTCGGCGGCATACCGCCCACGGCGGTTCACCCCCCATGACCGAGCGAGGGCAGCCGCCGTCCTCCTCATCGTGGCGGCCGGCGGGGGCATCGGATACCTCCTGTTCGGCCACAACGGCTCGCCGAAGGCCTCCAAGCCCTCCAATCTGGCCATCGGGACACCACAGACGACGGTCGCCTACCCGGTCGTGGTCCCCCCGGTGATCACGGCGACGACCGTCCCTGGTGACACCACAACATCCATCCCCGCAACACCGGGCGCCAGCGGGCCGGGCGCCAGCGGGCCGGGCACCAGCGGGCTCGGAGCCGTGCCCGGAGCCGTGGTGGGCGGGACCAGCACCACCAGCACGACGGCGCCGGCGAGGCACTGCGTCGTCAAGATGTCGGCGTTGGTGCCCGCCGTTCCGACCGCAGTGGGGGACACCACGACCACCGTTGCTCCCACCACGACCACGACAGTGGCCCCCACCACGACCACCACGGTGCCCCCGACCACGACAACCACGGTGCCGCCGACCACCACGACCACGATGCCGCCCACCACGCCTCCCACCCAACCGCCGCCGACGGCCGCGCCGGCACCGCCACCGACGGTGTGCCATTAGCACCAGCTCCGGAAGAGAATGGCCCGTGGCCGGCCTCCGCCCCGCCATGGCCGGCGAACCGCGGCAGGTTCAGCGTTCAGTGGGGAGTTATCCGGAATACCGCCCGGTAAGTCCCCACCGAACGACCAACCTGGCACGGTTCGCCCCGACTGACGCCGAGCCCGACTGACGCCGAGCCCGACTGACGCAGAGCCACTGACGCAGAGTTGGTCTGATACACCAGGCCGGGCAGCGACGAATAGTCCTTGTGACACCTGCACGCCGGACAGCCGCGGTGGCGGCACCTGGTCGCGAACGGGGGACTACTTGGGCCCTGTCCTTCGTCGGAGCGACCTTGGCCAGATCAGTTGTCACCCCAGTTTGGACATTTGGTGCTGAACCGTGCCGGGACGGGAGTTTACTCGGCCGACCCGAGAAGGCGCGGAGTAGTGTTCCGATGGTGGACTCGGGGGATGGGCTCCTCGTAGCGAGACTGGCTGCGGGCGACGAAGAGGCGATCGCAGAGATCTACGACCGCTACGGCCCCTTTCTCTACGGGATGGCCCGGCGGGTGACCGGAGAGCGCAGCGCCGCCGAAGACGTCGTCCAAGAAGTGTTCACCACCCTCTGGACCCATCCCGAACGCTTCGATCCCACCCGCGGTTCGTTGCGCGCATTCCTCGGTGTGCAGGCCCACCGGCGGGCGGTCGATTCAGTACGGCGGGAGGTCCGCAGGGTCACCCACGAGGCACGCGAGCACGCCCTCGACCCGGCCAGCGAGGCGTTCTCCGACGACGTGGAGTCGCTCGGATTGGTCGACGTGGTGCGCCAGGCCATCGGCCGGCTGCCGGACGCGCAGCGCCAAGCGGTCGAACTGGCCTATTTCCAGGGTTGCACCCAACGCGAATTAGCCTGTGTGCTGGGCATTCCCGAAGGCACGGCCAAGTCCCGCCTGCGCTTGGCCCAGGCCAAACTCAGCGAATGGCTGGCTCCCCACCTGTTGGAGATGGCATGACCGCGCACCGCCCACCCGGCCAGGCCCTCGAGGAGCTGCGCTACGCCTTGGCCGAGGCGGATACCCACCGACCCCCGGTGGCGCTGCGGTCACGGGTCCTCGAGTCCGCCACGTCGGCCCGCCCACCAGGACGGGCGGTCGGCACCGGGCCCGCCATTACCGCGCTCGAGGGCTACCGGCGGACGATGGCGTCGTTCGACGCCGTCCTATCGGAGCTCACCGACGCCGAATGGCACACGCCCGTTCTGCGTGACCTCGACATCCAGGGCCTCCTGGGCCACCTCATCGGTGTCGAACGCCATCTTCATGCCGCCCTCGAAATCGGCCCCCCGGTGCCGACCAGCACCGACCATGTGGCGTCGACCCAGGACCATGCCCGCGCCCAAGCCGGGCGACCCCCGTCACGCACCCACGCCGAGTGGCTCGACATCACGGCACGCACGATCGCCCATGTCGCCACTTTGGATGGCGAGGCGCGAGAGCGCCAGATCACACTCCACAACTTCACTGCGTCGATCGACCGGATACTTGTGGTCCGGTTGTTCGAGACCTGGACCCACGAGGAAGACGTCCGCCGGGCCACCAACCGACCGCTGGCTGCCCCCGACGCGGCCCGCCTGCGGCTGATGACCGAGTTGGCGGTGGCCGCCCTGCCCAAGGGGCTGGAGATCGTTGACCGTCCCCAACCGGGACGGACGGCCCGGATTGTGCTGACCGGCCCAGGAGGAGGCACGTGGCAGGCCTCGCTCGACCGCCGCCCGCCCGGCCCGACTGACGTTCGAATCATCGTCGACGCCACTTCCTTCTGCCGGCTGGTGGCCAACCGGATGGAGCCGGTCGATCTGGGCGCCGACATCAGCGGCGACGAGGCGCTGGGCGCCGATCTCCTGGTGGGAGCGCAGGCGCTGGCGCTCGACTAAGGCCGTCGGGACTGGTCGGAGAAGACCCGGACGCAGTCCGAACCGTGGGCTACGGCGTTGGGGTCTTCGGGCTGGGCGGGCCGGTGCAGGACCGCTTTGGTGGGCTCGACCGACACGGCGTTGTCGCCGCCCCCCGATCCCGACACCCCCGCCACGATGGCGTCCACGATGAGGCTGTAGCCGCCCGGTTCTGTCGGGGGCCAGAGGAGGCTGACCAAGGGCCGGGCCTCGGCATTGGCCACCGTGCTGTTGCCGGGGTGGACAACCAGCCGGCCCGGCTCCACCCAGTCGACGGGAAGCTGCACGGTATGAGGCCGTCCGTCTGATCCGACGGTGAGAAAAAAGGCCACCGAGCCGTGCCGTTCGATCTCCTCCCGCAGGCTCGCCAGGGCGACTGAGACACTCATGATGTCGACAGTAGCTCGGGCAATGCTGTCTGGGCCTGTGCGGCCGCGGAATGGTCGGCCCCTCGCGGGGGTTCTCAATGGACATGATGCGAGCCACATGGAATGGAACGACCATCGCCGAGAGCGATGACACGGTGCAGGTCGAGGGCAACCACTACTTCCCGCTCGGAGCGGTCGACCGGCAGTATCTCCAAGAAACGGCGACGCACACCGTTTGCCCGTGGAAGGGCACGGCCAGCTACTTCGATGTCGTCGTCGGTGATGAGACCAACCATGACGCCGCCTGGTATTACCCCGAGCCCAAGGCGGGCGCCGAGAGCGTGGCCAACCGGGTGGCATTCTGGCGAGGCGTCAAGGTCGAGGCGACGGCGGCGAAACTCGGGTAGGACGAGGGTCGTTTCGAACCTTCGGGCCTGAGGGGATGAACAAGTCGATGCCCGATCCCATCGCCCCAACTCACCCCCTGATCGCCAGCGGCGAGATCCTCCCGCGCTGGTCATTTCGTCTCGTGACCACACCAGGGACGGCTACCTGGAACCAGGGAACAATGGCGTCGGTGATCTTCGCCCCCCATGGTCACCGCTGCCCGGACTGCGCCGCCTATATCGGCCAGTTGAGCACCGCGGTCGAGCGCCTTCGGGAGTGGGCCACCCGGGCCATGGTCCTGGTGGCACCGGAATTCGAATTCGTCGGGTCGGTGGCTCCTGCCGACCGGGCCGGCGTGATCCTGCTGGCCGACGAAGGCGGCACGGGACGGGCCCGTCTCGGGGTCCGTGAGGATCAGGCGGCGGTGGTACAAGCCGACCGTTGGGGTGCGGTATACCAGGTGGAGACGATCGGCGCCGGTGGCCCGGCCCACGCCGAACTCCCCGCCCCCCGGGACCTGGTGGCGCTGGCCCAGTTCATCGACATTCAGTGCCCCGAATGTGGCGTTCCCAGCAAAGAGTGGATGAGCGCCACCCCCTTTCCGCTCGGGTAGCCAGCCCGGGGCCGGCTCAGCCGTCGGCCGCGGTGTGGCAGACGGCTTCGACGTTGTTGCCGTCGGGGTCCCGGACGAAGGCGCCGTAATACCTGGGGTGGTACTCGGGGAACACCCTCGGCTCGTGCAAGACGGGAGCGCCCGCCGCCACGGCGGCGTCGAAGAACGCCCGGACGGTCGCCCGGTCGCCCGCTTGGAAGGCAACGTGGATCTCCCGTTTGGCCTCACCCGTCATGAGGGGGCCGAGCCAGAACGTCGGCTTGCCGCCCACTCCATAGCCGATCACCTCGCCGAAATCCATGATCCGGGTGCCCCCTAAGGGGGCGAGGGCAGCGTCGTAGAACTCGGCCGCGGCGGCGACATCGGCGCACTGGATCGACAGGTGGTCGAGCACGTCCGGTCAGCCTAGAACCTCCGGCCCGTTCCCGTGGCCGGGGCGGGGCGGCCGGACATCGCACCGAGACGGGTAGGCTCTGCCCGTTCTTCGGCGGAAAGGAGTGCCATAGACCCAATCAGAGCGTTCTGTGCACATCAGCACGGCTTCGCTCGCTCGAGACCCCAGTAGAGCACGACGCCCAGATGGGCGCACGACCCGAGGAGTCGACATGCGAGGACGAGCACGGCTTGTCTTTTCTGCAGTCACCGTGGGCGGCATTTGTGCCGCCTTCGTCGCGCCAAGCGGAAGTTTGGCCCCAGTACCGTCAACGTCCACCGGCCCGAGCAGGTTACGGGCCCCTACACGCTTAACCCGATCCACCCGCCTGGCGGCGGGCGGCCGCTCTCCCTTCCGGGCGACCGGGGCGGAAAAACTCCCGCAGGTGACCCTGATTGATTTCGTGGTCCCGGCTCCGCCGGTGGCGGTTCCCCCGCCACCCACGCCCGCAGTGGTTGCGGCCTTGGTCGTTCCCGCGCCGGTGCCACCGGCGACGGTGGCGGCACCACACCAACCGCAGCCGCCCGCGGCGGCGTTGGCAGACACCACCGGCTCACCGGGTGGCGTGTGGGCCTGCATCCGGCGAAGGGAATCCGGGGGCAACTACGCCACCAACACGGGCAACGGTTACTACGGTGCCTACCAGTTCTCGGAGAGCACGTGGCAGAGCATCGGAGGCACCGGCTACCCCAACCAGGCATCACCTGCAGTTCAGGACGCCATGGCCCAACGGCTGCAGCAGCGGTCGGGCTGGGGCCAGTGGTCCACCCACTCCGGGTGCGGGGTGTAGCCCCCTCGAACCGGACCGGTAACAGCGAGCCGATGGGCGGGACAGCCCAGTGTGACCATGCGGGCACACTGGGCTGTCCCCGCGGGCGGGAGGCCCGGGGGTCGAGAAATCCGGTGCCGGGCGTGGCACGCTGAGCGTCCATGACCTCGCCGTTCCTGTTCGCCGACCGTCCCGACCACATCGCTCGCGTCCGGGAATCGCTCGACCGGGCCGGCTACACGGTCGAAGAGGTGCGACGGGTGATCGGCGAGCATGGCTTCACGTTCCTCAGTCGGGGGGAACTGGCGCCCGTCCTTCGCCGCACCGAGGGCGGCTCGAGCATCGAGACACTGATCCGGCTGTTCCTTTGCGGCGTGGAAGTCGACCCGCGCCACGCCACCCGGGCGCTGGCGCCGCTGCCCCCCGATGCGTGGGCCACGGCCGGCCTGATCGGCACCGGCTCGTCGGGCGTGACGGGCCACATCAAACTACGGCCCTACGAGGTCACCGGCCGCCGGTGGATCGTGGCCTACGACTCCAGCGGCGGGCGTCAGAAGCATGCTGCGGACTACGTCCTCGGGGTCGGGGCAGCATCCATGACGCTGGCCGGCATGACCGTTCGGCCCCACGTCGAACGCTGCCTCGACCTGGGCACGGGCGGCGGAGTGCAGGCCCTGCACGCCAGCGAACACGCCGATGTCGTGGTGGGTACCGACCGCAACCCGAGAGCGGTGGCCTTCGCCGCATTCACCATGGCGCTCAACGACATTGCCAACGTCACCACCCGCCAGGGCGATCTGTTCGAACCGGTTGAGGGCGAACGATTCGGGCTGATCGTCACCAATCCGCCTTTCGTGATCTCGCCCGAAGCCCGCTTCGACTACCGAGACAGCGCATTACCGCTCGACGGCATCTGCCAGCGCATTGTCGAGCGCGCCCCTGCCCACCTCGAGGACAACGGATGGTGCCAACTCCTGGCCAACTGGGCCCATCTGTCACAGGGCGACTGGAAGGAACGCCTGGCGGGCTGGTTCGAGGCAACGGGCTGCGACGCGTGGGTCATCCAGCGGGAGGTGCAAGACGTCGAGCAATATGCTTCCACCTGGATCCGGCACGAAGAACCAGACCCCAGCCAGACGGGAGACGCCTTCAACGCCTGGATGGACTTCTACCAGCAGTCCCAGGTGACCGGAGTGGGGTTCGGCCTGATCACCATGCGGCGATCCTCCCGCTCGGTTCCCTGGCTGCGGATCGACGAGCTCACCCAGGATGTGGCCATGCCCTGCGGTGAGGCCATCCGGGCCAGCTTCGAGCGCTTGGCGTGGCTGGCCGACCAGGCCCCGCCCGGGAACGAGCAACGCCTGCTCGAGGCCCGTTTGACCGTCGCCGACGATGTCCGCCTGCACGAACAGCGGGCCGTGTCCGACGGACGGTGGGCGCTGGTGGAAGCCGAACTCAGACTGGAGCAGGGACTGCGCCACCTCGGGTCGATCGACCCGCAGGGGGCGGGCTTGGTGGCGGGCTGCGATGGCCGCCACACCCTGGCGGAATTGCTCCAGCGGCTGGCCGACTCCATCGGCGCGGACCCGGCCGACGTCACGCCCCAAGCGTTGCCCATCGTGGCCCGCCTGATCGACCAGGGCTTCCTGCTACCGGGTGGCGCTTAACCGCCCGGAGGAGACGGCGGCGGGATGACCTGATTGAGCCGGAAATCGAAGCCGCCGAACACGGTCGCGGGGCCGCCGGTCGCCGACTGCGACGTCTCGATCATCTCGATCTTGATGAAATTGATGGAGAACTGGTCCCGAGGGGTGGCGTCGCCGCCGATCTGGGTGCCGCCGATCTGGTAGCTGGAAACGAGCGCATCGAACAGCAGGATCTTGAGGAACTCAACGGGGATATCTCCTCCGGCCTTGCGGCAGGTGAGGGTGGCCCCCTTGATGTGCTGCCCGGTGGCGCACGCCAGCATCAACTTCGGAGACTGCTTCCCCGCTTGGGCGACGAAATGGAAGTCCTGACGGACGGCCTTTCCGGCGCCCCCGCCACCGCCAGAGGACGAAGTCGAATTGGACTCACCCCACGAGAAGCTCTCGACGTTGATCTCGCCCTTGTGCTTGTGATCCTGGCTCTCGCCATCGATGCCTTCGATCTTCAGGAAGTAGTCGACCGCAGCCACTGTCGCTCCTTAAGCCCCTCGTCAAGCCCCTCGCCCAACGTCAGTTCCTCGGATCGTACTGACATGGGGCCCGTCGCGCCAGCCTTCCGACCAAGTATCTTGATCTTTGCTGTACAGGCGCTACCGTACAGGTATGGACGATGCGCCACCATCGAGTCTCACGCGACGGCAATTTCTCGTCGGAGGGGCGGCTGGTGCCGCCGCCGTTTGGGCTGTACCCAGGCTGGGCTGGTGGAATGCCGCCGGTGCGGAGCCGCTGGCTCCGCCCGGCGTTGCGGCCGCCGCCCTGGCCGCGGGCTTCGCCTCGCTTCCGTTCGCCGATGACTTCGACCAGGAGTTCCCGGGGGCGTTGCTGACCAACTGGAGCGTGACGCGGCCCGTCCAGGTGGTGGGGACAACGCAGTTCGGTGTGCCCAGCCCGGTCAACAGCGGGTTCGACAGGACCGACTTCCTCGCCGGCCACGGCATGGTCGTGGCCATGGACGGCCTGTTGGCCGCGGGCACCGGGCCGGGCCGGATCGAGACGCTGCAGGCGTTTCTTTTTCCGTCCGCCCGTTACACGCTGTCGTTCCAGGCAGCCGGTTCCCACCATGGCAAGGACGACTGGCCCGCCACCCTCATCGCGTCGGTGCCCGGCTGTGACGCTTCGATCACGGTCATGCAGCCCGTCTCGGCCGACTTCCAGCGATTCTCCCTCGAGTTCCTGGTGAGTCACGCCGCCGTCAGCACCATCGTGTTCGAGTCGGGAGACGCCCCCGGGCAACACGGCGTGCTGCTCGACGACGTCTCCCTCGTAGCCGGAGCCCTGCCCAACCAGGGAGCCCTGCCCAACCAGGGAGCCCTGCCCAACCAGTAGGCCGCTCCCCGTACTGGGCCGATCAGCACACCCGCCGAACGGGTGAACACCCGGATCGACTGGGCCATCATGGACAGGGCGAAGGCGGCCAGCCCGGCCGGTAGGGCGCTGATCAGGAGGGATGACCCGGCGGATAATGCCCGGTCGGGTGACCGGAGGGATGGTTGCAAATGCCGTCATGACATTTCTCAGATTTGCCGCGGGTTACCCGGCGAGGCTTTCGCCGGTGAGTCGTAGATAAACATCGTCCAGCGTGGGGGCTCGGGCCGTGATCTCTGCGCCCACAGCATCTCGGCCGCTACCGGGATATCGCGTTGCCGGCGGGGGCGGCCTTCTCGGTGTCGATCGTCCAGTCCGATCGCCGGATAAGAGGAGGATGGGGGCCACGCGAAAAATGGTCGGCAGTGGCGTCGGGGGGCGGGATTGGCTAATCTGACCCCTTTAACCGAATCGAGCAGTATGGCCGATTTGTACATATGGGGAGGAACGGCATGAGTCAGGACGAGGTGCAGTTTGGGACCGATTACATAACTCCGGCCAAGGCGGCCCTGTTTCTTCAGGTCCATCCCAGAACGATCGCCCGATGGGCCGGGAAGAAGCGACTTCCCTACATCCTGACGCTGGGCGGTCAGCGCCGCTACCGCCAAAAGGATATCGAGGATGTGGCCCGGCGCATGGTGGCCGGCGGCGCGGGCGGGTCGGGGCAACGGTTCGATCGGGCCGGCGCCACCGGGCAGATTCGAGCCCACCCGCGAGGCCCCGCACCCACCACCTGACCCGTCTGGGATCGCCAGGGTGGCGAGACGGCCGTGTGGAGTTGTGTGGGCACCGACTCCGCGTGGGTAGGTGTGGGGGGAGTACGACGGCAAAGGAGCAGCGATGTCAGTGGCTACCTGGGCACCAGTGGTGGACGCTCCGGTGGAACTGCACGTGAACGGACTGTTCGGCCCCGCCGCGCCCTTCACCGATGACGGTTTACCCAGTCTGCAGCTACTCATCGACGGACGCTGGCGCCCGGCCCGCAGTGGCCGGTTCTTCGAGGTTCGCTCCCCGATCGACGGCCGGTTGATCGCACGGGCCCAGACCGCAGACCGCGGCGAGTTCGCGTCCGCCATCGCCGCCGCTCGAGGCGCCCGCGGCGAGTTCGCGGCGATGCCGGCCGCGGGCCGCCTGGAGATTTGCCAGAACGCAGCCGAAGTCGTGGAGCGCGAGCTCGACGGTTTTGTCGACGCCATCGTGACCGACATGGGAAAGACACCGGACCAGGCCCGGTCCGAGACCCGCACCACGATCGAGCGGCTGCGCCTGGTCCGAGAGGAGATCCGCAAGATCTTCGGGGAGTACCTCCCGGGCGATTGGATCGCCGAGACGGCGGGCAAGTCAGCGGTCGTACTGCGCGAACCGGTCGGTACGGTCGCCGCGTTCGGCCCGTTCAACTATCCCCTCTTCCTGGCCGCATCCAAGATCATTCCCGCTCTCGCGGCCGGCAACGCGGTCGTCGCCAAGGCACCCTCCGACGACCCGGTGGCACTCGTCCTCTTTGCCCGGGCCTTGGAGCAAGCAGGCCTCCCGCCCGGCGTACTCAACGTCATCACCGGACCAGGCGGGGACATCGGCAACCTCCTGGCCAGCCACGAGGACATCTCCATGATTTCGTTCACGGGCTCCAGTTCAGTGGGCCGCGGCATCGCCGCGGCCGCGGGG
>JALYXV010000303.1 GCA_030947025.1 Actinomycetota bacterium | reverse complement strand
CGCTCTGGCCGTCCGTGAACACGGTCCGGGTACCGCTGCTGTTGATAAGGGGCGCCGAGTCCTCGGTCGTGTCGGATGCCGATGCCGCCGAACTGTTGCGCCGCCGGCCCGACGCCACGGTGGAGGTCGTCGCCGGGGCAGGCCATAGCATCCCGGGCGACCAGCCGATCGCACTGGCCCGCCTCCTCGCCCGGTTCCTCGAGGGCTGACCTCGGGGCCGCCACCTGGCCCGACCGGAACGGACGGCCGGCTGGCTTGGCTACCGTGGCCCCTCGTGACCGCCCACGGAGTCGCCCTGGTGCCTCGGCGGGCGGGCCGGCGGTTCACGGCCACCCGCCTGGTGCGGCTCGGGGACGCCTTGGAATCGGGCGAGGCCCGGCTCGATGCCATTGCCCGCTACCTGCAGGACATCGCCGCCGACGACGGTCGAGACGCAGGCATCGAGACCCACGTGGCCTGGCTGGTTCGCAAGACGATGATCGGCTTCGGGCGGCGCCCCCGACTGGGCGAGCAGCTTGACCTGGTCACCTGGGCATCGGGCAGCGGGGCTCGCTGGGCGGAGCGCCGGACGACCATCTCGGCCCAGGGTGAGCCGGTGCTGGAAGCGGCATCCATCTGGGTGTGTGTGGACGTGGCGACCAGGCGGCCCGCCCGCATCCCCGCGCGGTTCTGGGCCGTGTACGGCGAGGCCGTACATGACCGCACCGTCAGCTCCCGCCTCACCCATCCCGACCTGCCCGTCGACCCCCCACCCGGTCAGCGGCGCTGGCCCCTGCGGGTGGCCGACTTCGATGTCCTGGGCCACGTCAACAACGCCGCCACGTGGGCCGCGGTGGAGGACGAGATCGACCGGGTGGCCCCGGGTCGGAGATTGGTGAGCGCCGAGTTGGAGTATCGGGGCCCCATTGACCGCTCCCACGAGGCCACCCTGGCGAGCCAGGTCGCAGGCGAGGGTATGAACGTGTGGCTGGCAGGCCAGGGCACCGTCCTGGCCTCGGCCGTCATCAGGTTCGGCTGACTCCGTCGCCGCCCGCACGCAGCGAGGCCCAGCTCTCGCCGCGGTGCATGGCCATGTCGATAGCGCACCACAGGGTCTTGGAGAACGGGTAGAAGACGATCGGCACGACGATGACCTCCGCCCCGGCCGCTACCGCCACCGCCGAAATCGCCCCATGGGCGGCCCCGCTGGCCAGGACGGAGATGAGGACACCCATGAGCACCGCCAGCCCGACGATGGTTACGCCGAAGTTGATCACGAAGGCGCCGAGGAAGAAGCCCTCCTCACGGGCGAAGAGATAACGGCAACCGGGACACCGCTCGACCATATGGAACCAATGTTGAACCAGGTGACCGGCGCCGCACCGGGGGCACCGCCGGGTGGAGCCCCGGGCCAGCATGCGCGTAGTTGACGCCACCGCCCCAGGTGTATCCGCATCGGTCACGGTGTCAGCGTAGGGGTGGTCCGGGGGGTGGTCCGGGGGGGTGGTTCGCGGAACCGTGGCAGGTTTTGGGTGCAGGAGCCCCCCCAGTTGGCGCGGAACGCCGGGCGGGGGTGCCGGGGTACCCTGAACCCCTACGCCAGCGCCCCGACCGGGGGGCGAGCAGCGGATGTTTGGGAACCGCGGCAGGTTGCCGTTGTCCTGCCGCCCCGTGGGCCGCGCTCGGGCGGTTACCAGGTGCGCTGGCGCTCGGGGGCGATCTGGAGGATCACGCGCTCGCTGGTGATGTGACCGGAGTACGGGGTACCGAGGTACTTCTGGCTCAACTGGTCGATGTGGGCTCGTGCCGCCGGTCCCCTTCGCTCGCCCACGACGCGACCACGCACTTCGCCGTAGTGGTACGGGTTGTCGCCGTCGATCACGACAACCGTGACCCGTGGGTCATGTCGGATGTTGTCGTACTTCTGGCGGTGCGTCTCGGTGTTGATGAGCACGAAGTCGTCGTCGGCGTCGACCCACATGACATGAGTCATGGGTTGTCCCGACGGCAGCATCGTCGTGAACGTCCCGAAGTTCTTGCCCTGCGCCAGCCGCTTGATCGTGTCGTCAACCACGGCTCGCCGCCCTACCGGCGGTGCCGCCATTCCGGCGGCGCCGCCATTCCGGCGCCAGCCAGGGTGGCTGCCATCCGGCGTCGGCGGCGTTGAGGGTGGTGCCGGGCGGGATGATCTGGTCGATGCGGTCGAGCACCTCGTCATCCAGCTCCACGTCGGCCGCGGCCAGCTGGTCCTCGAGGTGCTCCATCGTCCGGGGCCCGATGATGGCCGACGTCACCGCTGGGTGCTCGACCACGAACGCCAGCGCCAGGTGCGCCAGGCTCAGCCCGGCCTCCTCGGCCAGCTGAGCGAGCTGTTCAACCACGTCCAACTTGCGCTGGTTCTCCGGCAGCGCCGGGTCGTAGCGCCGCGGGATGCGGCTGGCTCGCCCGCTGGTCGGCAGGTCCCGGTCCTTGCGGTACCGCCCCGAGAGCCAGCCCCCCGCCAGTGGGCTCCACGGGATCACACCCATGCCCTGCTGCTGGCAGACCGGCAGTACGTCCGCCTCGACCCCCCGGGCCAGTAGCGAGTAGGGCGGCTGCTCACACACGAACCGCTCGCGCGGGCGGCGCTCGGCGACCCATTGGGCCGCCACGATGGCGTGGGCCGGGAAGGTCGAGCTGCCCAGATAGCGCACCTTTCCGGCTCGCACCAGGTCCGACAACGCCCCGAGGGTTTCGTCGATGTCGGTGAAGGGATCGGGCCGGTGGATCTGGTAGAGGTCGATCCAGTCCGTCCCCAACCGGCGTAGGGAGTCGTCGCATGCCCGCATGATCCACCGCCGTGAGTTGCCCTGGGAGTTGGGGTCGTCTCCCATGGCGCCGTGGCATTTGGTGGCGAGGACAATCTCGTCTCGTCGCCCTACCAGGGCCTTGGCGACGATCTCCTCGGACTCGCCCGCCGAGTACACGTCGGCGGTGTCGATGAAGTTGATGCCCGCGTCCAAGGCCTTACGGATGATGCGTTGCGACTCCTCCTGGTCGGGGTTGCCCCAGGCGCCGAACATCATGGCGCCCAGGCAGAACCTGCTCACCTTCAAACCGGTCCGGCCCATCGTGCGATATTCCACGGGACCCGACGTTACGCGCCCTGCGGTTCAATGCCCGTTGCATGACGGCCACCGCTACGGTGGTCGCGGTCTGTTCCCGAGGCCGACGACGAGGACGGGGAGGGGCGGCACATGAGGCTCGCCGTACCACTGAACTACGCGGCCAACTTCAAGGATGCGGCCGATCAGGCCGTGGCCTTTGAGCAGGCCGGTGCCGACATCGTCTGGGTGGCGGAGGCCTACGGGTTCGACGCCCCGAGCCAGATGGGGTACTTGGCGGCCAAGACCGAGCGCATCCAGATCGGATCGGGCATCCTGCCCATCTACTCCCGCACCCCGGCGCTGCTGGCCCAGACGGCAGCGGGCGTCGACTCGCTCTCGGGGGGCCGGGCCATCCTCGGCCTCGGGGCGTCGGGCCCGCAGGTGATCGAGGGCTGGCACGGCGTGGCCTATGACCGGCCCCTCGAGCGCACCCGCGAGATCATCGACATCTGCCGCCGGGTGTGGCGCCGTGAGGTGTTGACCAACGACGGCGTGTACCAGCTGCCGTTGCCCCCCGAGCGGGGTACCGGGCTGGGCAAGCCGTTGAAGCTCCTGACCCACCCGGTGCGGTCCGCCATCCCCATCTGGGTGGCGTCACTCGGACCGAAGAACGTGGAGATGACCGCGGAAGTGGCAGACGGGTGGCTGCCGACCTTGTACATCCCGGAACGGGCCGCGGGGGTGTGGGGCGCCCCCCTGGCCAAGGGGGCGGCCAACCGTTCGCCCGATCTGGCCCCGCTGGAGATCTGCGCCGGCAGCCTGGTGGCGGTCGGCGAGGGAATCGAGGGTCTGCGGGACCTGGCCCGGCCAACCGTGGCGCTGTACGTCGGGGGCATGGGTGCCCGGGGCCGGAACTTCTACAACTCGCTCGTCCAGCGGTACGGCTTCGAAGCCGAGGCCGCCCGTATCCAGGACCTCTACCTCGAGGGCCGCAAGGACGAGGCCGCGGCCGCGGTGCCCGACGAACTGTTGGAGAAGACCTCGCTGGTCGGCTCCGAGGGCTATGTGAAGGATCGGATCGCGGCGTTCAAGGAGGCGGGCGTCACTGTCCTCAATGTGATTCCCGCCGACCCCGAGCCGGCCCGACTGATCGAACGCCTGCGGGAGTGGATCGCCTGACCTCGGTGGCAGGCCAGGACACGGCGCGCCGTTGCGCCGCGACCCGGTGCCACCGGCGTTGGACAGGCCTTAGATGATCCCCGAGCGCAGGGCCACGGCCACGGCGTGGGGCCGGTTCTTGGCCTTCAGCTGCTCGAACAGCCGTTGGATCACGTTCTTGATGGTCGGCTCGGAGTAGGCGAGGGTGCGGGCGATCTCGCCCGTGTCGCAGCCCTCGGACAGCAGACGCAGCACTTCGCGATCACGGGCGCTCACCAAGTTGCCAACCGATGCGCCGACCCGGCGGCCAGCGCCGTGCGAGGTCGCCTCCCGGCGATCGTCGGGGGCGATCAAGGCGATGGAATCACCGCGGTGCACCTTTTTGATGGCCCATGCCAAGCGCCGGCCGTCGGCCATGGAGCGGGGCAGGACCCCATTGGCGCCGGCCTCGATCGCCCAGGCCACCGCCTGCGGGTTTACCGCGGCCACGACCACGATCCGGGACAGGCTGTGCTGGCGGACCGTTCGGATCCATCCGAGGGCCTCATCATCGACCGTGTCCGCCACCACCAGGGCGACATCGGGATGGCGCCCGGCGCTGGGGGTGAGGACGGTGATGTCCGCCATGGCCAGCAGCTGGCGCTCGACCCCGGCATGCGAGATGGGGTCCTTGGCAAAGATAAGGACGGAAATGGTCTCCTCGGCTGGGCTCGGGTCGTCGGTGGAACGTCCATCTGTCGCCTCGGCGAGCAGGGCAGGCATCAGCAGTCACCTCCGTTAGACATACTGCGTATACAGAGAGAGGTGGGGGACCGCTGATACGTGAATTCGCCCGGTTTTAGAAAGCTGTAATGCCTGGTCAGCCCGCCGCCGCAGTCAGCCGGCGGTCGGCCGAGGTCAGCCGAGGTCGGTCGCAGGTCAGCCCGCCGCCGCAGTCAGCCGCGGTCGGGCGCAGGTCAGCCGGCCTTGAAGCGCCGCCGGCTGTCCTCGATGATCGACTCGGCCGTGGCTCGCTTCTGCCAGCCGTGGGTGATGGTGTCCTTGTCGGGCTCGAGCTGCTTGTAGATGGCGAAGAAATGGGCGATTTCGTTCAACTCGTGCGTGGGCACGTCGTCAAGGTCGGCGATCTCCTCCGCCCTCGGGTCGCTGGCCGCGACGCACAGCACTTTGGCGTCATCGCCGTGCTCGTCACTCATGATGAACACCCCGATGGGCCGAGCCCGGATGTGGCAGCCCGGAAAGGTCGCCTCCTCCAGGCGGACCAGGGCATCCAACGGGTCGTCGTCCTCGGCCAGGGTCTCGGGGACAAAGCCGTAGTCGGCCGGGTACCGGGTCGAGGTGAAGAGCATCCGGTCCAGCCAGATGACGCCGGTGTCGCGATCCATCTCGTACTTGTTGCGAGTCCCCTTGGGGATCTCGATCACAACCTCTATCTCCACCCGGCCGAGGCTAGGGCAGGGGGCCAGGCCGGGCTATTCCGACTTTTTGATCTGGCGTTCGATGGCGTTGCGCTGGGCCCACAACTGAGACCGGCGCTTCCAGAACGGAGTCTTCCAGACCTTGAACCCACCCCGCTGTTCGGGATGGCGAGCGGGGGACGGCCGGGGCGACGAGTGTCGCCCGACGTCGTGAGGGACCACGGGGAGCACCGCCTCTTCCAGGGCGTCCTCGTCACGGACCATGGTCTGCATCTGGATCTTCGCCGCGTGCCGGACCTGTCGGGCACTCAGGCGCCTCCTAAGAGTGGCGTCGTCGACAACGGCGTCATCATGGGAACGGCTCA
The DNA here is from genome assembly GCA_030947025.1 of Actinomycetota bacterium. Classification (GTDB taxonomy): domain Bacteria; phylum Actinomycetota; class Acidimicrobiia; order Acidimicrobiales; family Palsa-688; genus JALYXV01. The sequence continues at coordinate 2,254 of JALYXV010000303.1, read as the reverse complement.
TTCGCCTACCTCCCTATTTCAACCTTGTTGCAGGTCCCCCTATCGTGCCACGCTGGAGGGGTCGACGGTATGGCATTCGGCGTTACGGCTCTTTGAACAGGGCACGGCGGTAGTAGGCGAGTTCGGCGACGCTCTCCCGGATGTCGTCCATGGCCCGGTGGCCGCCTGCCTTCTTGGGCGCGGCCGAGTAGGCATCGGGGTACCACCGGCGAGCCAGCTCCTTGATGGTCGAAACGTCCACCGACCGGTAGTGGAGGAAGTTCTCGATCTCGGGCAGGAAGGCGGCGAGGAAGCGGCGATCGGTCCCGATCGAGTTGCCGCACAGCGGGACAGTGCGAGGCTCGGTGATGTGCTGGCGCAGGAAGTCCAGCGTCGCCTCCCCGGCCACGGCCAGCGTGGTCGTCGACGCTTGGATCTGGGCCAGCAGGCCCGATTTGGTGTGCATGTGGCGCACCACCTCGGCCATGCCGGTCAGCGCGTCGGCCTCGGTTTTGATGACCAGATCGGGCCCCTCGGCGACGACGGTCAGGTCGTCGTCGGTGATCAGGGTGGCGATCTCCACGATGGTGTCGGTAGCCGGATCGAGACCGGTCATCTCGAGGTCCATCCACGCCAGCATCGGCCGACATTACCGAAGGATGCTGAAGCCCTGGCGGTGGTGGCCCGGTAGCGTGGCGGCGTGCTGGAGGTCCCCCTCGTCCGCCTCGATCCCGACCTTCCCCTCCCGACCTATGCCCGTCCCGGCGACGCCGGTGCCGACCTGGTGGCGCGGGAGGATGCGGTGCTGGCGGCGGGCGGCGGCCGGGCCCTGGTTGCGACCGGAGTGGCCGTGGCCATCCCCGAGGGCTACGCCGGTTTCGTGCTGCCCCGCAGCGGGCTGGCGCTACGACACGGGGTGAGCCTGCTCAACACCCCGGGCCTGATCGACGCCGGCTACCGCGACGAGCTGCGGGTGCTGATGGTAAATCTGGATCCGGCCCACGACTATGAGGTTCACCGGGGCGACCGCATCGCCCAGTTGGTGATCCAGCGAGTGGAGGCGGCGGTGTTCACACCGGCGGAGGCGTTGACGGCGTCGGCCCGCGGTTTGGGCGGGTTCGGCCACACGGGGCGCTGATCATTGCCCGAGCTGCCCGAAGTCGAGGCCTTGGGCCGCTTCATCGCCCAGCGTGCTGGGGGCAGGACGATCCAGCGCGCCGATCTCGCCACTTTCTCCGCTCTCAAGACCTTTGACCCTCCCCTCGGCGCGGTCGTGGGCCGCACCATCACCGGCTGCCGTCGCTGGGGCAAGTACCTCGGGATCGACCTGGACGGCCTGTGGGTGGTGATGCACCTGGCCCGCGGGGGTTGGGTGCACTGGCGTGAGGAGCTGCCCGCCGGGCGCCCCAAGCTGGGAAAGGGGCCGCTCGCGCTGCGGGTCGGTCTTGACAATGGGTCGGGCTTCGACGTGACGGAGCAGGGGACCGAGAAACGGCTGGCGATCTGGATTGTGACGTCACCCGAGACGGTGGAAGGCATTGCCCGGCTCGGGCCTGATCCGCTGGCGCCGGGGTTCGACGCCGCTGCCCTCCGGGCCGTGCTGGCCGGGCGGCCGGGCAACCTGAAAACGGTCCTCACCGACCAGGCGGCGCTGGCCGGGGTGGGCAACGCATATTCCGACGAGGCGTTGCACGTGGCCAAGCTGTCGCCCTACAAGCCGGCGGGGAAGCTGAGCGAGGCCGAGCTCGACCGGCTGTACCGAGCGCTGGTGGCGGTGCTGGGCGAGGCCGCGGCCCGCAGCGCCGGCCTGCCCGCCTCGGGCCTGAAATCGGACAAGAAGAGCAACATGCGGGTCCACGGACGGGCCGGCCAGACCTGCCCCGAGTGCGGCGACACCATTCGCGAGGTGTCCTACGCCACCAAGTCCCTGCAGTACTGCCCGACCTGCCAAACCGGGGGCAAACCCCTCGCCGACCGGCGATTGTCGCGGCTGCTCAAGTAGCGAGCGGGAGCGCCCTGCTAGTCTGGACGCCCGCTGCGGACGTGGCTCAGTTGGTAGAGCACAACCTTGCCAAGGTTGGGGTCGCGGGTTCGAATCCCGTCGTCCGCTCCAGGTAAAAGTGCAGGTCAGGGGGCCTTTTTGGCCCTCCGACTGGCGCTCTGGAGGGTCGAAATTTCGGCCCATGTCCGCGAAATGTCCGCGGGAGGTTTCGCGGAGGCGGTCGGGCAGCGCCCTGGAGACGTGCATCTCACGCCCGAGCTTGGGCGAGGCTGG
>JALYXV010000299.1 GCA_030947025.1 Actinomycetota bacterium | reverse complement strand
CACCGGTAGCGTCCGGGGCTAGCTAGCCCCGGCGGCCCGGGGCTCCGCCCGGCGGCCCGGTGCCACCGCTACCGTGCAGGTGATGGCCGCCAACGGGAAGCTCGCGATCCAAATGCTCGCCGACCGGGTGCTGGTTCAGCTCCCGGTCAGCGAGGGTGAGCGCAGGTCCCGTTCAGGGATCCTGATCCCGGCCACCGCCGAGGTGGGCAAACGCCTGGCCTGGGCCGAGGTCATGGCCGTCGGGCCCCACGTCCGCATGATCAAGACCGGGGACCGGGTGCTGTTCAATCCCGACGACCGCTTCGAGGTCGAGGTCAAGGGAGACGACTACCTCATCCTCCGCGAGCGGGACATCCACGCCGTGGCGGCCGAGCGCATGGACGGCAGCACCGGCCTTTACCTCTGACGGGCCGCCCCGATCTTGGTCGGATCGGTCGAGCTATCGTGGGATCGACCATGTTTGCGCGTGAGCCGACCCCATGAGGCAGGACGTAGCTCACAGTCGCGGCGATCAGACAAATGCGGACGATGACTCGCACCTCGCCGAAGGGGTGCGGCGTCGAAGCCAGAAGGCGTTTCTGACACTTGTTGATCGTTTCCATAATCCGATGGTGCGCTTGGCGATGGTTTCCAATCTCGACGCCGTATTGGCTGGGCAGGTCGTGGAGCGAGTGTGGCTCGACGTGATCGAGATGATCGAGGAGCGCGGAGATGGCCCTCTCAAGGTGTGGATCTTTCGCTTGCTGCTCAAACGAGCTTGCAGAGCGGCGTTGTCGCCTACGAACACAGGATCGAGACCAAAGAGCCCTGCGGTCGACCCGCACGTTTTCATGGGCCAGAACACCCGATGGCCCGGGCACTGGTCGGCGTTCCCTGCCGAGTGGAGCGGCTTCTTGGAGACGACCACAGGATCCCAGCGAGCGCGCGACGTCGTGCAGCGGGGCATCGAGGCGCTTCCCTTTGAGGTGCGGAGGGTGGTCGTCCTGCGCGACATCGAAGGGTGGACAGCCTCGGAAGTCTCGGAATTGCTCGGGGTCTCCGAAGGAGATCAGGCGGGTCTGTTGCACGAGGGACGGACGCAGCTGCGACGGGACATCGCCGAGGAGGTGCTTCGTCCATGACGGACCTCGCCGAACTCAAATGTCGTGACGTTGTCGAGCTGATTACGGATTATCGCGAGGGCATTCTCGATGTGGCCAAGCGGGGGCAGCTCGAGGAACACCTCACGTCGTGTCCGTGCAATACGTTCCGTCGCCAGATAGACGAGACCATCGCCGTTCTCGGTCAGCTGCGCAGCGGGCCCCCAGGGGAACCCGTGAAGACGTCGTTGCTGGCCGCGCTCAACATTGAGTGGAACGAGCACGAAGAGCGGTACCCGCGTCCCTCCCCTCAGGCGTCGCCTAGGCGGCCAAGTGCGACGACAGCCCCTACCGCCGGGGGACGCGAGCGCGCCTATAAGTTTTTGAGAAAGGGCCGGGTGTCTCCGTTCAGCGGACATGTCTGGGGTTCGGGTTGGCTCGAGGTCGATGGGGAAACGTCGCTTTGCCAGAACGGGGTGCACGCGTGTCGAGCGTCCCAACTCCCCTTTTGGCTTGATGATGAGCTCTGGGTCATCGAACTCGACCGCGTCGAACACGCGGACGAGAAAAAGGTGGTGGCCCGGGCCGGCTGTCTCGTGCGTCAGGTCGAGGCGTGGACGCCGGCTGCGGCCCGGACGCTCGCCCGTGCCTGTGCTCTGCGGGCGCGGTGGCACACGGCCGAGGCCCTTCGGCGTAGCGGTCGGGATGAGGATGCCCGGCGCCTCATGGGCTGCCGGTCTTTCCGCTCCATCGCCGAGACGGGGCAGTCGCTGATGGCCCAGACCGGCAAGTCGCTGGAGGAGATAAAGACTGCGGTTGGATACGCGGTCGACACTGCCGAGGTGGCTGCCCTCCGCGGTTACCACGCCGCGGCCGCGGACATGGCTGCGTACACCGCGTTTGTGGCCAACGGTGCTGCCAGCGCCTATTGGGCCGAGCGGGAATGGCAGGCTAGGTGGTTGTCGTCCAAGCTGGGACTGGCGTGACGGATATGCTGGGCCATTGTCAACCGTCTAGGAACATGAAGCTCTCGGGACCCGTTGCTTCAAGGGCCAGTAAGTGAGTGGATGACCGCAGCCATCTTCAGCCTCATCGGTGTCCTGGTCGGCGGTCTTGTGCCCGCTTTCAGCCAGTATCTCAATGCTCGGCGCGACCAACGGACGGTTGTTCAGGCGAACCGGCGGCTCGCGTCGCTGGACCTTGAGCGAGCCAGCAAGGCGCTGGATCGCCGGCTGGAGCCACGCGCTTGGCTCACGGCGCAACCGTGGGCCGACGAACTCGTCACCGACGGTTGGGCTGGTCGGCTGGAGATTCTGGCAAAGGGCATGTCCGACAATCAGTGGTCCGCGGCCGCTGAAGCGTGCGTAATGGTAGAGAAGCTGAAGCAGGGCATTGCGGCCAAATGGAACGAGGACATCGCCCGTGACAAGAGAGCGCTGAAGGAGTTGTCGGACGCGAACGATCGGATCAAAGCCGCGCTCGATCGTCTCTCACCCCAGTCCGGCGGCAGAAGCCGCCAGTCATGACCAACGCCGCCGCGCCAGACGTCGTATTTCGGGAGAGTCTGCTGAACGACATGCTGGAGGCGATCGCCGGGTCAGGGCGACGGGTGTATGACCTCGTCGGGCTCACGGGATCGGGGAAGAGCACGCTCTTGCAGAGGCTTTACGCCGCGTCAAGTGCTTCGGGTTCCAGGACGGTCGTCATGGTTGACCTCACCCAATATGCCCCCGGCGGGTCCACCGCCTCTGGCGCCGACCGAGCCGATAGCGGGGCTGGACTGGCCGATCTGACCCGCTACCTTCGGTTGGTTCGAGACGTCTCGGGTCGCGCCGGTGCTGGCTTCGATACGGTGGCGGCTGAGGCGAACAGTGTCACTGTTCAGGCGATTGACCGAATGCCGGCCCTTGGGTCTAGCTTCTCCGTCTGGACACACGAGGAGGCAGTGAGGATCGCCGGGCTTTTCGTCGATGAATGGAACCGTTCCACATCCGAGTCCCGAGGTATCGTCCTTCTCGACAACGTCCACCGAGTGCTCGACGGTGCTGTTGGGGAGTGGCTCTTCCGGAATCTCGTTTCGAGATTGGAAAACACGGCTGTCATTGCCGCCCGGACGGCAACACCCAAGCAGCTTCCTCATATTGGCTACGAGGTCGTCCCGAGGCGCCTCGATGGCATCACCGCGCCGGAGATCGCCGCCTTCCTGGCTGCGCGCCTACGACTACCCGAAGTCCTGAAGCCGCCTGAAGCGGCGGAGCTCATTGAAACGTGTTTTGCGATCACCGGTGGGAATCCGGCCGCGCTCGAGATCATCAGCGGTCTAATCGCATCGAACCTCACCAGCGGCGCGGCGAGACTTATCGGCCTCGTATCGAATCCTCCGGCCGACGTGGCCGGACAGCTCGACGCGCTGGTGGCGCGTGCCCTGGCGGTTGCCAGTGATCCGGCATTGGAGCGGGCGATGAGGCTTGTCTGTGTGGCTCGTCGCTTTGAGCCGGGACTCCTGGAAAGGGTGCTCGGCCTTGCCGAGGGCGACGACTTTGTCGAACGACTCATTCCAGCCCTGGAGGGGCACGGGTTCGCTGCGTATCAGGAGCCGACCGAGGACGAGCCCGGCTTCTTCCGCTTTGACGGACTCATCCAGCGCCAGTTGGAGAAGAGGTTGTCGCAAAGCCCTAACCCATACCACCAAGCGCACGGGAAGGCTGAGGCTTGGTACTTCAGAAAGTGGACTGTCTATGCAGATGACTACAAGTCCGCTTACTTACTTGAGGCGCGGGTCGAGCAAGCGGAATTTCAGCATCTGGTTCTCGAGTGGCTGTATCACGTGGCTAGGTTCGGCCGGCCGGCCGAGTACGTCCGTCAGCGCTTTGCCCGCAGGTATTTCCAGGCCTTTTGGTGGTGGGGTATGTACCTTGAGTACCCTTTCTGCCAGCTCCTCCTCGAAGCCATAAGAAACGAAGGTTCCTGGGCCATCGGGTGGTACCGAGCGCTGACGTTGTTTGCGGAGGCTTACCCATTGGGTCCGGACAAGGAGGGCCGGGGCGACTGGGATTCAGTGCGGCAGGCATTGGACTTCGTCCTGGCCCAGACCGGCACCGCCGGGGACGTGGACCAGTTTCTTGGGTCCCAGGGCCCAGATGAGGACGCCTGCACGGTTAGGGCCTTGACTGACCTGTTCCTTGCTCACTCGTGCCGGTACCGCCGGGCTGGACCTATGCAGGACCGGTGGCGCGCCGAGGCCGCGGATTACTACGAAGACGCGAAGCGGCTATTCGACGAGATCGAGGACAATTTCAACATCGCGTGGGTCCTCTACGAGTGGGGCGATCTCGACCACGAGCGGGGTCTCGACCATGAGGCCCAATCGAAGGTCGAGCAGGGCTTGCGTCACGCAATCGATACCGAGACGGAAACAAAGCGCGACTATGAGGTGATCGCCAACTGCCGTCGATCCCTGGGCGATATTTCGATGGCCGGCGATGTGGAGGCGGCCTTCTCCTCCTATGCGCAGGCAGTTGGCGCGGCGTACGTGTTCCAGGTGTGGCCTGAATCGCTTGACGCCTACACTGCGGCCTTCTACGACGAGATCACCGATACCGTCTGGCGTCGGTTCGAACGGCTTCGGTCGGGCGGCCAAATCGACCTCGCGTGGAGCGCCTACTGGCAGCTCGCGTCATTCTGGGCACGGGCCCGCCTCGCCAACCCTCCCGTGGCCGCGCCCCTGGATCGAGCGTCCTTCGCGTCGGCCACCGCCGCCATCATTAGGGACTCCATATTTCCCGGCAGGCCCCCGCCGGAGCAGATAGGCGATCCGCTGTCACGCTACGCGGCCCAAGTCACCACGGTGGCACCGACCGTGAGCCGGCTGGTGTAGGCAACGAAACCCGCCGGAAGGGGCCGGGCAAGCGGCTCGGCCGGTCAGCCCGCGCCGAAACGTCGCTCAGGTCATCGCTCAGCAGGCGAGGTCATCGACGACCTGCTCCGACCTGGCCGGGGGGCACCGGTTTGGCCCGCCCACTGAAAGTGGGGGTTGCGGCGGGCCGGTGGGCGGCAGCCCGTAGCATGCCGGTCATGAAGGTCATGCCTGTCGCCACCCCTATCCCTGTCGATGAGGACGACCTGGCGCAGGTCCGCTTCAAGGCCGACGGGCTGGTACCGGCCATCGTGCAGGAGCGGGGAACGGGCACGGTCCTCATGCTGGCGTGGATGAACGACGAGGCCCTGCGCCGCACCCTCACCACCGGCCGGACCTGGTTCTGGAGCCGCAGCCGCCAGGAGTACTGGTGCAAGGGTGAGACCTCAGGCGACCGCCAGTGGGTGCGCGAGGCGTATTACGACTGCGACGGGGACACGGTGCTGCTGGTCGTCGAGCAGGAGGGCAACGGGGCCTGCCACACCGGCGCCCACTCCTGCTTCTTCCGCGCCTTCGGCTCCGACACCTCAGGCGGTTCCGCCCCCCGAACCACGTGATCCGGCCGACCCGGGAGGAGTTCCGGGCCCTGGCCGAGCGGTACTCGGTGGTCCCGGTCTGGCAGGAACTGCTGGCCGATCTCACCACCCCGGTGGCCGCATTCACCCGGGTGGTCGGCGACGAGCCCGGGTTCCTGCTCGAATCGGTCGAGCACGGTGAGCGATGGGGGCGCTGGTCGTTCGTCGGCCGCCGGCCCACCGCCACGATCGTGGCCCGAGGGGACCAGCTCGAGGTGACCGGCACCCTGCCCGACGGTGTGCCCCGCGACCGGGGCGTCCTGGCCGCGGTCGAGGCGGTGCTGGGCGCCTACCGGTCGCCGCCATCGACCGCGCTGGCCGCCCTGGCCGGGCTGCCGCCCCTGCATGGCGGGATCGTGGGCTACCTCGGGTACGACGTGGTGCGGGAGATAGAGAACCTGCCCCACGTGCCTCCCGACGAACTGGGCTATCCCGACGCGGTCGTGTCGGTCATCGGCCAGCTGGCGGCCTATGACCACTGGCGCCAGCGGGTGACGCTGATCGACAGCGTGCCCCTGCCCGCCGGTGCCACCGACTTCGACCGCCGCTACGACGAGGCGGTGGCCCGGCTGGCCCAGATGGCGGAGGACGGGACCCGGGCGAGCTCCGAACCCCTGGTCGAACCGCCGCTCTCGGAGGACGAACTGCCGCCCGTGCGGCGGCGCACGTCGCCCCGGCACTACGCCGACGCGGTCGATGTGGCCAAGGAACACATCTTGGCGGGCGACGCCTTCCAGGTGGTGCTGGCCCAGCGTTTCGACCTGGAACTGGACGCCGAGCCCTTCGACCTGTACCGGGCCCTGCGCCAGGTCAACCCCAGCCCCTACATGTACTTCCTTCATCACCCCGAGCTGGACGTCATCGGGTCCTCCCCCGAGCCAATGGTGCAGCTGCTCAACGGGCGGGTGATCTCCCGGCCCATCGCGGGGACCCGCCGCCGGGGTCGGACCGAGGAGGAGGACCGCCGCATGGCGGCCGAGCTGAGCGAGCACCCGAAAGAGATCGCCGAGCATGTGATGCTGGTCGACCTGGCCCGCAACGACGTCGGCCGGGTGGTCGGCTTCAGCACCGAGCAGGTCGATGAGCTGCTCACCCTGGAGCGGTACAGCCATGTCATGCACCTCACGTCGCAGGTCTCGGGGTCGCTGCGCCCGGAGCTGGGTCCCATCGACGTGCTCCGGGCCACCCTGCCGGCGGGAACGGTTTCCGGCGCTCCCAAGGTGCGGGCCATGGAGATCATCGACGACCTGGAGCCCACCAAGCGGGGGCCCTACGCGGGCATCGTCGGGTATTTCGACTTCTCCGGCAACATGGACACGGCCATCGCCATCCGCACCATGCTGGTGGGCCGGGACGGCCGGGCCAGCGTGACCGCGGGCGCTGGTGTGGTCGCCGACAGCGACCCGGCCCAGGAGGACCTGGAGTGCCGTAACAAGGCGGCCGCGCTGCTGGCCGCCGTCCCCGGGGCCCGGCGCATCACCGCCGCTCGGCGGGCGCAGCACGTCCGGGTCCAGGCATCAGGCGAGCAGGTGCCCGCGGCGGCGGCGGCGGCGGCGGCGGCGGCGGCGGCGGGTGTCGCCTCAACCGGCCCGTGAACGGGCAGACTGGCGCCATGGCCGACCTCGACGCCGAGTACCACCTTCTTCGCCAAGCGGTTGGCGCCATCTGGCTCGAGCGCGACGTGGTGTCGGTCCGGGGCCCGGCCGCGGTGACCTTCCTGCAAGGCCAGTGCAGCCAGGACGTGGCGGGCCTTACGGTGGGCGCGTCGACCTGGACCTGGGTGCTCCAGCCGCAGGGCAAGGTGGAGGCCCTGTGCCGGGTCACCCGGGTGGCCGAAGACGAGATGCTGCTCGACACCGACGGCGGATGGGGTGACGCCCTGGCCGCCCGGCTCAACCGCTTCAAGCTGCGCACCAAGGCCGACATCGGCACGCGGGCCTGGCGCTGCCTGGCTCTGCGGGGGCCGGGGGTCGCAGACCTGACGGTGGCACCGGGCGATGGCCAGGTGGTGGTGGGCGCCGGTTGGCCCGGCCTCCCCGGCATCGACCTGCTCGGGACCGATCCCGTCCTACCCGACGGCGTGCCCCTCGTCAGCGCCGCCGCCTTCGAAGCGGCCCGCATCGAGGCGGGCATCCCCCGGATGGGCGCCGAGCTCACGGAAAAGACCATTCCCGCCGAGACGGGGCTGGTGGCGCGGACCGTGAGTTTCACCAAGGGCTGCTACACCGGGCAGGAACTGGTGGCCCGGATCGACTCCCGCGGGGGCCACGTCCCCCGCAACCTGCGCCGGCTGGTGCTCGACCGGCTTGCCCCGGTTGGCGCCTCGGTGACGGCGGCGGACAACGCCGACAAGGTGGTGGGCATCCTCACCAGCGTGGCCGCCCACCCCGGCGGCGGAGCGGTGGCGCTGGCCTACCTGGGCCGGGATGTGACACCCCCGGCCGCGGTCGCCATCACGTGGGACGGGGGCAGTACAGAAGGCCGGGCCGAGTCCCTCCTGCCCGCCCCATGAGCCCCGGTTTCCGGCGCCTGTGGCCCGCCGCGGCCGGGACCGCAACCGCAACCGTGGTCGCGACTGCGACTGCAGCACTCCTCGTGGCTGGCTGCACCGGGATCGCCGACCTGCACATCCCCACCCCCCCACCCAGCCCTTCGCCTGCGGTAGGCGCCACCACGACGGTGACCTCGGACCTGACCGCGGTGACCCTGACTCCGGTCGGCAGCACCCCGCCCACCACGGTGGTGCTGACGCCGGGCGGGGCGTCGCTGGCGGGCATCGTCACCGGCCCCACCGGGCCGGTCGGCGGCGCCACCGTCCTGGTCGAGCGGTTGGTGGGCGATTCGATCGGGGCCAAGGCGGTGTCCGCCCAGCCCGACGGTAGCTGGCGGCTGGGCGGGATCCGGGGCGGCCGCTACCGGGTACGGGCGTGGCATTCCCCCGACCTGACGCTGATGACACCACAGATCCTGCTGCTCGGAGCTAAGGACAATCAGAGCGTCAATCTGACGCTGATGGCCTACAACGGCCAGAGCCTCAGCGCCGCGCTGGTGCCGAGTCCGCCCTTTGTGGGCCAGCCGTCCACCTTGGTCATCCAGGCCACCCAGCAGGTCGTCGGTGGCGACGGCGTCGTCCGAGGCGGCGCGCTGGCGGGCGCCAGCATCTTTGCCGTGGCGGCCGGCAACGTGGTCCTGGCGGGCAACAATCCCGGGACCACCGATGCCTCGGGCCGGCTCGCCCTCCTCATGGGCTGTGTGTCTGGGGGGCCGGTCGGCCTGTCGGCCAGCCTCAACGGGCTGACCACCTTCCCGCTGAGCGTCGCCGACTGCGGCGTGCCGCTTGCCCCCCCAGCGACGACGGTCAAACCGCCGACATCGTCGGTGCCGTGACCCGGCTCGAGGAAGGCAGGGTCACCACCATCCGGGTCCCCCCGGTCCGGCTGGTGGGCGACTCGGCCCGGACCGAGCCGCCCATGGCCGTGACCAGTTCGGACACGATGGCCAGGCCCAGCCCGGTACCGACCTGCCGGGCCGGGTAGCGCGACGACATGAACAGGCGGTCGAAGACCCTAGGCAGGTCCTCGGCCGTTATCCCCGGACCGTCGTCGTCCACCCAGATGACCGGACCCTCCCCGGAGGATGCCACCCCCACCGCGACCCGGGTGCGGGCGTACTTGAGGGCGTTCTCCACCAGGTTGGCCACCACCTGGGCCAGCCGGTCCGGGTCGGCCGTGGCCATGATCGCCCCTACCGGCTCGGGGGCGAGATCCAGCCGGAGGCCCAGCTCCTCGGCCGCGGGCCGGAAACCGTCGCCCGTGTCGGTGATCAGCTCGGCCAGGTCGATCGGTCGCAAGTCGAGGCCGAACCGGCGGGCGTCGAAGGTGGCCAGGTCGAGGAGGTCCTTCACCAGCCGTTCCAGCCGGCGGGACTCGGCTGCGATCACCTCGGCGGCACGGGCGTTGTCCGGTGCCGCCCCTTCCGCGATGGCCTCGGCGAACCCCCGGATCGAGGTCAGGGGGGTACGCAGATCGTGCGACACCGAAAGCAGGAACTGCCGTTCGAGTCCCTTGGCCCGGGCCAGCGTTCCCGCCATGGTGTTGATCGAGTGGGCCAGCGACGCCAGCTCGGGATAGGCCCGGTCGGGGAGGGGAACCTGGGCCGACAGGTCGCCCGCGGCGATCTGCCTGGTCACCGTCTCGGCGTCGCGCAGCGGACGGCTGATCCGCCGGCCCAGGCGGTCGCCCACCCAGGTGGCGATCAGAAGGACGATGACGGCGGAGAGGACGAACCACGGCCAGGCGTGGCGCAGCCCGCTGTCGGCGCTGCGGGTCAGCACGACCACCTGGGTCAACGTCGGGGTCACGCCCTTGGCCATGGTGATCTTGGACTGGTAGGGAGCGGCCGCGTAGACGATGGCGCCGCTGTTGCCCGAGACCACCTGCCCCGCCAGCAAGCGGTCGGAGTGGAGCATGGCGGCGGTCAGGCCGGGCGGGAGGGTAGCGGGCCGGCGAGGCTGGCTGATGTCGATCAAGCGGCCCGCCGGGCTCACGATCAGGACGACGTCGTTCTCGTGGTTGAACGGCGCCCGCAGGATGCGCAGCAGGTTGGCGGCGTCGCGCCCGGCCAGAATCTCACCCTTGATGGCCCCGGCCACGTCCTGGGCCTGCTGGGCCAGCTGGTCACGGGTCCGAACCCGGGCCGCGTGGGCGACCAGGACGAAGGTCACCACCCCCGTGAGGAAGATGGCGCCCACGACGACGCCGATGATGGTGGCGCGGAGGCGGCGCTGCACCTGGTCCTTGGCCCTCAGCCCAGCCGGTAGCCGACGCCCCAGACCGTGGCCAGCGGCAGGGCCGAGCCCAGCTTCTTCCGGAGCTGGCGGACGTGGACGTCGACGGTTCGCTCGTCGCCGTACCACCCCGGCCCCCACACCCCGTCGAGCAGCTGCTGGCGGGTCAGGGCCAGCCCGAGGTTGCCGGCCAGGAACTGGAGCAGGTCGAACTCCCGGGCCGCCAGTGGGACCACCTCGCCCGCCCGGCGGGCCTCCCGGCGGGCCGTGTCCACTTCGACCGCCCCGGCCAGGATGATCTCAGGCGCTTCGCGGGGCCCGTCGGTGCGGCGCAGAATGGCCCGCACCCGGGCCACCAGTTCCCGGGGCGAGAAGGGCTTGGTGACGTAGTCGTCCGCCCCCAGTTCGAGGCCCAGGACGCGGTCGATCTCCCCGTCGCGGGCGGTGAGCATGAGCACCGGCAGGGGCAGGCGGGCCCGGACCCGCCGGCACACCTCGAGGCCATCGACCATCCCCGGGAGCCCGACGTCAAGAATGGCCAGGCGGGGCCGCTCGCGGTTGATGGCGGCCAGGCCGGCCTCGCCGTCGGTCGCCTGGATGACCCGGAAGCCCTCCCGGCGCAGGTAGATGTCGACCAGGTCCGCGATGTTGGGATCGTCCTCCACCACCACGATCGTGCCCAGGTCGGACTGCACCAGCGTCAGCTTGGCACCGAAGTGTGAGGAGGATGTGATCAGTCAGATCAGCCTGGCGATCAGGAGTCGGCGATCACCACGTCGGCCGAGGCCCCGGGGCGGCCCAAGGGGGTGAGCAGCACGGTGTTGCCGGTAGCGGCGGTGAAGGCCCGGCCGATGTCGACCACCCGGGTTTGCCCGGGGTTCAGGATCACGTCGATCCGGTGGCCGTCGACCCGGACCACCAGGTCGCGCAGCCCCGTGCTGCCTGGGCCGTTGGCCACATGCAGCAGGTGTTCGGTGGCCGGGATGTCGCTGAGGCGAGAGGTCTCCGGCACCCCGGCCTGGCGGGTCACGGTGGCCTCGACGGGATCGCAGCGGACGAGATTGCCGTCCACGTCGGTCACGTACAGGGTCACGCTGCTGGGCTGGGCCTGGTTGGTCTTGGTGGCCGTGACGACGATCGCAGTTCTCGTGCCCCGGGTCACCGCCGGGACCGTCACGGTGGCGTTCTTGACCGCGGCCACCACGATGTTGTCCAAGCCGTCGGGGTCGGAGTCCCGCACCGTGACGGTGATCTTCTTGGGCGGCCCGGCGACGATGCTGGTCAGGACGCAGGTGGGCACCTTGGTCCCCGCCGCCACGGGCAGCTTCAGCTCCCCGGTCGTTGTGGTGTACGAGGTGCGCAGGGGCAAGCCCTGGGCCTTGCGGTACGCGTTCTCGGCCCGGGTGGCGTTCACCTCGACCGTCGGGATCATGGTCCCGGGGAAGTTCCGGTCGTCGGAGATGCCTTTGATGTCCTCGTAGGCGTGAAAGAGCTCGTGGTACAACTCGGCACACGGATCGCGTGCCACCCCGTCGTCGAACTTGTTGGTGTTCTTGTTGTTCCAGTTCACTTGGGTGTTGCTGCCCTTGCCGGTCCCGCCGTCGCGCGGGGACTTGCCGTCGTTGGGGGTGGTGGCAACCTCGCTGTTGCCGCCCACTGAGGCCGAGACGGTGGTGGTGAAGGTGGAGGCGGTGAGCACCGGGATGATGCCCATGGGATCGCCCCCGGCCGCCTGGAACTTGGCCAGGCAGTCCTTGTAGTCCTTGTTGAAGGCGGCGTTGGCCAGCGGGTCGATGACGATGCCGTCGACTCCGGCGGCCGGCACCGCGCCCGGGATGACCGTGAAGCTGGCGGTGGCCACATTGGACGACACCGAGCACGAATCAGGCGGCAGCAGCGTGATCGGTGGCGGCAGCTGGTAGTGCGCCTGCAGCACGTAGTTCCCGGGGGTGGCCGCGTCCAGGAAATCGACCGGGCCGATGACGTCGCCCGGAAAGGGCACCTCCATGAACGCTTGTCCGCCGGTGAGCTCATTGGTGGTCGTGGTCCAGACCAGCGAGAGGGAACTCCCGGGGTTGATGGTGTGCAGGCTGTGCAGGATGAGCGAGCTCAGGCTGTCGTCGTAGCGGATCAAGGAGGATGGCTCAGGCACGGGGGACCCGTTGCGGAGGTAGCTGTCGAGCACCACATTGCCGTCAACCAGGTCGCTGGCCTGACAGGGTGTCGACCCGTTGTTGGTCAGCTGGAGGGTCAGGGTCACCGGTTGGCCCGGGGTGTAGCTCGGTTGGTCGGGCGTGATGGTGAGAGCCACGGGCCCCCCGGCGGCGTGGGCGGCCGGCATCGCCACCCCACCGACCAGGAAAGCGCTCAGGGGCAGCATGACGGCTACCCGGAGGACAACGTGCCGGACCTGCGTGAACCGACCCATGGAAAGCCCCCCGACTGCCGGACAGATAGGACAACTGTCTCAAACATGAACCATAACTGATCACGCAGTCGTTGTCACGGGGCTCGGTAGGCTGCGCAACTACCGTGCCGACTTACCTGGACCGCATCCTGACTGTCCATAGGGTCGCGGCGGCCGCTGATCTTCGACCGATCGAACGCCTGGTGCGTCAAGCGGAAGAGGCACCGGCGGACGACCGGCGGGGATTTCGCGCCGCCATAGAGGCCGACCGGGGCGCCCGCGGCGCGGTCCGGGCCGAGCGGGTGGCGGTCATCGCCGAGATCAAGCGGCGCTCCCCATCCCAGGGGGACCTGGCGCCGGACCTGTCGCCCGATGTGCAGGCCAAGGCGTACCAGCAGGGGGGAGCGGCCTGCCTGTCGGTCCTGACCGACCGGGAGTTCTTCGGCGGCTCGTCCAAGGACCTGGTGGCGGCCCGGGCGGCCACCGGCTTGCCGGCATTGCGGAAGGATTTCACGGTGGGGCCGGCCGATGTCTGCGACGCTCGGCTCATGGGTGCCGACGCGGTCCTGCTGATCGTGACCGCCCTTTCCCTCCCTTCCCTCAGGCAACTGGTGGACCTGGCCTCCCACCTGGGGCTGGACGCCCTGGTCGAGGTCCACGACGAGGTGGAGGTGGAGGTGGCGCTGGCGGCCGGGGCCACCCTCATCGGGGTCAACCAGCGGGACCTGGTCACCTTCGAGGTGGACACGGGGCGGGCCGAGCGGCTGGCCGCGCGCATCCCCGACGGGGTGATCCGGGTGGCCGAGTCGGGGATTGCCGGGCCGGACGACGCTCGGCGGTTGGCGGGCGCCGGGTACCACGCGGTGCTGGTGGGCGAGGCCCTGGTCCGCTCGGGCGATCCGGCCTCGGCGGTGGCCGCCCTACGGGGGGTGTGATGTTCGTCAAGGTGTGCGGCACGACGAGCGAGGAGGACGCCCTGCTGGCTGTCGCCATGGGGGCCGACGCGGTCGGCTTCATCTTCGCGCCCTCAACCCGGCAGATCGCCCCGGGCCTGGCCCAGGACATCGTGAAGCGGTTGCCGCCCGAGATCCTGACCGTCGGCGTGTTCCGCAACGAGCTGCCCGAGCGGGTCGTCGACATCTGCACGTTCGCGGGCCTGAAGGCGGCCCAGCTCCACGGCCAGGAACAGCCGGCCCAGGCCCGCTGGGTCCGGGAACGGCTGCGCTGGGTGATCCAGGCCTTCGCGGCCGGCGACCCGGCCGTCACCCGGGCGGCGGAGTACGGGGTGGACGCCGTACTGCTGGACAACCCGACGCCGGGTTCGGGTGAGGTGTTCGACTGGAAGCTGGCCGGGGAGGCCCCGACCGGCACCCGCTTGATCATCGCGGGCGGCCTGACGCCCGACAATGTCGGTGCGGCGGTGGCGGCGGTGCAGCCGTGGGGGGTCGATGCCGTCAGCGGGGTCGAAAAGGCCCCGGGGCACAAGGACCCGGTCAAGTTGCGGGCCTTCGTGGCCGCCGCCCGGGCGGCGGCGGAACCGCCCTACGAGGGCGACGAGTACGACCGTCCCTACGACTGGCAGGAAGAAGAGGGCAGCCGGTGACCCCGGCCGGCCCGGCCGGCGCCACTGGCGCCACCGGAGCCGCCCGGGCCCCGGGGATGGCCGAGCCCTCGGCGGACGGGCGCTTCGGCGAGTTCGGCGGCCGGTACATGCCGGAATCGCTGATCCCCGCGATCAGCCAGCTGGAGGCGGCGTTCCGGGCGGCGTGGGCCGACCCCGGCTTCCACTCCCAGTACGAGGCCCTGCTGCGCGACTACGCCGGCCGGCCCACGCCGGTGACCGAGTGTGCCCGGCTGTCTGAGCGCCTGGGCATCCGGGTCCTGCTCAAGCGTGAGGATCTCACCCACACCGGGTCGCACAAGATCAACAACGTGCTGGGCCAGGGTTTGCTGACCGTGGCGATGGGCAAGAGCCGCATGATCGCCGAGACCGGTGCCGGCCAGCACGGGGTGGCCACGGCCACCGCGGCCGCCCTGTTCGGGCTGGACTGCGTCGTCTACATGGGTGAGGTGGACACTGAACGCCAGGCGCTCAATGTCTTCCGGATGCGGCTGCTGGGCGCCGAGGTCCGTCCCGTCGGCTCGGGGAGCCGCACCCTGAAGGACGCGGTCAACGCCGCCTTCCGGGACTGGGTGGCCACCGTCGAGGACACCCATTACTGCCTGGGGTCGGTGATGGGGCCGCACCCGTATCCGTGGATGGTGCGGGAATTCCAGCGAGTGGTGGGGGAGGAGGCGAGGGAACAGTGCCGGAGCCTGCTCGACGGCGCCGACCCCGACTTCGTGGTGGCCTGTGTCGGCGGCGGCTCCAACGCGGCCGGGACCTTCGCCGGGTTCGTCGACACCGAGGCCGCGCTGATCGGAGTCGAGGCGGCGGGAGGCGCGGCCATCGGCCGGGGCGTTCCCGGGGTGGTGCACGGGATGAAGTCCTACTTGTTGCAGGACGAATACGGGCAGGTCAACGAGGCCCACTCGATCTCGGCCGGCCTCGACTACCCCGGCGTCGGGCCCGAGCACGCCAACCTGGCGGCCACCGGGCGGGCTCGTTACGTGGCCGCGGGCGACAGCGAGGTGCTGGTGGCGCTGCAGGAACTGGCCCGGACGGAGGGGATCATTCCCGCCCTTGAGCCCGCCCACGCCATCGCCTGGGTCATGCGGGCCTCGGCCAGCACGGAGGTCCCACCGGGCTCGACCGTGCTCATCACCCTGTCGGGCCGGGGCGACAAGGACGCCGAACAGGTCATGGGGTTGCTGGGATGAGTGAGGCCGCGGGCGGTCCGGCCTCCGCCGGTCCGGCCTCCGCCGTGGTGCCGCTCGTACCGCTCGTGCCCCTCGAGGCGACGCTTCGGGCGGGCCGGGACGCCGGGCGCAAGTTGCTGGTCCCCTACGTGACCGGCGGCCTGGGCCCGCACTGGGTCGAGGTGGTCCAGGCCATGGTGGCGGCCGGGGCGGACGCGGTCGAGATCGGCATCCCCTTCTCGGACCCGGTGATGGACGGCCCGACCATCCAGGAGGCTTCCCTCCGGGCGCTGCAGTTTGGCGCCACCCCGCCCGGCATCCTGGCCGAGCTGCGGCGGGTCGAGGTGGCCGTCCCGCTCATCGCCATGACGTACTACAACCTGGTCTTCCGAGGCGGGCACCGCCGCTTCGCCCACAACCTGATCGAGGCCGGCGTGGCGGGGATCATCATCCCCGACGTCCCCCTCGAGGAGCTGGGCGACTGGTCCCGGGCGGCGGACGAAGCCGGGGTCGAAACGGTGCTGCTGGCCGCCCCGGTCACGCCCGACGACCGCCTGGCCGAGCTGTGCCGGCGGGCTCGGGGTTTCGTCTACGGGGTCAACCTGATGGGCGTCACGGGCGAACGCAGCGCGATCGCCAGTTCGGCCCGGCTGCTCGGGGAGCGGCTCAAGGCGACGACCGACACGCCGGTGCTCATGGGCTTCGGCGTGTCCACGCCCGAACAGGCGGCCGAGGCGGCTTCCTTCGCCGACGGCGTGATCGTGGCGTCGGCCCTGATGCGCATCCTCCTCGACGGAGGAGGCCCGGAACGGGTCGGCGACCGGGTGGCGGAGATGCGCGCCGCCCTCGACGGCGCCTGATAACGACTCAGGGGGAAAAGGCGAGCACTGTCTTGACGTCGTCGGGTTGGCGCACGTAGGCGTCGCGCCAACTCGTGAGGGGAGCGCGGCGGGTGATCAGGCGGGTCAACCAACTCCGGTCGGCGGTGGCCAGGGCCGCCGCCCCCGCCTCGTAATGCCGGCGGTTGGCGTTGACCGATCCGAACACCACGTCGTTCTGCAGCACCATCGCCCGGTTGAGCAGGCCCGCGTCCACCTCGAAGGTGCGACCGCCGCTGGACACGCCGGTGAGGCACACGATGCCGTCGGGCGTGCTGTGGCACATGGCGTCGAGGACCAGTTGGGCCACGCCGGTGCACTCGAGGACCACATCGGGCGCCACGCCGGTGTCTTCGATGGAACCGTGGTGGTAGGTGGCGCCGAGGGCCGCCACCAGCTGCGGTTTCAGGCCGTCGGTCATCCGGTCGAGGACATGGGTTTCGAGGCCCCGCTGCACCGCCAGCAGGGCGGCCAGGAGGCCGATCGGGCCGGCCCCGGTGACGAGAACCGTGGTCGGGTTCCAGACGGCTCGCCGGCCGATCCGCTCGATATGGTCCCATGCCTTGGCCACCACCGTGGTGGGTTCCAGCAGCACCCCGAGCTGGTCCAGACTGGGATCGATCTTGACGGCGTAGTCCGGGTGGATCCGGTAACGCTCCGACGCGTAGCCATGGCGCTGCTTGATGCCCCGCTCGGTGTACTGGCCGTTACGGCACATGTCCCACTCGCCCACGGCGCAGTTGGGACAGGGGACCGGGTCGGGCCGGCGCACGATCCCCACCACCAGGTCCCCCGGCTGGAGGCCGCAACCGGTGGGCGCCTCCATGACCCGGCCCAGCGACTCGTGGCCGATGACCAGGCGGCTCTCGCCCGGCGGGGCCCAGCCGTAGTCCCCGTTGATGATCTCGAGGTCGGTTCCGCACACGCCGATGGCCAGGGTCTGGACCAGGACCGGGCCGTCGTCCATGGGCGGTTCGGGGACCTCGGTCAGGTCCACTGAGTCCTTCTGCAAAGGGATGACGGTTACGGCTCGCACGGGGTGGAGCGTAGGCGCGGCTATGCTCCGAACACATGTTCGAGCTGAACTCGCAGCAGGGTGCGGCCGTGGCCCACCGGGGCGGGCCGTTGTTGGTCCAGGCCGGGGCGGGGACGGGCAAGACGGGCACTCTGGCCAGTCGGGTGGCCGACCTGATCTCGACGGGGGTGCCACCGGGGCGGATCTGCCTGTTGACCTTCACCCGCCGGGCGGCGCAGGAGATGTTGAACCGCGCCGGACATCTCACCGCGCCCGCCGCTGCGGCTCAGGTGTGGGGCGGGACATTCCACTCGGTCGCCCATCGGGTGCTGCGGCTGCACGGGAGGCGGCTCGGGTTGGGGCCGGCGTTCAGCGTCCTGGACCAGGGCGACGCCACCGAGGTGCTGAGCCTGGTGCGCCAGGACGTCCTGACCCTGCAGACCGGGGAGGCGACATCGGGCCGTCGCTTTCCCCGGCCCGACACCTTGGCCGCCATCTACAGCCGGGTGGTGTCGACCGCTGAGCCGCTGTCGGTTGTGGTCGAGCGAGACTTCCCCTGGTGCCGCCCGGAGGTAGCCGGCATCGGCGCCATCTTCGAGGGTTACACCGCCCGCAAGCGGGCCCGGCGGATGCTGGATTTCGAGGACCTGCTGCTGGCGTGGCGAGCGCTGGGCGCGGTCGAAGGCGGGGCCGAGCTGCTGGCGGGACTGTGGGATCAGGTGCTGGTGGACGAGTTCCAGGACACCAACCGGGTGCAGGCCGACATCCTGGCGTTGTTGCGCCCCGACGGCGCCGGGCTGACCGTGGTGGGCGACGAGGCCCAGGCCATTTATGCCTTCCGGGCCGCCACGAGCCGCAATATGGAGGTCTTCCCCGAGCAGTTCCCGGCCACGACGATCGTTCGGCTGGAGGAGAACTATCGCTCGATTCCCCCGATCCTGGCGGTCGCCAACGCGGTCATGGCGGGGAAGGTGTTGTGGTCAGGCCGAGTGGGCTCGGTCCGGCCCCGGCTGCGAGTGTGCGAGGACGAGTCGGTTCAGGCCGAAGCGGTGTGCGACTCGGTGCTGCGCCACCGGGAGGGCGGCGTGATGTTGCGCCGCCAGGCAGTGCTGTTCCGGGCCTCGCACCATGCCGACGTGCTCGAGCTGGCGCTGTCCCGGCGCAACATCCCGTACGTCAAATACGGGGGGCTGCGGATCCTGGAAGCGGCCCACGTCAAGGACCTGCTGGCCCTGCTGCGGGTGCTGGACAACCCATGGGACGAGGTGGCCTGGTTCCGGGTGTTGCCGCTCGTTGAGGGAGTGGGGCCGGCCACCGCCCGGCGGGTGATGATGGAGCTGGGTTTCGAGCCCCCGGCCTCCTCCGCCCTGACCTCCGCCCTGACCTCCCCCCTGGCCCGGCTGCTGGCCGCCCCGCCCCGGCTGCCCGAGCCGGCCGCGGGGGCAATGGCGGGATTGCGGCAGGCGCTGGCCGAATGCGCCGACTGCTGCCTGCCGGGCGGAGCGACCCCGGCGCCGGGCGTCCAAGTCGAACGCCTCAGCCGATGGCTGCAGCCGGTCATCGAACGGCGGTACTCGTCGGCTCCGGCCCGCCTGGCCGACCTCGACCAGCTGGCCGGGGTGGCGGCTCGCTCTCCCGACCGGCACCATTTCGTGGCCGAGTTGACCCTCGACCCTCCTGCCGCCACCGGCGATCTGGCCGGGCCCCCGCGGCTGGACGAGGACTGGCTGGTGCTGTCCACGGTGCACTCGGCCAAGGGGGGCGAATGGGAGGTGGTCCATATCATCCACGCCTCGGACGGCATGTTCCCCTCGGACATGGCGTGCGGGGATGCCGAGAGCATCGCCGAGGAGCGCCGTCTCATGTACGTCGCCGTCACCCGCGCCCGAGATGCGCTCGAGATCAGCCTCCCCCGGCGCTACCACGTGGTGCGCGAGCAGTTCCGGCGGTCGTCGGACCGGCATCTGTACGCCCAGGTGAGCCGATTCCTCACCGACGAGGTGCAGGCGTTGATGGACGTGGAGCACGTGGGCCACCCCGTGGCGCCCCTGGAATCACCGGGCGGCGGCATGGAGGCGGTGGACCAGTTCCTGAGCGGATTGTGGGCCTAATCTGAGTAGCAATGCGGAGGTTGGTGTGGATCTACCGGGCGCCCACCGATCTCCTCATCTCGCTGTGCTGGGTGCCCCTGTTCATGGTGGGCCACCAGCTGGCCGAGGCAACGGGCACCCAGGCCGACGAGCGGGTGCGGTGGGCGGTGGCGGCCACCCTGCTCATCAGTTTCCTCCACCAACCCCTGACCTTCGCCCTGGTGTACGGCGACCGGCGCCAGTTCCGGCTGCGCCGGCGGCTGTACCTGTGGGCCCCGCCCATCACGGTGGCGGTGATCGCGCTGGCGGTGGCGTTGCACCTCTGGGTGATCGTGCCCATTGCGGCGATGTGGAACACCATTCACACCCTGCAGCAGCGGTACGGGTTGTCGCGGATCTACGCCCGACGAGCCCGCTATGGGTCGGCGTTCCTCGACCGCTGGGTCCTGTACGCCTCGATGACCGCGGCGGTGCTGGTGGTGGCGGCCAGGCGGGGGACACTGGGTTTGGCCGAGCGGGTCAGCCTGGCCGGTGTCAACGGGGCCGGAGTGCGGCTGCTGAGCGACGCCCGACCAGTTGCGTCGCTCCTGTTGATCCCCGTGGGCGGGGCGGCACTGGTATTGATCGCCGCGGTCGTGCGCCAAGAGGTATCGGCGGGTACCCAGGCCAACCCGGCGAAGTGGATCTATCAAGGGTCATCGTTGCTGCTGATCGCATCCATCGCAGTCGATCCCATCGCCGGTTTCATCGCCTATGTCGGCGCCCATGCCATCGAGTACGCGGTGGTGGTGTACAAGACGGCCGAGTCCCGGTATCGCCGCCCGTGCGATGGTTCGAACCTGCTGGGCAAGGTCGCCTGGTCGGCGGGGGGCCGGGTGGCCGTCATGTCGGTGGCGGCGTTCGGCGCCCTGGCGCTGGCCAGCCTGTTCCGGGGCGACGCGGCCAACGTGGTGCTGTTTACGGTGGGCGCGCTGCATTTTCTTTATGACGGCTTCATCTGGAAGCTGCGCAAACCGGCCGTGGCCGCCGATTTCGCCATCACGGCCGCGTCGTGACCGCAGAAAATCGCGGCAATAAGGCCGCCGATGCGGACGGCCCGTCCGGCTGGTCTCCCGGTCCCCGCTGGTGGGAATATCGCATCGACGCCACGTTACGTCGAAAGCGGCGTTTCGACGCCTAGGTGGCGGGCGCGAAGGGTCGCGGTTGCGGCCCAGTCCGTGCGGCACGTCAGAACCCCGCCAAGTATGGTCGAAATGCGGATTTCGACGTTACGTGGCCGCGAACCAATTGCGTTCCACGGCCCTGGTTGAATGTTGGCCGAGGCGACACGGTCGGGATGAAGCGTCGTCGCTGTCGTCCTCCGGTCGTGCTGTTCGCCGAGTTGCTGCCCCGGGCGTTCCACGACGCGGCGGCTGGAATCCCCCGGTGGAGCGGACGTGTACCGGCCGGGCTTTCCCCACCTATTCCTTGGCGATGAGGCGGTAACCCACGCCGGGCTCGGTCACCAGGCGGGGGGTGGCGGGGTCGTCCTGGAGTTTGCGGCGCAACTGGTTGGCGTAGGTGCGCAGGTACTCGGTGCGCCCGGTCGCCTCGGGGCCCCAGACCTGCTGGAGGATGTGGCGGTGGGTCAGCACCCGGCCCTGGTGGCGGGCGAGCAGGGCGAGGAAGTCGAACTCCTTCGGCGTCAGCTCGACCAGCCGGCCCGCGACCGTGACCCGGTGGTCGGCCGGGTCGACCACCACATCGCCCACCTCGATGGGGCCGTCGTCGACGAAGGGGGCCAGTTGGCGGTGGTGGCGCACGGCCACCCGCAGGCGGGCCTGCAGCTCGGGCATGGAGAAGGGCTTGGTGACGTAGTCGTCCGCGCCCTCGTCCAAGGCGGTGATCTTGCGGTCCTCGGAGCCGTTGGCGGTCACCACGATGATGGGCGCTTTCGACCATTGCCGCATCCGCCGGCACACCTCGACGCCGTCGAGGTCGGGGAGGCCCAGGTCCAGCAGCACGACCGCCGGGTCCTCGGCCGCACTCTGGTCGAGCGCGTCCTGCCCGGTCCGGGCCACCGTCACCCGGTACCCCCGCGCCTGGAGGCTGGCGGAAAGTATGCGCGCCATGGACCGCTCGTCCTCCACGACGAGAACCAGGTCGCCGTCGCTATCCATGGCGCACCGGCAGGGTGAAGGTCAAGCGGGCGCCGCTGGCGGGGTTGTTGGTGGCCTCGATCATTCCTCCATGAGCTTCCACGATTGCCTTGCACAGCGCCAACCCGACCCCGCTGGCCGTGCTGGCCCGGCCCGTCCGGAGGGGCTCGAAGACGTGCTCCAGCTCGCCGCGGTCGATTCCGGGGCCCTCGTCGCTGAGGGCGACCTGGACCAAGGCCTCGGGCAGGCCGGGATCGGGCCGGGCGGACAGGTGGACGGTGCTGCCGGGGGGGGCGAAGCGGGCCGCGTTCTCCAGCAGGTTGGACAGGACCTGGTCGATCTGGACGTAGTCGATGTCGACCAGCGGCAGGGCCGCGTCCACCTGGCAGTCGAGGCGCACGTCGTCGTCGTCGAACAGCCGGCCCAGCCGCTTGGTCACGTCTTGGACCAGTTCGACCAGGTCGACCGCCTGGCGGTCGGGTTGGAAGGCGCCCGCCTCGATGCGGCTCAGGCTCAGCAGGTTGGCCACGATGCGGTCCAGGCGTTCGGCCTCGTCGCAGACCAACCCGAGCAGCTCCTGGCGCACCGGCTCGCTGTGGTCGGCACCGGCCCGCAGGTCCGATGCCACCGCCCGGATCGAGGCCAGGGGAGTGCGCAGGTCATGCGAGACCGATCGCAGCAGGGCGGCCCGCTGGGCGTCCACCTGCTCCATGACGGCCAGGCGGTCGGCCTCCCGGCGGAGTTGCTCCCCTTCGGCCACCACCGCCCGGAAACGGGCGTGCATGGACTGGATCTCCCCGGCCCGCTGCTCGGCCGAGCGCCGCCGGTCGTCCTCCATGGCGACCAGTGTTCCCACCGCCACCGCCACCACGGTGAAGACGACCAGCGCGACGGCGTCATCGGACACCGCCACGCGGAGCGACCCGACGGGCGGGATGAAGCCCAGGCTGAAAGCAACGGCGCCCGCCACCGCGGTGGCGACCGCGGCCAACCGGCCGCCGAAGGTGCCCGCGACCACGACGGGCAGCACCAGCAGCAAGGCGGGGAGGGCCCGGCTGATGTGGTCCCGGACGGGCAACAGGGAAACGGTGACGACCACCACCGCCGAGACCCCGAGCCCGAACCCGACGAGGGGCGTCCGATCGGGTGGGCGGCGGGTCACGCCCAGAAGTTTGGCCGAACTGTGGCTGCTTCCGACTACGGCGGAGTGGCTCGGACCCGCTGCAGGATCCAACCTTCGCCCCGGACGCCCCGTATCTCGAGGCCGAGAGGGGGCCTGTACCGTCGCGGGGCGA
Source organism: Actinomycetota bacterium (assembly GCA_030947025.1). Lineage (GTDB taxonomy): Bacteria > Actinomycetota > Acidimicrobiia > Acidimicrobiales > Palsa-688 > JALYXV01. Next base: position 14,420 of record JALYXV010000299.1, on the reverse strand, counting down.
GGAGGGGCGGGGCGGGGCGGAAACGCAGCAGCATCAGACGGCTTCATCCCCGAGCTCGCCGGTTCGCACCCGCATCAGCCGATCCAACTCGACCGCCCAGATCTTGCCATCGCCGATCTTCCCGGTCCTAGCCGCCTCGGCGATCAGGTCGACGATCTTGTGGGCCTGGCTGGTGTCCACGACGACCTCGACCTTCACCTTGGGGACGAACTCGGTCTTGTACTCCGATCCCCGGAACACCTCGGTTTTGATCGAGCGCCACGCCCTGGAGCGACTGGCGGCCGACGCTCCGGCGCTGACCGAGCCTTGGCCGCCCGAGGCGGCCTCCCTGCTGGTGGAGCTGCTGTCGGCCGGGGCCTCGGCCATCCCGGTCATCGAAGCCCTGGACCATCGGGGCGTCTGGGACCGCTTCCTCCCGGAGTGGCGGTCGGTGCGGTCCCGCCCCCAGCACAACCCCTACCACCGCTTCACTGTCGACCGGCACCTGTTGGAGACCGCGGCCAACGCGGCGGGCCTGACCGGGCGGATCAGGCGGCCCGATCTCCTGGTCCTGGGCGGGCTGTTGCACGATCTGGGGAAAGGTCACGCCGGTGACCACAGCGAGGTGGGCGAGGGGCTGGCGGGCGGGATCGCCACCCGAATGGGGCTTCCCGCCCAGGACGTGGAAACGCTCGAAAGCCTGGTTCGCCATCACCTGTTGTTGGCCGACGTCGCCAGCCGGCGTGATCTCGACGATCCCGTCACCATCGACGGGGTGGCCGAGGCGGTGGGCGATGTGGAGACGCTTCGGCTGTTGTCCGCCCTGACCGAGGCGGACTCGCTCGCCACCGGCCCGTCTGCCTGGAGCCCGTGGAAGGCGGCCCTGGTGGCGACATTGACCGAGAGAGTCGAGCGGGTATTGACGGCTGGCCCTACAGCGGGGGCCGGGGACGGGGCGGACGGCACAGGTGGCGGGTTCCCGACGGCCAAGCAGCTGGCCTGGTTGGCCCAATCCGACCGGTATATCGACGCCAGCGGGGACGTCCTGACGGTGGTCACGGCTGACCGGCCCGGCGTGTTCAGCCGGATAGCCGGGGTCCTGGCCCTCCATGGGCTCGACGTGCTCGCCGCCCACGCCTATTCGAGCGACGACGAGCGAGCCCTGGCCGAGTTCCGGGTCACCGATCCGGTACGCGACGCGATTCCGTGGTCACCGGTGGTCGCCGACCTCGACCGGGCCCTCGATGGACGGCTGGCGTTGGGTGCCCGCGTGGCCGAGCGAAGGCGGACCTATGACCGGCCCGGCCCCTTTTCCCGCCGGCCGATCGCAGCGACGGTCCGTTTCGACAACGCCGCCTCGGCCGGTGCGACCGTCATCGACGTGGAGACCGCGGACCACATCGGCGTCCTCTACCGGATCACCCGGGCGCTGGCCGAACTGGACCTGGACATCCGCTCGGCCCGGGTGCAGACGATCGGCCACCTCGTGGTCGACTCGTTTTACCTCCGTGACGATCACGGCCAGAAGGTGACCGACCCGGCCCACCGGCACGAGATCGAACGGGCCGTCCTCCACGCTCTCGGGGATGGCTAGTCGGCGGCCAGGAGGGTGTACTCGGGGTTCATCATCTCGAGGTGGCCGCCCCGCTGGCCCACCACGCCATGGGCTGACACGTAGGTGCCGGGGACAATTCCGGGGATGTGCCGGCGCCCGAGGAAGACGACCCGCACGTCGCCGGTCCCGTCCGCCAGGGTGACCTCCACCGTGGCCACCCCATTGCGAGGCTGGACCCGGACCTGGCGCACCCGCCCGGTCACCGTGACCCGGTCCCGGTGGCTCAGCTGGCCGATGGGGACGGTGTCGGGCGGTATCGCCAATGTCGGGGGCAGCAGGGTGGTGGGCCGAGCGTGCTCCTTCCCCCGGGCTGCTCGCTTGGCCGAGACTTGTGGACGGGCGCCCCCGTTGTGCCCCAGGTGGTAGGGCATGACGGTGACCCCGACATGGGGCACGTCGGCCAGTGAAGCGGCGAACTGGCGGGCGGTGCGGTCGTGCAGCAGGCGGTGCCACCTGCGCCCGTAGTCCACCCGGGGCAGCAGAACGGTGAGCTCGGTCTCCTTCTCGTCCAACGTCTGCGTCACCAGGTTGACGGCGGCCCGGGCCAGGCGGCGGTCGGGGCACTCGACGATGTCGAGCGGGACGCCGGACAGGCCGAGGTCGCTCCAGGCGTGACGGAGTTCGGCCGCCCGATCCATGTCGATGGCGAAGTGGACCGCCCGCAGCTCGTCGGGCGACAGGCTCCGGGCGTAGCGAATGGCCTGGGCCGCGGCCAGGTCAAGCTGGTCGACGAATATCAGGACGATGTGACCCCGACGGATGGGACCGGCCGCGGCCTTGGGCGCGTTCTCCCGCAGTTCCTCGGCCTCGGCCACATACTGCCGGTTGAGGCGCAACAGCCCCACCACCAAGATGGGGACGGCCACGATCACGACCCAGCCACCCTCGGCGAACTTGGTCACGGCGATGATGATGTCCACGATGAACGACAGCACCGCGCCGAACCCATTGATCGCCATCCCCCGTTTCCATCCCGGTTCGCGGCGGGTCCAGTGGTGCTTGGCCATCCCCGCCTGCGACAGCGTGAAGCTGGTGAAGACCCCGATGGCGTACAGCGGGATGAGCCGGCTGACCTGGGCGTTGGTGGCGATCACCAGAACGGTGGCGGCGGCCGCCAGGGACAGAACGCCGTTGGAAAAGACCAGCCGGTGGCCCCGCTTGGTCAGCTGCCGGGGCATGAAGCCGTCGGCCGCGGCGAAGCTGGCCAGTCGGGGAAAGTCGGCGAAGCTGGTGTTGGCGGCCAGCACCAGGATCAGGGTCGTCCCGATCTGCAGCAGGTAGAACAGCACGTGGCCCGAAGCGCCGCGGCCGTACACCGCCCGTCCCACCTCGGAGATCACCGTCGGGGTGCCTCGCTTGAACGGGGCGGCGTGGATGGCCGCGGCCAGCACGGAAAGGCCGAGGAACATGACCCCGAGCAACGACCCCATCCACACCAAGGTGGTGCGGGCGTTGCGCCACGACGGCTCACGGAAGGCGGGCACCCCGTTGGAGATGGCCTCGACGCCGGTGACCGCGGCGCCGCCCGAGGCGAAGGCCTTCAACATGACGAACAGGGCGGCGCCCATGAAGATCCCGTTGCCCGGCGCATGCATGTCGATCAGCCCGGGCCGGTGCAGGTTCTGCGTCGGCAGACCGCCGCGGAGCAACTGCACCATGCCCCAGCCCAGCAGGATGAGCATGTTGAGGAGGAAGAAATAGGTCGGGACGGCGAAAACCTTGCCCGACTCCTTAACGCCCCGGAGGTTGCCGAAGGCGATGAGGGCGATGAACGCGATCGAGATGGGGACGATGAAGGGCTGGAGGCCGGGGATGGCCGACGCCATGGCCGCGGTGCCGGCCGCCACTGACACGGCCACGGTCAGGACATAGTCGGTCAGTAGGGAGACGCCGGCCACCAACGCGGGGACCTTGCCGAAGTTGTCCTTGGTGACGATGTAGGCGCCGCCCGCGCTCGGGTACTCCTTGATGGTCTGGCGGTACGACAGGATCAGGAATCCGAGCACCACCAAGAGGGCGACGGTGATCGGTACGACGAGCGAGAAGGCGGCCACGCCGACCGCCGGGACCAGGATCCGCAGGATCTCCTCGGTGGCGTAGGCCGACGACGAAAGGTTGTCGGAGGCGAAGACAGCCAGGGCGGTGGGTTTGCCCAAACGTTCGTGGGCCAGTTCACCAGTGTGCAACGGGGACCCGAGCAGCCGAGACTTGAGCCGGTACAGCGGGGTTTCGGGCACGTCCAGCTTGCCGGGCGGCCCTGGTTCCTCTGCTGCGGCGTCCTCGGCGGGGGGACGGACCAGAGCCAGGCGGGCCACAGCCCTGAGTATAAGGACTCCATAAAGACGCATGTGAAGCCCATGAACGGCCCGGCGCCGACCGCCGTGCCTTCGGCCCGTTCGTCCGGGCGCGATCATGGGAGCAGTGACATCCCTGAAGGGGCGACTGCTGGTCGCCAACCCGGCGATGCCTGACCCCAATTTCCACCGCGCGGTCGTGCTGGTGCTGGCCCATCAGGAGGACGGCGCCCTGGGCGTGGTCCTCAACCGGCCCAGCGACTTGGACGTGGACGCACCACTACCCCGTTGGGAGCGGCTGGTGGCTGACCCACCCGTGGTCTTCGTCGGCGGCCCGGTGGCGCCGGGGGCGGCCATCTGCCTGGCCCGGCGAGGGGGCGGACGCCTCGACAATGGCACCGGCCCGGCCGGCCCGGCCGATCCGGCCGATCCGGCCGGTGGCGGCGGTTGGATACCGCTGGTCGGCGAGCTGGGCACCCTTGACCTCGAGGGGGATCCCGACGACCTGGCCATCACGGTCGATGCCATCCGGGTGTTTGCCGGCTACGCCGGATGGGGCCCGGGCCAGCTGGAGGCGGAAAGAGAGGCGGGCGCCTGGTTCGTGGTACCGGTCGAGCCAGACGATGCGGTCTCGGGGGACCCCGGGCAGCTGTGGAAGCGGGTCCTGCGTCGGCAAGGGGGCCGGCTGGCCGTGGTCGCGGCGTATCCCAACGAGCCCAACTTGAACTGACGCACGTGGCGTCACAAAGACCGGGTGCGGATGTCTCGTAGGTCGTCGCCCGGTAGGAGGTTTTCGGGGACGACCCATTCGTCTATGCCGGGTTGGGGTGGCTGGTCGGTCCATGTGGCGGACACGGTGATTTCGGTCTGATCGCGGTTGATTTGGTCGCATGCCCGCTTCAGGGCTGTCAGTTGGGCTTCGATGTCCCCGGTGATGCTCCAGTGGTCGGCATACTTGGCGGCTAGGTCGGCGGGGCCGCCGACCAGCATCAGGTGGAACGGTTGTTGCACTGGTTTGGGGTCCAGGGGGGCGCCTTGGAGTTGGTAGAAGCGACCATTGAATGTTGTGCGCTCGTGCTGAGCGAGGTTCTTGATCACTTCGACCGTCTCGGCCAGGCGGGTCTCGCCGCCGGAGCTGGGTGCCAGGCCTAGCAGCACGCGGCCGGCGCTCAGCTGGTCGACCGTGGTGGCCAGCTTGGCTACGACGGCGGGATGGCGGCCCAGATCGTCTTGCACCACGGCTTCTAAGCGGATCCGGGGCACCGCCGCCGCCAGGGCGCCCAGCACGGCCCAGGTCTCCGGGCGGTCGGCCCGCTCGCCCAGCCCGTCGCCATAACGAACGCCATCCCAGCCGGCCTGCTCCGCTTGGCTGGCCAAGGCCAAAGTTTCTCTCCCTGACCGGCGGCCGTCGAGCCACAGGGTGATGTGCACACCCGGACGCTAACCTCGCCCCCGATGCGTCGAGCATGGTTGGGAGCGGTGCTGAGCCTGGTTCTACTGGCCGGGTGCGGGGGCAAGAAATCGTCGAGCAGCACCACGACCTCGGTCACGGCGAGCGCGGCGACGAAGGTACCGTCGTTCTCCGGCTCGGCGAGCTCCAAGTACTGCGGCCTGGCCCGCCAGTTCTCCCAGGCGACGAGCCCGAGCCTGTCGAGCGACCCGAAGGTGCTGTCCGACCAGTTCGACGCGTTGTCCGGCCAGTTCCAGTCGGTTGCCCCTGCCCCGATCAAGGCGGACGTCGATACCGTGATCACCACCATCAAACAGTTGGTGGCCTCGTTCAAAGCGGCGAACTACGACGTCTCCAAGATCAACCCGGCCGACATGGCGGCGCTGCAGGACCCGAAGTTCGTCGCCGCCACCCAGCGCGTCGAGGCCTATGACGCCCAGGTGTGCGGGATCACCACTACGTCGACTTGATGGGCCCTTTACTCCACCGGCGGCGCCGGCGGGAGCGGCGCCGGCTCTCCTCCATACGGGTGCGGATGATCTCCCGCCGGGCCTGTAGGTCCCGGTAGGTGAGCCGGTCGATGTCGTTGGAGAGGCCGAAGCTGGCCTTGACGCCCTCCAGGTCGACGGGCTGGTCGCGGGGGTCGATGCCCACGTCGTGGGCGATGCGCTCGCCGTAGCGGGTGGCGAAGTACATGGCGACCGAGGTGATCTCGGAGAACAGGTCGACGTCGGGGGCCAAGGTGGCCAGGGCGCTGTCGAGGAAGAGGAGGTCCTTGACGAACAGCATGAGCTCCTTGGGCATACGGGCCCCGTACGCCAAGAGGGCCTTGGTGAGGTCGCGGATCTCACCGATGAGCTCCTCGGGCTCCATGGTGGTGGGGTCCTTCACGGGCTGGTCCAAGCCGAGATCGCGCATGACGGCCTCCAGGTCGGTGTCGGGCGGCAAGGCGCCCAGGTCGCGGAGGGCGGACATCTGGAGCTTGACGTCGTTGACGGTTCCGCCCATGAGGAGCCGTAGGAATGCCAGCCGCCGGGTCTCGTCGAGGCGTCCCGTGATCCCGTAGTCGAGCAGGACCACCTTGCCATCGGGGCGCACGAACAGATTCCCCCCGTGCAGGTCGCCGTGGAAGACGCCGTACAGCATGGCTCCCTCGAGAAAGGCGATCATGCCGGCGTGGACCACGGCCGAGGTGTCCACCCCCGCGTCGTGCATGCCGGCCACGTCGTCCCAGCGGAAGCCGTCGAGCCGCTCCATGACGAGGACCCGGCGGGTGACCAGGGTGGGATGCGGGCGGGGCACGACCAGGGCGCGCTGGTCGGTCTCGGCCAGGATGCGGGCGATGTCGAGCATGTTGTCGGCTTCCAGCCGGAAGTCGAGTTCCTCCACGATGGTCTCGGCGAACAGTTGGACCAGGGCGGGGGGATTGGCCAACGCGGCCACCGGGATACGACCGACCAGGGCGGGGGCGATCCAGCTCATGACGCCCAGGTCACGCCGGACCAGGTGGGCGACGGTCGGACGCTGCACCTTGACGACAACTGTTTCGCCGGTGACCAGGGTGGCGGCATGGACCTGGGCGATCGACGCGGCGGCCAGCGGCTCGGTGGCGAACTCCTTGAACACCAGCTCGAGGGCCTGGCCCAGATCCTCCTCGACGATGGTCCGCACGGCCTCGAAGGACTCGGCCGGGACCTGGTCGCGCAGCATCTTGAACTCATCGACCAGGGGCTCGGGGAAGATGCCCTGGCCCGACGAGAGGATCTGGCCCAGTTTCACATACGTCGGCCCGAGCCGTTCGAACGCGGCCCGCAGCCGGTGCGACAACCCGGCTTGCGAGACTTCGGGCCGGTTCGCCCATCGGGCTCGCGTCCGATCGAGTAGGTACCAGCCTCCCAGCGCCCGGCCCAGGGAAATAGTGACGACGACCAGCCGCCGCAACGGCGGCAGGCGCCGTTTGTGCATGAGAACGGGCACCTCGGCCGCGCTGGCCCGGCGCAACTCGTCGATTCCGTGACGCCACCTCAGCTCCGACGGCACGACCTCCCACGGCGGGGTCTCGCTGAACGCGCCCACCGCGAAGTCGGCCGGTTGCCCCTCGCCTGAATCCGCCTCGCCTGAGGGCGACGCCGCCGCCTCCGGTGTCCAGGTCACCAGAGGACGGTACCTCGGTCTGGCTCCTTCGCCACCTCCATCCTCACCGGCTCGACGCCGAGCCGTGCATGCGACCGGCCATACTGGGCCCATGACCGACCGGCTTTCGGTGGGGGACCAGGCGCCCCCGTTCACCTTGCCCGACCAGACCGGCCAGCCCGTCGAACTCGGTGGTTGGGCCGGGCGGCGGGTGCTGGTGTACTTCTACCCCAAGGCTGACACGCCGGGTTGCACCACTCAGGCGTGCGGATTGCGGGACATCCTCGGGCAGGTGGGCGACACCGCCATCGTGGGCATCAGCCCCGATAAGCCCGACAAGCAGGCCAAGTTCGACAAGAAGTACGGGCTGGGCTTTCCCCTGCTGGCCGACGAGGACCATGCGGTAGCCGAGGCATACGGGGTGTGGGTCCAGAAGTCCATGTACGGCCGCACCTACATGGGCATCGAGCGGTCGGCCTTCTTGGTCGACCCGTCCGGCCAGCTGGAGCAGGTCTGGTACAAGGTCTCTCCGAAGGACACACCGACCAACCTGCTCGACGCCTTGGCGGCGGACGGGTAGCTCAGGCGGCAGTGGAGGCCGCGGTCGTGGGCGCACGCTCCTCATCGGGATGGGCGACCAGTTGGGCCGCCGTCTTCACCATGGGATTGACGATCACTGGCCCGCTCGACGCGGGCGGGGCAAATGGCCCGTCCCACGGTGCGGTCTCTGGTGACTGTCCAACTTGCTTGTGGAACCAGCCCATTTTTCCCAACCCCTCCTCCATCACCCTTCTTGGTATGGAATCGGCAGTTCTGCGCTCTCACTTCAGTGCAACGACAATTTTTCCGATGACATTCCAATTGGTCGCTCAACCTTTTGGCCCGCTCGTGCGACTGACAGGCATTGACCGTGAGCACGTTTGACGAGGTCTATCTTTCCGAGCAGCGGCGGGCGTTCAAGCTGGCCTACCTGCTGTGCGGCGAGTTGGGGCTGGCGGAGGAGGTGGTGGCCGACGCCATGGTGTCGGCGTGGCCCCGTTGGGACGCGGGCGAGATCGCCGACCTGGGCTCGTATGTGCGACGAGCGGTCGTCAACCAGATGACCTCGCGGTTCCGGCGGCGGAGCCTGGAGCGGCGGCTGGTCATGCCCCGCCGGCAGGGGGCGGGTGGGCCGGAGGACGTGGCGGTGGACCGCCAGGTCGTTCTCGGCGCCCTGAAGCGGCTTCCGCCCCGCCAGCGGGCCGCCATCGTGCTGCGCTATTACGAGGATCTGCCCGAGGCCCAGATCGCCGCGGCCATGGCCACGTCGGTGGGTACAACGAAGGCACATCTGTCCCGGGGCCTGGCGAAGCTGCGGGTGCTCCTGGACGATGGAGGAGGAGATCGATGAGCGATTTCGAGGATCGCCTGCGCGGAGAGCTGCATGAGGTGGCCGACCCGGTCGAGCCGCCGCCGACGCTCGGCCAGAGCATCGGCGCCCGGATGTGGGCCGGCCCCGCCGGGCCGGCTGGGCCACCGAGGGCGCTCATGGTGGTGGCCGCGGCCATCGTGGTGGTGGCGGTGGCGGTGGCGGTGCTGGCGGCCCGGGGCCACAACGGCAACCGCGTCCTCACGCAAGGAACATCGACGACCATCGGCTTGGGGGTGGCCCCAGGGGCGCCGGGCGTCACCGTCACGGCCGCCCCCCCGGTCAGCGACACGACCCCCGTGACGGCGGCGCCGACGACAACGGCGACGACCATGGTCAACCCGACCACCACCGCCGGGACCACCACCACGACCACCGTCGCGGTGGCCGATTGTGCGACCGGCGACCTGCAGGCGGTGACCACGACCGACCGCAGCACGTACACATCGGGTCAGTTCGTGAACATCTCGGTGACGGTGAAGAACGTGTCGGCCAACCGTTGCCAGATCCAGAATCCGTTCCCGAACCCGTTTGTCATACCGATCAGCATCAGCCGCGGATCGACGGTGGTGTGGCAGCCCGGGTCGACCGTCAACGGCGTCGTGGCTCGGGTCCCCCCGAAGGTGCTCGCCCCCGACGAGTCGTACGGCTGGACCAGCGTCCAGTGGAACCAGCGCATGTGCGTGGCTCCGTCCTGCTCCGACAAGGGGCCTGACAGCCCCTTGGTGCCGCCGGTGACCGGGACCTACACGGCGACGCCGCAGAATGCCCCCGGTACGGTGACGCCGGCTGTCTTCACCGTCACCAAGCCGTAGCGCTATGGCTCGCCGGCTGCTGCTGGTCGTGACACTGGTGCTGTGTTCAGGCGCCCTGCCGGCCGGCGCCCTGCCCGCCGGCACCGGCCCGTTGGTGAGCTCGACCCGCCAGGCGGTGGCCCAGTACGCCGATCCGGTCGTGGCCGGGGCGGCGGGATACCAGCCCGCGTCGGTCAGCAACCGGGTGGAGCATTGGCTGAACCCCGCCTTGTCCCGCCATGGCCCGGTGCTCAATCCTCGCCGGCCCCAGGGCTTGGTCTATGTCGAAACCGGACACGGCCTGCTCTTGGTCGCGGCCCTGTTCGTGCTCGACCATCCTGGGCAGAGGCCGCCTCGTGTGCCCGGGGCCGCCTGGCACCACCACCGCTGGTGTCAAGGCGACGGCGGCATCGGTTTCCCCCTTCCTGGGGCTCCCTGCCCGCCCGGCACGTCCCTCCGGGTCGGCCCCGACATGCTGCACGTGTGGATGGCGAACGTGCGCATCGACCCCTTCGCCTCGGACATGACGCCGCGCCTGGCGTGCCTCCTGTCCGGACGGCCTGGTCTGCTGTAGTCGCCCAAGCGTCGGGCCAGGCCGCCCAGGCCGCCCAGCAGGGCAGCGCCAGGCCACGCGCTAGGCCGGGACGATGACCAGGCAGCCGTTGTGGCCGCCGAACCCGAACGAGTTGGAGAGGGTCGGACCGGGCTCCCACGGGCGGGGTTCGCCTGCCACTACGTCAAGATGGACTTCAGGGTCGAGCTCGGTCAGGCCGGCCGTCGGCGGAATGAGCCGATGGGTGATGGTCAACACCGACGCCACCGTTTCGATGGCGCCCGCCGCGCCCAGGGCGTGGCCGATCACGCCCTTGGTCGAGGTCACCGGGGGCCCGGGGGTTCCGAACACCTTGTTGATGGCCTCGGCTTCGGCCGCGTCATTGAGCGGGGTCGAGGTGCCATGGGCGTTGATGTGGGCAATGTCCTCGATACTCAGGCCGGCGTCGGTGACGGCCTGCTCCATGCAGGCGGCCGCACCGCCGCCACCGGGCGAGGGAGCGGTGATGTGGTAGGCATCGGCGTTGGACGCTGCTCCTCCCAGCTCGGCATAGATGGTCGCGCCGCGGGCGACAGCCCGGCCCCACTCCTCCAGGATCACGACGGCCGCGCCCTCGGCCATGACGAAGCCATCTCGGCTGGCGTCGAACGGCTTTGACCGCCCGGTGCGGGAGAGGGCGGTCATGTTGCCGAACGCCGCCTCGGCCACTCCCGTGCAGCTCGCCTCTGCCCCCCCGGCCAGCATGACATCGGCCCGGCCGGTGGCGATGAGCCGGGCCGCGTTGGCGATGCTGTGGGTACCAGAAGCGCAGGCGGTGACGGTGGTCTCGCACGGCCCCCGCATGCCGTAGCGCATGGACACGGTGGCCGCGCCGGCGTTGGCCATGATCATGGGCACCATGAACGGCGACACCCGGCGGGGGCCCTTCTCGTTGAAGGTCCAGATCTGGTCCACGAGGGTCTGCAGCCCGCCCACACCGGTGCCGATGAACACCCCGACGCGGTCGGGATCGGCGGCCAGGCCTTCGATTCCGCCGGCGTCGACAATGGCCTGGTCAGACGCGGCCACCGCGAACTGGGCGAAGCGGTCGATGCGGCGGACCTCCTTGGGACCGAAGTACGGGCTGCTGTCGAAGCCCTCGACCCGGCGCACGCCGTCCGCGGGCGCGACCAGCAGCCCTTGCCAGAAGGCTTCCTTCCCGATGCCGCAGGATGCGATGACGCCGATCCCGGTGATCGCCACGCGCCGACCCTTCACCGACCCGGAGCCGTCGGCTCCGCCCCTCAAGGCCAGCATCAGAGCTTGGAGTGGACCAGCTGGAACGCTTGTTGGACCGTCTCGATGCCTTCGAGCTCCGACTCGTCCACCGTCACGTCGAAGGACTCCTCGAGGGCCATCACCAACTCGACCAGGTCGAGGCTGTCGGCGTCGAGGTCGTCACCGAAACGAGCGGCTGGGGTGACCTTCTCGGGGTCGACCTGCAGCACCTCAACGGCGCACTGCTTGAACTTGTCGAACGCGGCTTCGTCGTCCATCAATGTCCTCCGGTCAGGAATCACGCGAATGTACTTGGTCGAGCCCGGAATTGACACCACCGTGGTGGGTGGGGGCCCGGCCGTCCTACCTGCCGACCAGTTGGTCGGTGCCGTCTTGGAACGGATCACTGGACCAGCGCCACACCGCTGAGGCCCAGGTCATGCCGGCGCCGAAGCCCGACATCAAGATGAGATCGTCGTCGGACACCCGTCCCGCGTCCAACGCCTCGCCCAGGGCGAGGGGGATCGAGGCCGAGCTGGTGTTACCGGTGCGATCCAGCATCACCGCGGCCCGGTCCATCGGGATCTCGAGCCGGTTGCAGGCCGCCTCGATGATCCTCGAGTTGGCCTGGTGAGGCACGAACAGGGCGATGTCCTCGGAGGTCACCTTGGCCCGCTCCATCGCCGCCAGTGACGAGTCGACCGTGGCCCGCACCGCCCGGCGGAACACCTCCTTGCCCACCATGTGCAGGTACCCGCCCAGGTCGCAGTAGAGGATGGGCTGGAGGGCCCCGTCCACGCCAACGTCCCATCCCAGCAGGGAGCTGTCGCCCGGCACCTCCTCGACCACCACGGCCCCGGCGCCATCGCCGAAGAGCACCGCGGTCTCGCGATCGGTCCAGTCGATGATCCGCGAGAGGGTCTCGGAGCCGATCACCAGCACCCGGTGGGAACCGCTGGAGATGAAGCTGGCCGCCGTCACCAGGCCGTAGACGAACCCGGCGCAGGCGGCGTTGAGGTCGAAGGCGGCGCAATGCAGGCCCAGGGCGCTCTGGACGACCGATGACGTGGCCGGGACGGCCTGGTCGGGGGTGGTGGTGCACAGGATCAGCAGGTCGATGTCCTCGGCGCCCAGGTGGGCGGCGTCGAGCGCCTTGCGCCCGGCTTCTATGGCCAAGGAGGCGGTGGTACCCACGCCCCCGGGGGGCGAGGTCCACATCGACGGGTCGGCCGGTCGCGGTGCGAAGGGCCCGTAGATCACCCGGCGCTCACGGATGCCGGTGCGGTCCACGATCCACTGGTCGCTGGTATCGAGGTAGCGGGACAGATCCTCGTTGGTCACGACCGTTTCCGGGAGGGCGGTAGCCCAGCCGGTAATGGCGCTGCCGCGGTTGGGGGTCAATGGCGCCATCAGCTGGCCCGCAACCAGGCGACGGGCTGGCCGGACTGTACTCGTTCGCCCGGCAAGGCCAGCATTCCCATGAGCCAGCCGGCGAAGGGCGAGCGGACTTCGGTGCCGGCCACGTGGCCAAGAATGGTACCGACCTCGATGGGTTCTCCTTCCGCGGCCGCGGCGCCGCTGGCGCCGGTGGGCTGGAAGACGCCGGCACAGGGGCTGATGACCATCCGCTCGGAGACGTACAGGTGCTCCCCGTGGTGGCTGGCGGCATAGCTGTGGAGGGCACTGCGACCAGAGATTGCCTCGACCAGCACGTCGAGGTCGGCAGGGACGGCAACCGAGATGGCGGTCGCCCCAGGCAGGATCCGCCGGGTCAGGCCGGTCAGCACACCGCCCGATCCCAGTTCGACGAAGAGTCGCTCGCCGTCGATGGGGCCGGCGGCGTGGCTGGCGGCCGAGGTGGCCGTGCTCGACAGCGCCGAGACCCCGCCCCGGAGGCCAGTGGACCCGCCGGTGATACCGGCCAGCCGCAGGACGCTCTGGCGCCACCTGACCGGGCTGCACAGCTGAGCCGAGGACAGCGCCTGCCAGTCCTCGACGGTCTTGTGGGGAAGGGCGTCGACGTTGGCGACCACAGGGACCTCGGGCTCGCGGAAGGTGGCGGCCCGTATCGCCTTGCGCAGGCGGGGCCGAGCCGCGGCCATGAACGGGGTGTGGAAGGCCCCGCCCACGGCGACTGAGATGACCCGCTGGGCGCCCAGCACGAAGGCTTCGTCCAGGGCCGTATCCACCGAGTCGTAGTCGCCCGCGATGACCACATCGTCGGGCCCGTTGTAGTTGGCGACCCATACCTCGGCGTCGGCCCGCAAGCACGCCATGTCGACGGAGTCGTCGTCCAGGCCGATGATCACCTTCATGGTTCCGGGCTGGTCGTCCGCCGCCGCCTGCATGGCCTCGCCCCGCTCGGTGACGATCGCCACGCCGTCGTCGAAGGCCAGGGCACCGGCTGCGACCAGGGCGCTGTATTCGCCCACGCTGTGGCCGGCACACGAGGTGGGCTCGATGCCGAGCCGCTCCACCGCGTCGAGCACGATGAGGCTGAAGGTGAGGGTGGCCAGCTGGGCGTTGCGGGTCTGGGTCAGCTCGTCGGGCCCGGCCTCGAGCAGCAAGCGGGCCAAATCTCGGCCCGCCACCTCAGACGCGTCGGCGACCACGTCCCAAGAGGGGTGGTCCTTCCACGCTTGTCCCATCCCTGGGCGTTGTGATCCCTGTCCGGGGAACACGAATGCTGGCACGCCTGGATCTCCTCCCGTCGCCCTCTTTCGCTATCTGACTGCCGAAGGTGTTCGGAGGTAACAGGCAAGGGCGATTGCCAAGACGGCGGAAATGTGTTTCGGTGTGGTTACTGGCCGGTCACTTGGACGGGATGCGGGCCAGCAGGCGCTCGTTGGCCGCCAGCATCCGGTCGCGCCAGACCGCGGCCAAAGCCGCCAGCAGGACGAGGAAGACCAGCCGCCGCACCCGTCGCGCCATCGCTAG
>JALYXV010000289.1 GCA_030947025.1 Actinomycetota bacterium | reverse complement strand
CCCCCCCCCCCGCGGCTCAGGGCCGGCTCCGGGCAGAAGCTCCGGGCAGAGCGCTCCGCCCGCGCTAGGGATTCCTAGGGCTCGAGACGATCTCGTCCAACCGGCGGAGGGCGGCGGCCAGCTGTTCGGCCATGGTGGCCGGCAACGCCGCTGCCCCGTCCAGTGAGCCGGACCGGGCCAATGCCTCCAAGTGGGCGCAACTGGCGTACAACCCTCGCGCCCCGAGGTTGGCGGCGCTCGATTTGAGCCGGTGGGCGGCCATCTCGGCCTGCTCGATCTCACCGGTTGCGACCGCGGCGGAGGCGGCATCGACCAGCCGGGTCGCCTCCGACCGGAAGATGGCGACCAGCTGGCTGAGCGGCCCGGGTCCGAACTCGGTCAGTATCTCCGTGGGAAGGCTGGGATCGAAGCCATCATCGTCGCTCTCGGCCGGGCCGGTCGGCTGGCTGGGCCAGGTCGACCGGGCCGGCGTCGGGGTGTCGTCGCTGCGCCCGGCGGCCCGTTCGGCGCCGGCCGCCAGGGCCCGGGCCAGTTGGGCCCGGTCGATGGGCTTGGCCACGTAGTCATCCATGCCGGCCTCGATGCACGATTCCGCGTCCCCGGGGAAGGCGTGGGCGGTGAGGGCGACGATGTAGGGCTGGTGAGCGTCGCCGCCCAGGCTGCGGATGGCGCGGGTGGCGCTGAGACCATCGGTGCCGGGCATGGCGACGTCCATGAGCACTACGTCGTAGGGCGCAGCGAGCACGGCGGCGATGACCTCGTCACCGTTGCCCACCACGTCGGCGGCGTGTCCCATGGCGGCCAGCAGCAGCAGTGCCACCTGCTGATTCATGAGGTTGTCCTCGGCGATCAGGATGCGAAGGGCCGACGGGGCCGGTCCTCCGCCCGTCCCCGCGGCCCCAGCCGCGGGGGCCGGCACGGGTACCTCACCAAATCCCGGTTCCGATTCGGACTCGGGTACCGATCCCCACGCCCGCGTCCGGGTCGATTCGCCGTCCGCGCCCGCGATCCAGGAGAAGATGACGGTGGCGCCCGCCCCCTCGGCTTCCTCGACCCAGATCCGGCCGTCGAGCAGTTCGCACAGCCGCTTGCAGATGGCCAGACCCAGCCCGGTGCCCCCAAACTCGCGGGCGATGCCACTGTCAGCCTGCCGGAACTCATCGAATAGCCCGGCTGCATCCTCCCGCCGTATCCCGATGCCCGTATCGCGCACCGCGCACTCGAACTCCCAGCGCCCGTCTTCGCGCTTCTCGGCCGTCACCCTCACTTCGACGAATCCCTCGGCCGTGAACTTCACTGCGTTGGCCAGCAGATTGAGCAAGACCTGGCGCAGCCGCCCCTGGTCGGCGGTCACGATCCGGGGTACCCCGTCCCCGACGACCACACGCAGCTCCAACCCCTTCTCCGAGGCCCGGGGCGCCACGATGTCGAGGGTGTCGTAGATCCACGTCACCAGGTCGAACGTCCGGCGGTCGAGCTCGACTTGGCCGGCCCGCAGACGGCTGAACTCGAGGACGTCGTTGATCATCTCCAGCAGGTGATCCGACGCCCGCTGCATCCGCCGCACCATGTCCTGTTGGCTCGGGGTCAGCCCCTCGTTGGCCAGCAGCCCGGCCAGGACGATGACGGAGTTGAGCGGTGTCCGAAGCTCGTGGCTCATGGTGGCAAGGAAGATCGAACGAGCATGGGCCGCCGCCTCCGCCGCCTCCTTGGCGACCCGAAGCTCCTTGTTGAGCTGCCGCAGCCGGGTGTTGCGGGCGGCGAACGCCTCGGCCCGCAGCTGGGCCGCCTCCGCCTTGGACCGCTCGGCGTGGGCCATGGCCTCCTGGGCCCGCTTGGTCATGGTGACGTCGAAGGCGACCCCCTGGAAGTAGGCGGGACGGCCGGACTCGTCGCGGATGAGGCGAGCCTCACCGAGAATCCACACCTCGTCGCCCTGGCGGGAGAAGAACCGCACCTGGGTCCGGAACGGCTGCCCGGTCTGTACCCCGAGTGTGAACGCCTCGATCACCGCCAGGTGGTCATCGGGGTGCAACTGCGAGTACCACAGCAGCGGGTTGGTGAGCCACTCCTCCTGGGTGAAGCCGAGCAGGCTTTCGATCTGGGGGCTGACGTAGGCCTCGTTGGCCTCGTCGCCCAGGGCGGCGTAGAAGACGACCGCGGGCAGCTGTTCGACCAGCGACCGGAACCGAGCCTCGGACTGGCGGATCTGCGCCTCCAGTTGCTCCCGTGGCCCCGACGGCCCGACCCGGCGACGCGTCCCTCCGGAGCCGGCCGCGCCACCGGATCCGTTGGCCCGGGGCCGGCCCGGTTCGGGCCAGAGAAGGCGGCCCGGGTCGCCCAGGCCCACCCGGCCGGGGAACACCGCCTCGGCCAGCCGGGCCAGCACTTCGGCCGCGTCGCTGTCGCCGACGTCCAGGTCGGCCAGCTGGTGCTCCAGCAGCCGGATCTCCTCGTCGCCCAAGTCTCCGTTCAGCCCGCCGCCCAAGTCGCCCTGCAGCCCGCGGTCGAGCCGATCGCCTGCGCTCATCGGGCGCCTAACTTCCCAAGAAGGGCAGGTGTTCGATCTGACGCCGGTGCCCGCCCCCCATATAGAGGTGAACCCCGCACGGCAGGCATGGGTCGAAACTCCGCACCACCCGCATCACATCGATCCCCTTGAAGGCGTCGACACTGTTCTCCTCGAAAATCGGCGTGTCGTTGACCGCGTCCTCGCACGGTCCCGCGGTGCCGAACGAATCCCGCGGGCTGGTATTCCAGCTGGTGGGGGGGTAGGGGTGATAATTGGCGATTTTCCCGTCTCGAATGACCAGATGGTGGGAAAGGCCCCCCCGTACCGCTTCGTGAAAACCGCAGGCGATCGCCTCCTGGGGCACCGAGAAAGGTGTCCAGGTCTCCAGCCGCCCGGCGTCTACCTCTGCCATCGCCTTGTCGACGAAATGGAATGCCATGGCGGCGCTGTACGCCTGAAAATATGTCCGGGCCCGGTCCCGCTCGAGCGCGTTGGACCACGGCGGGATGCGCCACTCGAGTTCGGTGTCGGGGAGGTGGGCGGTGCGGGGTAATGATATCCGCACCGACTGGCCGGTGGCCTGCACGTACGGTGTTGCGACTTCCCCCGCCAGGGCGGTCACCCAAAGCCGGCCCAGCGGACCGCCACCGGAATCCAGCGCCATGTGGTCCCCGGTCCGCCCATCGAACCACCGCGGCGACATGACCCAGGTGTAGCGGCCGTCGAAGTCGCGCTTCTGGGGGCGGGGCAGCGTGGTCTGGTTCCACGGGTGGCGCTGGTCCACCGGGTGGCCGAGCGGGTCGTGGGTGACGAACGTTTCCGCCCCTTCCCAATCCTCATAAAAGGAGCTGCCGAGCAGAATTCGCAAACCAAGGTTGATATCGACCAAATCGGTGGTGACCAGCGCCCCGTCGACGACGACGCCTGGTGTCACGAACATCTTCTTTCCCCAGGCTGCCATGTGCTCATATGTGAAGTCGCACGCCTCCGGGTCCTGGAACGCACCCCACGAGAAGAGCTGCACCCGCCGCCGGCCCACCTCCTCGTAGCCGGGCAATGCCTGGTAGAAAAAGTCGAACAGGTCGTCGTGCAGCGGCACGATCCGCTTCAGAAATTCTGTGTAGCGAACCAGGCGGACCAGGTAGTCGTTGAACACCTGGACGCTGGGCACGGTGCCCACCCCGCCGGGATACAACGTCGACGGGTGGACATGGCGGCCCTCCATCAGGCAGAACATCTCCCGGGTCAGGCGGCTCATGTGCAGCGCCTCCTGGTACAGCTCGCCCTCGAAAGGGTTGAAGGCGGCCATGATGTCGCCGATGGTGCGATAGCCGTGGTGGGCGGCGTGGGGTGCCTCGGTCGTGCGGGCCAGTTGCAGCACCGACGGGTTGGTCTCGGCGACCATCCGCTCGCAGAAGTCCACGCCCACCAGGTTCTCCTGGTACAGGTTGTGGTCGAACATGTACTCCGCCGCCTCGGCCAGGTTGATGATCCACTCGCCCAGATGCGGGGGCTTGATCCCGTAGGCCATGTTCTGCGTGTACACCGAGCAAGTGGCGTGGTTGTCGCCGCAGATCCCGCAAATTCGGCTGGTGATGATGTGCGAGTCGCGGGGGTCCTTGCCCTTCAGGAACATGCTGTAGCCCCGGAAGATGGACGAAGTGCTGTGGCAGCGCAGCACCCGGCGGGCCTCCATGTCGATCCGGGCGTGAATCCCGAGCGAGCCCACGACGCGGGTGATGGGGTCCCACGACTTCTCGATGATCACGGTGCGGCCGAGAGGCCCGGGGCGTCCGCCTGGTCGGCGCGGTGGCGCCCCTCCGGCTCCACATTCAGCGAGGCGCGGGTCACCTTGCGCAACGCCCGGACGGTGCGGCCATACAGCAACACGGCCGAGGAGGACATCTTGGCCCCGGGGGGCTCGTCCAGGAAGGGCATGAACTTGTCGGGGAACCCGGGCATGGTGCATCCGATGCACGCTCCACCGACGTTGGCGCAGCCGCCGATGCCGTTGATCCAGCCCCGCTTGGCCACGTTGCAGTCCGAGACCGGGCCCCAACAACCGAGCTTGACGATGCAGCGGGGCGAGCCGTACTCGCTGGCGAAATCGCCCTGTTCGTAGTACCCGGCCCGGTCGCACCCCTCGTGCACGGTCTGGTAGAAGAGCCACTGGGGCCGGAAGACCTCGTCCAGCGGGATCGGGGGGGCGGCGCCCACCAACTGGCGCAGCAGGTACAGGAGCGTCTCGGTGCAATTGTCGGGCTGCACCGGGCAGCCGGGCACGTTGACGATGGGCAGTCCGCTCCGGGAGCGCCAGGTCCAGCCCAGGTAGTCGGCCAGCCCCATGGCACCGGTCGGGTTGCCGGCCATGGCGTGGATACCGCCGTAGGCGGCGCAGGTGCCGATCGCCATCACCGCCCAGGCCTTAGGGGCCAGGCGGTCGATCCAGGTGGTGGTGGGGATGGGCTGTCCGGTGGCTGGATCGGTGCCCAGGCCGGCCCAGCAGCCCTCGGCATTGGTTTCATTGGGCACCGACCCCTCCACGACCAGGATGAAGGGGGGGAAATCCTCGCTCCCCGCCGCCTCGAACGCCTCGAGGAACTCGGCTCCCACCTCGTAGGCCAACACGGGGTGGTGGAACCGGACCTTGGGAACCCCGGGGAACGCCCCGAACACCAGGTCCTCCAGGCTGGGCTGGGTGGCGGCCGTCATGGCGATGGAGTCCCCATCGCAACTGAGGCCGGCCGTCAACCACAGCACCGGGACCTCACCAACGGCAGCCGCTTCGCTCACCGCCTGCCTCCTCTGTCTCAGGGAACGCCCATCCTAGGAGGGACGACGCCTAACCGACGGTATCGTCCCAGGGTTCGTCCGGCTCCACGTTGTCCTGCATGGTCTTGATGAAGTACCGCAGGTGCTCGATGACGAACGGCTTGGTGATGTAGTAGTTGGCACCCGACTTCCACCCGGCCACGATGTCGGGGTCGGTGTCCTTCCCGGTCAAGAGGACGATGGGCAGGGCGGCGGTCTCTGGCTGTTCCCGCAGGCGGCGGGTGACTTCCAGGCCGTCGATGCCCGGCATGGCGACATCGAGCACCAGCAGCTCGGGTGGGTTGGAAGTGGCCATCTGGAGTGCCTCGTCGCCATCGCAGGCGAGGGTCACCTTGTGACCCTCGGCCTCGAGCTTCATCTGGAGAAGTGCTCGCAGTACCGGGTCGTCATCGGCCACCACGATCTGCAGGGAGTCGGACACTTCCGCCATCCTTTCTGCCGTATCTACACCGTATATCGGCCCGTCGACCTGAAGCTTGAGATTGCCGGGTTTACCCGGCCGGGGTCACAGGGTGGTTGAGTTTCGCGCAGATTTTCGGGCAGCTCGTCCGACCGGGCGCTACCCAAATTCGACGCCCTGGGCCAGAGGCAGATCGTGGCCGAAGTTGACCGTGCAGGTCTGGCGGCGCATATACGCCTTCCAGGCGTCCGAACCCGCCTCCCGGCCCCCTCCGGTCTCCTTCTCGCCCCCGAACGCCCCACCGATCTCGGCACCCGACGGCCCGATGTTGACGTTGGCGATCCCGCAATCCGACCCGCGGGGCGACAGGAAACGCTCGGCTTCGCGCAGGTCGTTGGTGAATATCGAGGAGGAGAGCCCGTGACGGGCGGCGTTGTGCGACGCCATGGCCTCGTCCCAGTCCTGGTAGCGCAACACGTACAGCAGCGGGGCGAACGTCTCCCGCTGTACCAGTTCGGTTTGCGCCGCCATGGTGGCCACCGCGGGCCGGACATAGAACGCGTCCGGCGCCTGCTCGGACAACGCCGGGTCCCGCGAGCCGCCCGTCACCACGTCGCCACCATCGGCGGCCACCTGGGCCAGGGCCCGCTCGAACCCCTCGTAGCCCCGCCGGTCGATCAGGGGGCCGACCAGGACGCCGGGCTCCCGGGGGTTGCCGACCCGAAGGGTCTGGTAGGCGCGGGTCAGCCGGGTGACCACCTCGTCGTGCCGGGAGTCATGCACGATCAGGCGTCGCAGGGTGGTGCAGCGCTGCCCGGCCGTCCCCGCGGCGGCGAACACAATGGCCCGCACCGCCAGGTCCAGGTCGGCCGAGGGGGCCACGATGGCGGCGTTGTTGCCGCCCAACTCGAGCAGGCACCGGCCGAAGCGGGCCGCCACCCGGGGCCCGACCACCCGGCCCATGGCGGTGCTGCCGGTCGCCGACACCAGCGCCACGCCCGGGTGGTCGACCAGGGCGTGGCCCACCTCGGGGCCGCCCAGGACCACCTGCGACACGTTCCGGGGCGCGCCCGTGGCGGCCGCGGCCTGTTCGACCAGCGCCTGGCAGGCCCGCGCGGTCAGCACCGTCTTCTCCGAGGGCTTCCAGATGACGGCGTCGCCACAGACCAGGGCGGCCGCGGCATTCCACGCCCACACCGCCACCGGGAAGTTGAACGACGTGATCACCGCAACCACCCCAAGCGGCTGCCATACCTCGGCCATGCGGTGGTCACGGCGTTCCGACGCCAGGGTCAGGCCGTACAGCTGACGGGAGAGACCGACCGCCAGGTCGCACATGTCGATCATCTCCTGGACCTCGCCCTGGGCCTCGGCCAGGATCTTCCCGGCTTCGATGGTGACCAGTTCGGCCAGGGCGTGCTTGTGGTCCCGGAGCAGCTGCCCGAGCCGCCTGACCAGCTCTCCGCGCTGGGGCGGGGGCACCAGCCGCCAGGAGCGGAACGCGTCATTGGCCCGCTCGACGACGCCGTCGATCTCGGCGCCCGTCAGGTGGCGGGTGCATCCCAAGGTGCCCCCCGTGATGGGCGTCCGGGCCTCATTTTCCCCGTCCTCGGGCCAAACGATGCCGAATCGGGCCAAAACGGCGCCCGCCACCGCGGCCAACTGTTCGGTGGTCGGAAAGGCAGGGGCGAGATCGCGTATACACCGGAGGGTACCCCGTACAATCCCCTTCATGGGGGAGATCTCCAGCGTCTTGGTCCTCGGTCTGGGAAAGGTGGGCGATCTTGTCGCTCACCTGCTGCACCGTTCCGGGTTCGACGTGGTGGGAGCCGACCTGGTCAGCGGGAGTGCGGCACCACCGTTCCGGACCACCGCGCTGGACGTCACCGACGGGGCCGAGGTGGCCGATCACCTGGACCGCTTCGATGCGGTCGTGTCCTGCCTGCCGTTCCGGTTCAACCACGCCGTCGCCCAGGCGGCGGTAACCCTCGGGGTGCACTATTTCGACCTGTCGGAGGACGTGTACACGACCGACCGGCTGCGGGTGTTGGCGGAGGACGCCACGTCGTCCGCGGTGATGCCTCAGTGCGGCCTGGCGCCCGGGCTCATCTGCATGACGGGGGCCTGGCTGGCGCGGGGCTTCGACCAGGTCGACTCGATCGAGTTGAAGGTGGGGGCCCTCCCGGCCAGCCCCAGCGGGCTGCTGGGCTATGCCTTCAACTGGTCCCCGGAGGGAGTGGTCAACGAGTACCTCAACGATTGCGAGGTCATCCGCGACGGGCGCCGGCGCCTGGTGCCGTCGATGAGCGAGCTCGAAGTGGTCTGGATCGGGGGCACCCAGCTCGAGGCGTTCACCACCTCGGGCGGGCTCGGAACCATGTGCGCCACCTTCGAAGGCCAGGTGGCGCGGCTGGACTACAAGACGCTGCGTTACCCCGGGCATTGCGAGCTGATGCGCTTCTTCTTCGACGAGCTCCATCTGCGCCAGGATCGGGACCTGGCGGGGCGCATCCTGGTCAGGGCCAAGCCGCCCGTCGACGACGACGTGGTGTACCTGTACGCCGCGGTGGAGGGGGAGCGCAACGGGGTGCTGGTACGGGAACAGATCGTGCGGACCTACCGGCCCGTCGCGCTGGCGGGGCGCCGGTGGCGGGCCATCTCGTGGACCACGGCGGCCTCGGCGTGCGCCGCCGTCGAGTTGCTGGCGGCGGGGCAGCTGCCCGGACGCGGGTTCGTCTGCCAGGAACAGGTCGATCTGGACGCGTTGATGGCCACCCCGACGGGCAAGATGTTCGCCGACGCCGAGTCGGTGGCGGCATGAGCCTGGTTGATCTGGTCGCGGGCCCGCTGGGCCCGCAGCGAGCTCGATGGCTGGTCGAAGGGCTGGACCTGCACCCGTCGCTCCTCGGCGACCCGGCTCCGGGTCCCGGTCCGGACGGGTGGGTGCCGCGGGCCGTGCTGGCCCAGGCTCTCGCCGTCGTGCTTCTCAATGACCTTATGGGTCGGGTGCCCAGCGCGGCCGCCTATCTAGAGGAGAGGCGGGGAAGGGGAGAGAAGGTCTTTCTCGATCACGGGGCCGTTCGCACCGTTGCTGGCGTGTCCTGTGGGGCGCTTCCGCCCGGCCAGGAGAGCGTCACCCGTGTGTTGGCGGCCCTCGGGTATGAGCACCGCTTCACTTACGACCTGGCCCGGCTGGGCATGACCGGCCGGTCCTGGTGCCACCTGGACCTGCCCGCGGCCATCCCCCAGTACTTCGTGAGTGAGCTGCACGCCGACCGGTTCTCGCCCTCGTTCCAGGATGCTGCGGCCCGGGTGCTGGGCTCGTCACGGGACCCGTTGGACGCCTCGGCCCGTTCGCGGCTGGCGGCGTTGCGTTCCCACAGTGGGCTCGGTGACGATGACGCCCGGGCCCTGCTCCCGGTGCTGGTGGCGTGCTTCGCCCGGCACCACGGGCCGCCCGCCCTGTCCGACTATCAGTCGCTGCTGGCCGAATCGGAGGAGATGGCTTGGATCGCGACGGAAGGGACGGCGTTCAACCACGCCACCGACCGGGTGGACGACGTGGAGGCGGTGGCTGCGGCCGAGCGGGAAGCCGGTCGGCCCATCAAGGACACCGTCGAGGTGTCAGGGTCGGGCCGGATCCGCCAGACCGCCCACCGAGCCCCCCTGGTCACGCGGTGGTTCGGTCTGTCCGGCGTGGACTCGGTGTCGCTCCAGGTGCCTGGGTCGTTCTTCGAGCTCATCACCCGCCTCCCGGTGCCCGATGGGTCGGGGCCCGACCTGGCCTTTGACGCTGCCAACGCCCAGCAGATCTTCTCGATGACCAGAGGCGGGCGGGGCCGGCCAAGTTAGCTGTTACGGATCTGGCCGGTGCGGGTAGCGTTGCCCCCATGGGCTCGGACCGCGCCACGGACCAAGAAGTGCTCGATGCTACGGCGGCCACGGAAGCGGCCATGCGTCCGCAGGCCGTGCCCATCAACATGTATGAGACCCGGGCGGCGCTCGTCATCGTGGCTCCGATGGTCGCGGTCACCGCCGACGATGTGACGGTCGAATTGCAGCCCGGAACGCTGCGCTTCTGGGCCCACCTGCGCAGCGCCGGACCGCGGGAGTATCTCATCCACGAGTGGCACTTCGGCGGCTACGAGCGACAGGTGGAGATACCCGAGGGATTCGGCCGCTCGGTCGAAGCGTCCCTCGGCAACGGCCAGCTGGCCATCCGCGTCCTCCGCGGCGACCCGCTCGAGTCAATGAGCGTGAAGCCGACCGCCCTGTAGAGGATGGTCGGCTCACCGGGCCGACCACCCCGTTCGTCTGCTGTTCATTTACCAGCACTTGTGTTGGGCCGAGTCACCTGGGCAGAATGCACGATCTCGATTTTGTGAGAGAGCGGAGGGCGCGGTGGCTCGAAACATTCTGGCCCGGAAATGTTTGGGAGCCATTGCGCTGGCGGTATTCCTGGTACTACCGGCGTTCTTCGCGGGCGCCTTCGCCAGCACCGGACGGGTGGCACAATCGAGCACGACATTGGCTCCGGGAGTTGTGTACACCTCCTACCGCGATAGCTCCCCAAGAAATGTGATCCATGTCACACGAATATCGGCGGGTGCCCGGGTCGTAATCAAGGCGGTGCCGGCCGCCGCGGACGGGAAGTCCGGGACATTGTCTTCGGTCGCGAGCCTGTGCGCGCGGGCCAACGCCTTGGCCTGTGTCAATGGCGACTTCTTCGACCACAGTGGTGCTCCGTTGGGAGGCGAGCTGGTCGATGGCCGCTGGCTGCGGCAGCCCACTCCCATTCAGCAACAGCTGTGGGTTGATACCCGCAATCGGTTCAGTTTCGGAGCCATGCCCGCCCACGCGGTCCAGAGCCTGGGCGCCACCAACTACGCGATTCTGCGCCCGGGCCAGGCCATTTCCATCCCGGAGCATGACTCCTTCGCCGACTGGGCCCACGCCCGGACACTGGTGGGATGGGATGCCGCAGGCGATCGTTTCCTGGTCACGGTCGAACAGAACAAGGGCAGCTCGGGGATGAGCCTCGCTCAGGCGGCCGACTTGATGCGCGGGCTTGGTGCGACCGCGGCGGTCAACGAGGATGGCGGCGGATCTTCCCAGATGGCGGTCGGCGGGCACCGCACGGGAAGTTGGTCGCGTGCAGTTGCCAACATCTGGGCCGTTGTTCCCGCCTGATCGGCGCAATCGGCGCCATTGGCCGAAATAGGTTACGATTCCGTCTCGGCAAGGCTTGCGATGGGGAGAGGAGCAGGCGTGGCGACCAGGATGAATCGCGAGGTGTATCCGAAGCCGATCATGGTGCCGGAGGAGGATGCGACCTATACCAGTGTGGTCCCGTCCGGAACGATGCCCTATCGGGCGGCCTACGGCGAGCCGGGGCCGGAGGTGGTCACCGAGGTGGCTCCCGACAAGCACCCGGAGATCAAGACCGAGGTCCGCCCGGAAGTGGTGACCGAGGTGCAGCCTGAGGTGCAGCCCGAGGTGGTGACCGAGGTTCGGCCTGAGGTGCGGCCCGAGGTGGTGACCGAGGTTCGGCCTGAGGTGCAGCCCGAGGTGGTCACGGAGGTTCGGCCCGAGGTGCGGCCGGAGGTCATCACGGAAGTGGCGCCTGAGGTGGGCCCGGAGCGGGTGCCGCGGCCGGAGGTCATCACCGAGGTGGCACCTGAGGTTCGTCCCGGATACTCGGAGCGGTAGCTCGCACCCGGGCCTTGGGCGTGGGTCGACGACGGGGCGCGCCTGCTCGCCCCATAGGGGCGGGGGCCGACCGCCAAGAGCTCCTGAAGCTGCTCTTGACCGACGGGATCCTCCATCGGACCGAGACCCAGCCCGTCCTCGGGCGGGATGGAACCCCCGCCCGGTGGATGCTCGACTCCCTCTCCGTGACCCTGACGCCCCGGGGCGCGGAACTGGCCGCCCACGGCCTGCTCGACGAACTTGCCTCATTCACCGGGCGGCAGCTGGCGACCTATGGCCTCACCGGCGTGCCCCTCCTCCAGGGCTGCCTGCTTCAAGGGCAGGGGCGCTATTCGGGGATTCTCGTGCGCAAGGAGCGCAAGGCCCACGGATCGCTGAAGCTGATCGAGGGCCGGCTCGACCGGTCTGAGCCGGTCGTCATCGTGGACGACTCGGTCAGCTCCGGGCTTTCCATGGCGGCCTGCGCCGACGCCCTGGAAGCGGCCGGGTTCCAGGTTGAAGGGGGGGTCTGCCTGGTGCGGTTCGACTACGGCCGGGGCGTGCTCCGAATGGTCGAACGCGGGTACCGGATGGCGGCGGTCTTCGACATCTACACGGACTTCATGTCGGCCATGGTGGACGAGGAGCCCATCCTGGCCAACCCGACCAAGCGCTTCGGTCCACTCAACCCGGCACCGCGCAGAGCGCCTGACGGTGTGCACCCGGCCGAACTGGCGCGGGAGGTGATCGGCGAGTACCTCGAGAGGCAACTGGTTGTTGGTGCTCCCGCCCGTCTCGACCGCGCGTACGACTCATCAGGCGGGTGTTGGGTGAGTCTCCGACGGCGGAGTGACATCTACGACCGGCCCGCGCGAAACGGCTTCTGGCATTTCCCCGATGAGCGACCAGCGCCGGCCGCGGAAGACGTCGTGCTGGCGTCAGTCCGTACCGCCCAGGAACTCATGGAGGGGGGAAAGGATGCGGCCGCGACCTTGGCGGACTGCGCGGTGGGGGTCACGTTCTTCTCCGCTCTGGAAGAGTGCGCGGTGGGGGAGCTGGACAACGACCGGTACGGGATCGTGGTGAGAAGCGGCGAGCGCCCGTGGTGCATGGGCGGCGCGCTGCCACGGATGCCAGGGATCCTCAACGAGTGGCAGCAGTTCGCCCACGCCCGCATCACCAACGCCCGCCTTTCGCCCCTGGAGCCCTACCGCCTGTACCGGCACGAGGTACACAAGGTCATTTCGCCCGGCGACCGGTGGCAGCCCACGGGCGTGCCGGCGCCCAAGGCACAACCCTGGAATCAGCGGAAATTGGTGGTGGGACCGTGGGCCGAACGGGCTCGGGCGTCGGTACTGGAAGCCTTGGGCGGCCCTCCCGCTCGAGCTGCCCCGGCGACAACGGCCGCCCCGCCGCCCCACCAAGACGGCGACGTCGTCTTTGTCACCGTCTACTCCCACGGCCGTCTGGCCGGTTGCATGGGAGGACCGGCGGGGGATCTGGCTACGACGTTGCCCGCCTACGCCCGGGCCGCGGCCACCGACGGCCGGTTTGTGCCCATCGCCGACCACGACCGGTTGGCGGTCAGTGTCTCGTGGCTCTTCAACCGACACGAGATCGGGGTGGCCGACCCGGCCTGGGTCGTCCGGCCCTTCCGTTTCGCCCAGCAGGCGTTGGAGGTGAGTCAGGGCCAACGGCGGGGCCTGTTGCTGCCGTTCCTCGCGGTGATGCACAACCTGACGCCGCTTCAGTATGTCTACGAGGTCATCGACAAGGCGGGTATCACCCGGCCCCCGTACCGCTGGACCCGTTACGACTGCGCCACCTGGCTGGCTGATGCGACCGGGACCTCCCGCCTGGTGCACGGCTTGCCGGCCGGGCGGGCCGCCGCCTCCGGTGGCGACCAGCTCGAACGGCTGTGGCCCATCATGGTCGGCTACGCCCGGCGCCACCACGTGGCCCGGGGTGTTCCGGCTGGGCGCTACGAGGTGTTCGCCAACCGGGTGAGGACCGGCTTGGCGCCGGCCCGCCTGGCGTACGGGGCATGGGTCATGGCCAAGGTCGGCCTGCGCCGGGAAGCCGCGGTTGATCTGCGCAGGCTGCAACGGGGGCTGAGACGGGATGGCTGGATCGTCCTGGATGACGCCCCTTCTCTTTCGGAACTGGCGTTCTTCCTGCTCGCCCAGCTCGAATTGGGATCGGCCCCTTTTCCCCGCTCCCCAGTGGCCGACGCCCTGTGGGGCCGCATTGACGAGCACGGGCGGTTCACGACCCATCGCGAAAAGGTTGCGGCCAGCGACAGCTTCCAGGATTATTGTCCGGGGCAGGCCCTGTTGGCCCTGGCCGCGGCGGCCGAATGCGGTGCCGCTCCGGTCGACCATGAGGCGTTGCGGCGATCGTCGCGCTTTTACCGGATGCGTTTCCAACACAACCATCATTGGGGGGCGGTGACGTGGCTCATTCAGGCATTTGCCGCCTGGGGCCGGGTGGAGTCGGATCGCTCATTGACCGCCTTCGCCTACGAGATCGCCGACTGGGCCCTCCAATTCCAGTCGCGGAAATCGGGCGGGTTCCTCAACGACCACCAATCCGACTCGCCCGGAGCGACGACGGCGCTGTATCTCGAGGGCCTGGCGGCGGCGGCGGATGCGGCCGGGCGGGAGGGCAACGGGGCGCGGCAGCGGCGGTACCGGGCCGCCTGCGCCAGGGGGCTGCAGTTCCTCGACGGTCTGGTGTACCAGGAACGTGACCGGCCGGTGCTGCCCAACCCCGAGTGGGCCATCGGAGGGCTCAGGACTTCGCTCACGGCCAGTGACGTGCGCATCGACTACGTGATGCACGCCCTGGCGGCCATGCACACGATGAGGGAAACCGCCCCGAGGAGCGCGGGCTCGTGACCGCGCGGTCGCCCGCGGGCAAGACGGTCGCGCTGGTCAGCATGCCCACCTTGAGCGGCAAGTTCCCGTCGTTTCAACTGGCCCTGCTGAAACCGACGCTGGAGCGGGCTGGCTTCGCGGTCGACCCCCATTCGCTTTTCCTTCGCTTCGGTGATCTGGTCGGCTGGCGGCTCAACGACGTGCTGGCGACTGTGTACCCGTGCATGGTCGGCGAGTGGATCTGGTCCAAGGCCGCGTTCGGCGACTTCGCCGACGACCGGGAGTACTTCGATCGCTACCGCGGCCAGCTCGGAGAGATTTGTGCCCAGGCCAAATGCGATGTGAGCGACATCGTCCGAGTTCGCGACGAACTGGCTCCACATTTCGTGGAACGGGTGTTGAAGGACATCGATTGGTCGGCCTATGGGATGGTTGGGTTCACCGTCGTCTTCCAACAGATGACCGCGTCGCTGGCGATGGCCAAGGCCGTCAGGAACGCCCATCCGGATGTGCCGATCGTTTTCGGGGGCGCCACGTTCGAAGACGATATCGCCTCGGAGATCTTGCTACGCAATCCTGAGGTCGACGTGGTCCATTGCGGCGACGCCGACCTGTCGTTACCCGAACTGGTGCGCCGACTTTATGCCGGTGAGACTCTGCGGGGGATGCGGGGCGTCATGTGGCGCGACGGCGACGCTGTCGCGTACGAGGGCCGAGCCGCCAACCTGGAAGATCTCGACCTGACGCCGGTTCCCGACTTTGACGAGTATTTCCACGTGCGGGCGGACACGGGATATGACGCGTTCGAGGGCACCTCGGAGGTGATGCTGCCGATCGAGACGGCCCGGGGATGCTGGTACGGAATGAAGAACCATTGCACCTTTTGTGGCCTCAACCGGGCGGGCATGGACTTCCGGCGCAAGAATCCCGAGCAGGTGCTCGATATGTTGAAAGTGTTGTCGCGCCGATACGGCACGCGGTATTTCAATGCGATTGACAACATCATGGCGCCCGCTTATATCTCGCGGCTCTTCGGCCGGCTGGCGGAGGAACACAGCGATCTCCGGTTGCATTACGAGATCCGCCCGAATGTGAACCGGGCTCAGCTTTCGCAGCTCCGGAGAGGAGGCCTGGTCTCGGTTCAGCCCGGGGTGGAGAGCTTCAGCACCCACGTGCTCGACCTCATGAAAAAATCGACGACGGGCATGAAGAATGTTGAGTTGATCAAATGGACGACCTACTACGGCATGACCAACCTGTACAACATCCTGTACGGTTTCCCGGGGGAGACGGAGGAGGACTACCGGGAGCAGGCCGAGATCATCCGCCGGATCATGCACCTGCAGCCGCCCTACGCCATGGCCATGGCCCGTCCCGACCGGGGTTCTCCTATGTTCGAGCAGCCGGGCGCACATTCCATTTCCGTTCTTCGGGCCGCGGCCTGCTACCAATACATCTACCCGCCGGAATACAACCGGCGGCGGGCGGCCTACTTCTTCGAGCACGAGATCGGCGTCGACATGCCCGAGGACGCCCGTATGGAGTGCCAGAGGCTCGTGGCCGAATGGAAGGAGCGGTGGGGGAGTGGGTCCCGCCCGTACCTGCGGTCGGTAAAATCGTGGGACTCGGTCAGCATTCATGACGGCCGGGGCCGAGGCCCGGCTCGCCATTATCGGTTCGACGACCAGGTGGCGGCGCTCTATGAGCTGTGCCTCGACTCCCAGGCCGCGACCGACATCTGCGCCCATTTCCAGGAGGACGAGGCGTGGGTCCAAGAGGCCCTGGACCACTTCGTCGCCCAGGACCTGATGATCGCGCGGGACGGCCGGTACCTCTCCTTGGCCCTTCCGGACAACCCATACTACTGATGATGGGAACGCTCCTGATCCGCGATGCCGGGCCCTGGTCGACGACGTCATTGCCACCGCGCGGACGCGCGGGTTCGGCTCCGCCCCCCGGATGCACCTTCAGATCGGCGACTGAGCGCCGTTCGGCAACACAGGGGCAACAAGGGGGCAACAAAGGGGAAATGACTGAGCCGTACGGTGGGTCCACGTTCGTGGCCGCCACCGGGGAGGAGTCAGCATGAGCGGTCTCGCAGGTTTGAATCGATCGCCGGGCGGTGTTTCCATCGGCCTGGTCCAGTTGCAGCTGCCCGCCGTGGCCACCCGGTCAGACCTGGCGGCCCAGACGGAGGTGATCTGCGCCATGGTCGGCAAGGCCCGGCGCAGCTATCCGTCCATGGACCTGGTGGTCTTTCCCGAATACGCCCTCCACGGCTTGTCGATGAGCACCGATCCGGCCTTGATGTGCGATCTCCAGGGACCGGAGACGGCGGCCTTTGCCGAGGCGTGTCGCCTGCACGCCATATGGGGCTGCTTCTCGATCATGGAGGCCAATCCCCGAGGCAATCCTTACAACAGCGGCATCATCTTCGACTCTGAGGGCGAGCTGCGGCTGTACTACCGCAAGTTGCATCCGTGGGTCCCGGTGGAGCCGTGGGCGCCGGGCGACATCGGCATCCCGGTGTGCGCCGGCCCCAACGGCAGCACCCTGGCGTTGATCATCTGCCATGACGGGATGTTCCCTGAGATGGCCCGGGAGTGCGCCTACAAAGGGGCTGACGTGATCCTCCGCACGGCCGGCTACACCGCCCCGATCCGCCATTCCTGGCAGATCACCAATCAGGCCAACGCCTTCTGCAACCTGGCGTACACCGCATCGGTATGCCTGTGCGGATCGGACGGGACGTTCGACTCGATGGGGGAAGCCATGATCGTGGGCTTCGACGGTGTGCCGCTGGTGACCGGGGGAGGCTGGCCCAACGAGATCGTGGTGGGGGAGGTCCGGCCCGATTTGGCGGGGGAGGCACGACGTCATTGGGGCGTGGAGAACAACCCCTACCAGTTCGGCCATCGGGGCTACGTGGCGGTCGAAGGCGGAGCGGGCGACTGCCCCTACACATATATGGAGGACCTGGTCAAGGGCCAGTATCGCCTCCCGTGGGAGGGCGAGGTGGTCCACACCGACGGGACATCGTGCGGTTTTCCCCGCCCGACGGCGCGGTATCAGGCCCAGTTCTGAGCCGGTTCTGAGCCGGTGATCTGACCTGATCTCACCGGAAGCCAGAGGGCGCCGCTAGCGTGGCGCCATGGCGGAGGCGGTTGGAGGCGTCGAACTGGTCGCCACCAGCGTCCTGGGCTCGACACCTGCCGGCGCGGGCGGCCTGACCGGAGGGGCGGTGGACGGCTCGTGCCTGGTGCTCGACTTCGACGGGACAATCCTCGACACCGAGCAGCCCGTCTTCCAGTCATGGGCGGAGCTATGGGCAGACCATGGCGTCGAGTTGTCCCGGGTGCGCTGGCAGGCGGTCATCGGGACCGATGGCGTGTTTGACCCGTGGGCCGAGTTGCAGCGTCAGGTGGGTGTGCCCCTCGACCCCGCCCTGGTCGGGCGGCGCCGGGCTCGTCGGGACGAGCTGCAATCCGGGTACGGCCCGCGTGACGGAGTTCTCGAGTGGCTCGGGGAGGCCGACCGGATGGGTCTGCCGGTGGCCATCGCATCGTCGTCCCCGCGGGACTGGGTCACCGGTCACCTGGAGCGCCTCGGGGTGGCGGACCGATTCGCGCTGGTGGTGTGCAGGGACGAGTCGGTTCCTCCCAAACCGGATCCGACGTCTTACCGGCAGGCCTGTCTCCTCCTGGGCGCGCATCCCCGGTGGTCGGTGGCGGTCGAGGATTCTCAGCACGGCGTGGCCGCCTCCATGAGCGCGGGGTTGTTCACGGTGGCGGTCCCACACCCGTTGACCGCCGATCTCGATCTGTCGGCCGCTGACCTGATCGTGGCGTCGCTGACGGACGTGGCCCTTTCCGATGCGCTCGCCCGTGCCCGTGCCCGTGCCCGTTCCCTTTTCCCAGACGGCGATGGCGATCGCGACCGGCCGAGTGGGTAGCCACTCGGGTGTCGCGGGTCAAAAGGAGTCCATGTCTGCGCCATTCTGTGTGGTTCTGTGCGGTTCTGTGCGGTTCTGGGCGGTAGCGGAATCGGCAGGAGAAGCGGCGGTCAGACGGAGAGCGGCGCGATGGCGGCGACCCGGCGGCCGTCGGGGATGGGCAAATCAAGGTGTTGTCGTTGCGATCGGCGTCCGACAACAAAGTTGCCGTCGCCCGCCTTTGACCAAGGTGACGTCCAGTCCCGCCGGGGTGCGGTCGTCGAGCCGGACAGGACGATGGTGGCCACGTTGCCGTGTGGATGCCAACCGACGCCATATTAGCCATTCGGATATGGGTAGCTGATTTTCCTTCCTTCTTCGACTCTCGGGTCTAAGATCTTGCGAATGCCGACGCCTCCTGAATCCACGGCTACTGACCCGGAGGAGACACCTCCGACGGGCGGACCAAGCTCCGACGACACTGACCAGGTGCTCACACCGGGTGGTTGGCGTCCGAGTTCTCAGGTTCACACTTTGGAAGAGGGACAAGAGATCAGCGGCAAGGATGGCGAACTGAAGATCATTGAGACCGTCACTGGCAAGGTGGTCGAGCACCTAGGCGAGATATCAGACGACGTCCACTCCGAATGTCAACCCGAAGGACAATCCTGATGACGACTGCTCCTGAACCCACAACACTCGTCCTCACGCCCGGGGGTTGGCGTCCCCCAACCCAGGTGCACGCCCTGGAACAAGGCCACCACATAAGCGGCCTGGACGGACGGCTAAGCATCGTTGAAACGTCCACTGGCCAACTGGTCAAAGACCTCGGCGAGCACTCGACCCTGAATCGGTTCGGGGCTGCCCCTCCTGCACCTGCTGCAGAGGGCCAAGGACCCACCCCGGCCCTGCCTGACATCGGCTGGATCGAGTTCAGTCAGTGGGCGAACAACACGGGAAAGCCAATTGTTTATTTTAGCACTAAGTGGATCGTCCCCCCTGCTCCGGTCTCGACCGATCAGCAAATAGTGTTTCTCTTCAACGGTTTGCAGCAGACCTCCGTTGGGCCATACATCCTACAACCAGTTCTGCAATGGGGTCCCTCAGCAGCCGGCGGCGGCAACACCTGGGCCATCACCAATTGGTATGTCAACGGCCAAGGCGGCACGGCTATCTACAAGACTCTGGTCGAGGTAAACGAAGGCGATGTTCTACAAGGCGTAATGACGCTAACGGGCCAGTCCCCGTCAGGATTCAGTTATGAATCGGCGTTCGTCGGATACCCGGCGTGCACCCTTACGGTAAGCAACATCGCCCAGCTGGCATGGGCTTGCGAGACCCTTGAGTGTTACGGCGCGACACCTTCGCTGCCGGTGCCCCAATGTTCCGACTATCCTGACGTCGACTTGACATCCTTCTATGAAATCGATTTGAAGGTCGGGACGAGTGTTTCGGCCGGCACCGACGCCACCCTCGACTGGCAGGCCGTCACCAACTACAGCGATTGCGGCCAAAAGTGCGTCATCGCGAGCAACGCTTCACCGGGCGGGGAGGTCCGGATCTATTACAGGGCCTCTCACCGGCCTTACGTATTCATGGAGGCCGACGACGGGCACCTCTGGACGAACTGGTGGGACGGCACAGCATGGCACTGGTCCGACCAAGGTGCACCTTCGAGCCCGTTCGGGAATACGTATCTCACGACGGCCAGTTACCAGGGACGCCCCTTTGTCTTTTTGACCACGTCTGACGGCCACCTGTGGACGAATTGGTGGGACGGCGCAGCATGGCACTGGTCCGACCAAGGAGCACCGCCCCCCGGGGGCTTCTCGGTCAGCTACTCCCTTGCATCGGTCACCTACCAAGGGCGGCCGTTTGTGTTCATGATGGGCGCTGATGAGCACCTGTGGACCAACTGGTGGGACGGCGCAGCATGGCAATGGTCCGACCAAGGAGTTCCAGGCTCGCCAATAGAGGGGGGCACGATCGCTACCGTCAGCTTTCAGGGGCGGCCTTACGCTTTCATGGTGGGCAGTGATGGGCACCTGTGGACGAACTGGTGGGACGGCGCTGCATGGCACTGGTCCGACCAAGGCACGCCATCTGGCGGTGGCGGCATCGTAAGCGCGGTCACGACCGCTTCCTACCAGGGGCGGCCCTATGCTTTCGTGATCGCAAAAGACGGGCACCTGTGGACGAACTGGTGGGACGGCAAAGCGTGGCACTGGTCCGACCAAGGAGGGGAA
Organism: Actinomycetota bacterium; assembly: GCA_030947025.1. Taxonomy (GTDB): domain Bacteria; phylum Actinomycetota; class Acidimicrobiia; order Acidimicrobiales; family Palsa-688; genus JALYXV01. The sequence goes on along the minus strand of JALYXV010000289.1, from coordinate 6,370 downwards.
GGCAACGGAATCCCCTCGGGCGAACTTGCTTCCGTCAGCTATCAGGGTCGGCCCTTCGTCTTCCTGGTGCAGACCGACGGGCACCTCTGGACGAACTGGTGGGACGGCAAAGCATGGCACTGGTCCGACCAGGGAACACCAACGGGCCACCCCGTCAAGGCCGGTAGCAGTCTCGTCACCGTCACCTACGACAACCGGCCTTTCGTGTTCGTAACGGCCGACGACGGGCACCTCTGGACGAACTGGTGGGACGGCAAAGCATGGCAGTGGTCGGACCAAGGAACACCGGGGGGCCACGCCATCAAAGGTGGTCTCGCGACGGCAACATACTCGGGATAGCCGCCCGACGGATTGTCCGCTCTACTGTTTGGGGCATCCTCGATCGGCAACTACTCTTGGCCGGTTAGACGTTGTGACAATGCGCCGCTCGTCGACCCAGCGCCTGTCTCGTCGGACCCGCACTGCTGGAAAGCGACGCTCGAGACAGCCGGATCCACGGCGGCCCGATCCGCTTCGGGCCGGAGCGTTTACTTCGTCGCTGTGTCAGACCCGCGGTCGGCTACGTCGCCACGTCGCATGCGCTGACCGCGAGACGCTGGCTCAGCGCGTCCCAATTTCCCCAACCATTTTCTCAGGTGCCCATGTGGGCCAGGATCGTCCAGGTACGAGTGAATGGGGCCTGGGCAGCGTGGGCGCTGTCGTGGGCCGAGAGAATGGCAAAGCCTGCCAGCGACTGGGTCGCCCAGGCCGCTCCGTCGGCGGTCACCGGGGTGCCGTAGGACGGGTCCCAGATTTGGTTGTTGTACAGCACGACGGCGTGGTCCCCGTACAGGAACCAGCCTGGAGGATTGGGGTCGGCGGTGGCACCCTGCCCGGGGATCCCTGGTGCGTCGTCGACCTCGTGCATCGCGCCGAACGTCCCCGCCCCTGCGACGTACTTGGTGCCGTTCCAGGTGTAGGGGACGGCAATGGTCGTTACGTAGTTGAAGTTGCCCGCGCCGGTGGGGCCGGCGAAGGTCCAGTTGTTGACCAGCATGAGGTGGGTGCCGATTTTGCCGCCGGGATCCGGGAATGCCGGGAAATTGGTCAACGTGTCGACCGCGACCGGCGACGACGCGATGCCCTCGTCGCCCAGGGTGTCGACGAAGAAGGCAGCCCACGCACCGCATCGGCCGATCAAAGTTCGCAGTATGGAATAGGTGGTGAAGTTGGGGGGACAGCTGAACCCGCCCGAGATAGCCGTCCGCAGGTCCCAAGTGGTCCAGTACTGGAGTAGGCCGCCGTCGGACACGGATCCGCTCACAGGGTCCAGGTTGCGCCGTTGGATGGCGCGACCCGTAAAGGGAACGTAGGTCGCCGCGACCACGCCGTTGGCGGTGTTCAGACCGCGGGCAGCCCCAGTGGTCAGGTCGACCAGTGATTCGTACAGTGGCGACGTTGGCGTGTTGAACAGGACATATACCGGGTGCGAGCTCGTCCCTCCGTTGAGCGCGGACGCTCCCGAAGAGACGGTCCACTGGATCCGCACCATGTTGAGGTTGGTGTACTGGCCCACGACGTTGGGGACGGCTACGTCGGACGTCATGGCACCTGTGGTGATCGTGTCGCCCACCTGGCTCAGCCCGGCTTGGGTGAAGCTGAGGACCACCCCGTTGCCGAAGTCGGCCTTGCCCGTCACTGTGACGTTGTTCAGCGTTACGCCGGCGCGCACCTTGAAGACCGCTGACGTGATCGTTATCTGCGTGCCCCGGACCACGGCGATAGGCCAGTCCTTCTCCGGCTTCCCGTCGGGGAGGGCCGGCGAACAGTCCTTCCATTCGACGTTGTCCTTCGAGACTGGGCATCCCGAAGCGAAGTCAGAGATCGCTTGTGGGAGCGCGCCCATCCGGTCCCGGACGATGTCGGGGGCGGAGAACGCGACTTGAGCGATGCGGACCTCGGCCTGGGGCGCCGACGCCCAGGGGCGGTCTTCGTTACCGCCGCATGAGCCAGCGTTGGTGCCGTTGTCGTTCAGCGACTGGCTCAGATCGTCGAAACCGGTCGTCTTGCCCCCGACGGTGACGTGCACCAGTGGGATGACGCCATTGTTGCTGCAACCCGCCGCGGTATCCGAGCCGTCGAAGTTGATCGAGGCGGTCTGGGTGAGGATGAGTTGGCCGGGCTGCTTCGCGGTGCCCGCAGGGATGGTCATGGTGCCATGGGGCCAGAGGTCGAAATGCTTCGTTCCGATGTCGACGGTCACCGAGTCGACGGCCACGCCGGTGGCATTGGGATTGTCGAGACGGATGGCACCCGAGTCGTAACAGTTGCCGGGGCAGGGTCCCATGGCTGGCGTCCCGCCCCCGACGAAGGTGACGCCGGGCGACCCCTGCCACGGGCTGGGAAGCACGAATGGGCTGTCGCCGCTGTTCAGGTAGGCGGTGAAGACGCCTAGTGGGGCGGCCGCGGCTGATGCCGGGGCGACCCCCAGCACCAGCGAGGTGGCGGCCACCACCACGGTCGCCAGAATGACGACGGCCATGGGCTGCCTCGCCCGCGGCCGACAAATCCGACGCTGCAAGATCACGGCGCCCCCCTTGTAAAGAGCCGGTTCGCGCACGCTAGCCGGTTGACAAAACGATATACCGATTAGTCCAACTCGTCCAGGCTGACCGATGAGAGCCGCTTGCTCCGGCGACGGGACCTTCACCTACCATCTGTCGGCGTGAGCCCCGCAAGTATCCTTGTTACCGGCAGCGCCGGACATCTTGGTGAGGCCCTCGTTCGCACACTGCGGGCAGAAGGCCGCGAGGTCGTCGGGCTTGACATACTGGCGTCCCCCTTCACCGACGTGGTGGGGTCGGTTGCCGACCGTGAAGTGGTCCGCGGGTGTGTTTCCCGCCGGAGTGGCGTCATCCACACCGCCACGCTGCATAAACCCCACGTCGGCTCGCATGATCGCCAGGCGTTCGTGGACACCAACGTGTCCGGCACCCTCGTCCTGCTGGAAGAGGCTGCTGCGGCGGGAGTAGCCAGCTTCGTGTTCACGAGCACGACCAGCGCCTTCGGGCGAGCCCTCAGTCATGGTCCCGGCGGCGCGTCAGCCTGGATAACCGAGGCGGTCGCGCCGGTCCCGAGGAATATCTATGGCGTGACCAAATCGGCCGCGGAGGACCTCAGCGAACTCGTGGCTCGAGATACCGGACTTCCCATCCTCGTCCTCCGCACCGCCCGCTTCTTTCCCGAGCCCGATGATCGAGACGAGGTTCGCGCTACCTATGATGACGCCAACGTCAAGGCCAATGAGTATCTCTACCGCCGAGTTGATCTCGAAGATGTGGTGAGCGCTCATCTCCTCGCCCTGACCCGGGCCCCTGCGATCGGCTTTGCCAAGTACATCGTGAGTGCCACTACCCCGTTCCAGCCTGAGGACGTGACCGAGCTGGGCCGGGGCGCTCCCGACGTCGTGCGTCGACTCTTTCCCGATCAGGAGGCGGAGTACGCCCGGCGGGGTTGGAAGATGTTTCCTCGCATTGATCGTGTTTACGTCAATGCCCGAGCCCGCGCCGAACTCGGCTGGACACCTCGTTACGACTTCCGTTTTGTGCTGGACCGGCTCGCCGCCGGAGAGGACCCCCGGAGCCCCCTTGCCCGCGTGGTTGGAGCGAAGGGCTACCACGCGGTGTCGACAGGTCCATACACCGTCCGCTGAGTTCGCTGTCCCGACCAGCTCCTTCGCATCTGTTCCTGTCACAGTGGTCAACGGGAACGGGTCATACACATCCGGCCCGTTCAGCGCGACCCGAGCCGGCCTCTACCGATTCGTCGCCGCGTACAACGGCAACCCCAACAACAACGCCGCCGTCACCGCCTGCGCAGATGCCAACCAGACCGTCACGGTCACCAAAGCGTCACCAATGGTCGCCACCAAGGCATGGGCGCCGGTGCTCCTGGGTGGAACCATCACCGACACCGCCACCGTATCCGACGGCTATACGGCCACTGAACGATTACCTTCCTTGTGTTCGGCCCGAACGACCCAACTTGAAACGGAACAGGGCTCGTCACTTCGACACGGACCGTCGCCGGAAACGGCACCTACATTTCACCGTCTTTCACCGTGACCACCGCTCACACACCGGCTCGATCGTCGTCTCGAACGGCGAAGCGGTCGACATCGAGTTCTTGCGGTCGCCAACAACATCGGGGGTTTCGACGTCGTTGGAAACCAAGTCGCCGGCGCGGTCACGATGTCCGAGAACACCGGTACCGGGCCGTTCGGGTGACAACTCGCCGGACTGACGAGAAATCAGGAACAACCCGTTACGTCGTCGAGATTGAGTGCCCGGAATGGCCACTGCACGAACGCACCCAAGCACGCTCGACGGATAGTGGTGATTTATCCGTCGACTCGGGGAGGGATTCTGTCGACACCGTCGCTTCAGCGCTTCGGCGCTTCAGCGCTTCGGCGGCCAGTCGATGCCTTTGGTGAGCTCAGCGGCTCCCACAGAGAGGAGATCGCTGCCTGTCGCATCGACGTAATGGTCGTCTTGCCGTCGGAAGCACCGGACCAACCGCTCCTAGTAGGGGTCGGCGACGATGAGCTCGTCAACATCGTGGGCCGCGTAGAAGCCGAACTTGTCGTAGGTCTCGTCATCCGGCGACACGATCTCGACGACCACCGCAGCGCTCGGCACCCAGACGTCCTCGGGTAGGCGACGGTGGTAGCCGTGGTCTGCGACGCGGTAGTCGTCGGGTCCGCCCAGGATGAAGGGCCCGGTGGCGACCAAGCCGGCAGCTGTCGAATACGGGTCGAGTAGGACGGCCAGCGCGTGGTCCACGGATCCGTGGGCAGGATGGGCGGCCGGAGCCACCTGGTATGTCCCTCCCAAACCTTGTCGAACAGGTCCAGGCCGAGAGACCGTCGGCGGACGATCAGCGCTTCCAACTCCAGGGGCCTCGGGCCGAGTACCACAGTCTTCATAGCATGCAGCGTATCCGGCGGTCTTTGACCCGTCACTCACGTCCGGGCAGCCAAACGGCACCTTGACCATCTCTTTGACACTTTCGATCCTGTGCAGTCTCCGCACCATTCATCGGCTGACCCCGTCCTCTGGACTCGGTGTTGAGAGGCCGGAGCTAGTGGCTAGCGACGTCACCATGATGGAGGTCAAGGTTTCGGCCGCATCGTGGTCCTGGTAGCGGGGGTTCGACAAGGTACTCGACCGAGCCGTTGCGCCCCAGTCGTAGGCGCCTTGGCGAACGCTGTAGTCGTTGCCGGTCACGGCGTGGACTTTGGCCGCGAGGTCGGCGACGGTGAGCCGTCGGGGGCGGCCGATTCTGACTTAACGCGACCGATTGGGCCGGGAATCAGACCACAGGGAGCGGCGGCTGACCGGGTGTGGTTGTTGTTGGAAATGCGAGCGGGTGGATCTCGCAGGCCGAGGCCGAGGCGGCGTTCTGGGGGCTGCGCAGGGCGACCACGACCTCTAAACCCCGGTCCCGGTGTCGGCGTCACCACGACTGAGCCGACAGATGAAGAAAGCCTTCCATCGCCGGCGTCACCGGCCGCCCAAGACCGGGCATCGCGGCCTGCGGTGCCGCGCTCCACCACCCATGACAGGGTCGAACGGCGCTCAGGGATGCGCAAAGCCACCGCCCTCAGCCGAGGCCCCCAAGGACGGTTTACCTGCTTCTGCCGAGTGTCGCCCGCCACCGGGCATGGGACCGCTTTGAGGTGAGTTCCGTCAGCAGCATGGGACCACCGCTCCGCCAGTGATGGGACCCACCCGGGTATCCACCAGCCGCGATGGCCGCTGCCGGTGTAGTTGCCACCCGGCCGGTCAGCGGCCACAGAGAGGTAGCAGCCATCGCGTTCCGGGCGGCTCGTGCGTTCGAGGTCCGGTGTGTCCTGAAAGGGGAGTGATGGTGAAGTAGATGTCCACCATGATCCGTGCTGTGCCGGTGATGGAGTAGGTCCTCCGGGTTCGCCGTGCAGGCGGAGAGCCCAAACCACCGCGAGCTGCGCCGGTCAAGAGCCGGGGTGGTGAGCGTTGCGGAAAGTCCCGACAAGAGCCGGGCAGGTGTGCGACGAGAAGACGAACATGTGTGAACCACTGCTGACGCATCGAAATGCACAAGATGACATCGAAACGTGTGCCCAGCAGCTCGGGCGCCATGGCAGAAGGAGAGCATCCAATGACATGAGTTAGCTGAGCGACAACTGAGGCAGCCAGCCAGGGTAGGTCTGGTCCCAGGAGATCTTGTTGAGGGACACGTTCGGTCAGGATGACGGCGACGTTGTGGGCCAGCACGAGAACCGGTTTTCGTCCTGAACGACGCTGTCGTTGAACCTGATCGCGGGCGCGGCGAAGCAGACCGGGTGGTCAGT